>JBAXSN010000002.1:0-44154 GCA_037130675.1 Verrucomicrobiota bacterium
GAATTGCTGAATACCCGGCCAAGACGCTGGTACAGAGAAGAACTGCTGTGAGGTCGGCGCCAGCGTCAACGCCACCGAGGCCCCGAGAAAATACAGCAAAGTCGAGAGCGTCATCACATCGGTCCCATAAGTCCTATCGGTCACACCCGTCCCATTCCTCGCTTCACTTCGTCAGAAAAAACCCACGCTGCTTCTGCGTGATCGGTTTCCCCAGCAGTTCCAGCACTTGCAGCATGTCTTCCCAGACCTTCCGCTTCTCTGCGATGCTCGGGTTGTGAACCAAATACGCGGGATGGTAGGTCGGCATCAGCGGGATCCCTTTGAACGAGTTCCAATGACCCCGCGCTTCTCGGATCCGCACTTCTTTGCCCACCAATCCTTCCATGGCGGTGGTCCCCAACGCGACAATGCATTTCGGCTTTATGATCTCGATCTGCTTGATCAAAAACGGCATACACGCCGCGATCTCGCCCTTGTGCGGTTTGCGGTTCCCGCTTTCGCCCGGCGGCACATCGGGCCGACACTTGAGCACATTGGCGAGATAGACCTGGTTGCGTTTGAAGCCCGCCGCTTCGATGATTTTGGTCAGGAGTTGCCCGGCTTTCCCGACGAACGGTTCGCCCTGAATATCTTCTTCCTCTCCCGGAGCCTCACCCACGAACATCAATTCAGCTTCCGGGTTGCCGGCCCCGAAGACTACTTTGGAGCGGCACGCCGCCAGCGCCTCGCAGTTCACGCAGGAAACCACCCGCTCGCGCAACTGCTCAAGGCGTTCCGCCTTCGAGCCCGCCGATGGCTTGGCAATTAAATGAGCGGGGAGCGGTGCCGCAGCGATCTTCGGAATCGGAACCGCAATGGGAATGTGGGCTTGTGCGGCGCTGCTGGCCGAACGTGAGGAAGCTTCGATCATTGAGTTCGTCCTCGCAGCCAAACCCGTTGCCGGGTTGCGGGGCCGCGCTCCTTCGGCGGCTCCGCTGGCCGGAGCGTTCGCGGAGCGAGAGCTTGATGCGACTCGTGCTGCGGCCAAAAGCTGGCGCACCGACTCCGTCGAGGCTCGCGCTTCCTGGACGGACGAATTCGCACGCATCTCGGAAAGCGTGTCGTGGACGAGGGCGAGAGCTTGGTCGAACTGGGTCATCGCAGGACGGCTTAATGAACCAGAATTACCTTGAAATATCCATCTGGCTCAAAATCCTGAACCCGTGGCTGCGAAGCACCGCCGAGGCGCAGTCGTTATCCTCGACGTGGAGTGCCAACGCGCAGTTGCCATTGGGGCGGGTGAGCAGTCCATAGCTGCCATGGATGTTCACTTCCGCCATCAAGAGCGCCGTCAGCAGCTTGGCCAGTTCGGTTGCTCCCTCGCGCATCTCCACAACGACCACGTCGCAGGCCGAATAGGGGATGTCGTGAATTCCCAGAAGATCCTGCACTTGCTCGGGATCGCTGACGACGATCCGGACAATGGCGGAATCCGCCGAGTCCTGCACGTTCATTGCCAGCACATGGACGTTGTGTTCGTGGAGCACTTTGACCACGTCTGAGAGAGCGCCGACTTTGTTTGGCAAAAAGATCGAGAATTGTTTGACCCGCGGTCCGGTCTTCTCGGCGGTCTTGGCTGATGCTTCCATAATGTCTCCTCCAAATTTGGGTGGGGACGTTCATCCCCCCACGCGTTTTATTTGTAACTGTAAAGCAGGCACACCGAGGCCGGGTTGCCTTCCAGTTCTTCGATCCGTACGTAATACGGTCCGCTCAGTTGAGGCGAAAATCCTGCCGCAGCCCGCACGCCGCTCTGGTGAGGCTCCGTGGCAACAGGTTCGCCGTTCTCATTGAAAACCGTGACCTCAACCCGTTTCGCTTCATCGCTGGCCGCCGCGATAAACCAGTATTGGTTCCCCGCGTAAAGGTTCACTTGGATAAATCGGGGCTGTTTGACGGCGATGCTGGTTGGCCAGCGCCCGTCCCGGATTTTAAATCCGTCGTTGGAAAAGGCTCCCGCCAGTTCGAGCGCGGCGGAGCGTGCCTGAACCTCGGCATTGCTTTCCGCCGCCACTCCACGCGGGCTCAACGCGCCGCACCCCGCCATGATGAGAAGCGAAAAGCAAAATAGCCGTTTCATTTCTGTTCGTTCTTTTTCGAAATTTCCTGAACAAGGGCGATTGAGAGCTCCCTGAGCTTTTTAACATCGTCCTGAGTTGGCACTGTGTCGCTTGAAAAAGAGACCAGCTTTTCAATATCCGCAAGCTGTCTGGCGATGCTCTTGATCAGGGGATCGGCCTGCATTTTCTCAGGCAGCTCGTTGATTTTTGCTCGCATCAGCGCCACGACTGCCGGTTGACGGAGTAGTTTGGCCGAACCCGGTGTGTAGTTGCCGGCGATCCAGCCGCTGACGACCGATACGCCGCGAATCCAACCGCCCAAGCTTACCAGGCTGACCAATTCCGAGTCGTTTTGCTCCAGAAGGGCCAATTTCACCTCATTCTGGGTGGCCTCCATCTCTTCCTTGAGCGAGTTCCACTCGTTTTTCTCCGCAAAATCGACAATACTGCTGCCCCGTGCGATGACGCTCTCGCTCACGGCCAGGCTTTTCGCGAGGGCGATAATGTCTTTGCCGATGTTTTTGACCTGCTGGCTGTCCTCGGCTTCCACCGCGATGTAGCCGTCGGCGATCAAGCTCCCCACGTTCAGCGCAATCTGGATGCGGCTGGGAAATGTGGTCGGGATCGGAGGCCGATATTGGGTCTGCCAGTTGGGCTTGGCTTCCTTATTGAGCGCGGCCATCAGTTCGCCGGGGCTGGGAATCGTCACGGCATCGACTTTCGCCGCCGAAGCGAGTTCCTGAGCGGTCAATGGCGCCAAGCCGACTGCGGAAACGGCAGCAGCCATTGAGAAAGTGACGACGATCAGGCGTAAAAGCATCTCGTATTAGAGTAGTTCAACTTAGCCGGGCTTGTCAGCACGCTTTTTTCGGGGCTTTCCTTGATGGACGCGATTGGGAATGGGGGAGTTTTCAGTTCAGCGCCAAAGGCGCGGCCCATATCAGCCTGGGTCGGAGCGAAGCGTAGGCCCTGGACTTGGCAAGCGATTGGACCAGGGCTGAAAGCCCGTGCCATCTTTGGGAGAAAATGGTTCGGACCTTCAGTCCTTTGCGCTTGGGTACGCTAATTCCTGGGGCGGTGCCCCAGGCTGGTATGAGGCCGCGCCTTTGGCGCTGAGTTTTGCACCCACTTCCAATTACGCCACTTTCTTGATTCCTGGCCATGAGCGAAAATCGCGTTATTTGAGGAGCTCTTCGATTTCCGCGACGCGGTTCTCCGCCTTGTTTCGCATGACTTCGGCGGCATTGCGAAGCCGGCGCTCCTCGACCAGGGCTTCTTCGAGTTCCCGAATGCGGGCCTGGAGATTCTCGCGAACGTTTGGGCGCGGAGAGGGAATTTCATGAGCGAGAAATACCGGAAATTCCGCGAGCGGCTTTTCTTCGCCGGTTTTGCAGTTGGTGATGATCGTCTCGGCCGTGATTTCACCGGAGGTGAAAAATTCGCGCACAGCGCCCACCGTGGTGGGCCCGTAATAGGAGTCTGGGCTTAACTCCAGAAGGTAATCCATCTGGAGTTCCGGGATCATCGGAGCTTTCACCCATGTCTTGGAGTCGGTGGAAACCTTGTCCAAGGGCGAAATACACGCATCGACAGACCACTGCCGCAATTGTTCGAAAGCGAGCGGCCCGAAGACGGTTCCGTCGTCGGATTTCATCAAAAACCACTTAAGTGAAGTATCCATGCTGCTGGATTGTTGGGTTAGGGTTGGGGGGATGCTGTGGGGCTCGGGCTAGGCAGGAGCAGCGTTTGGCCGATCTGCAGTTTCCGTTCGTCGGTAATCTTGTTGAGCTTCAGAAGCTCCGCCACTGTGGTGCTGTGCTGGTGTGCAATGGAAATCAAATTCTCGCCCCGTTTGACGATGTGCGTCGCGGAGGCGGGGGGAGCGGTTTGAGCAACTCCTGCCATCGGCACTTCGGCACTCGGCGTGGAACTGGTTTCCACGGTGGGAGCCCCGGCCTGCGGTGCGGCCTGGGCCGGTTCGGCGGCTGGAATCGCGGCAGCCACTGGCGCCTCCTTGCCCGGGTCGCGCGTCTTGTTCGCGGCGATAAAACGGGTTAGCTGGTCGTTGAGGGTCCCGAACTGCCGGGTCTGTTCCTCCAGAAGCTTGCCCTGTTGCTCCAGCGCTTTGCTTTCGAGTTCGGTTCGCTTGTTAAGATCTTCAAGCTGCTTGGTTTGCGCCTCGATCTGCTTGCCCTGGGCCTCGATCTGATCCTGAAGCGACTGCAAAAGACTCGGCTTTTGCCGATGTTTGCTTGGGGCGGCGCCCGGCTCGGAAGCTTCCTGGGCGTAGCCGCCGTGCGAAAACATCACAAGCGCGATCACGGTTGAAAAACGAAACCAACGATGCATGGACTTACGTTTCTCACGCCAGCCCTGCGAAGGCAAGCCTAGGCCCGGTCTGTTTGGCCCTTCCATGCGATTTCTTAAAGGAACTTCATATTAAGACCATGCCTGAGAGAACCCAAAAACCCGTGGCACCCGCTCCGTGGGGGCCAAAACAAGGAGACAACGGTGGCCCGAAATCGCCGGATGTCTCGAAACCCGACACCAAAGACCTGCTCAAGCGGATGCGGAGGGTCGATCCCGATCAATCCAAACGCTACCGCCAGCGCACCGGAGAATAATTATGACTCCCCCTGGATTTCCAAACTCCAATTCCGGCCAAGATCCCGGTAGCTTGGTTTACGAAGAGTTTTCGGCCCTGGTCAGGCGGTACGGCTTGACCGTGCCCCTGCCCGGGGCCGGACCGGTTTCGTCACCGGCCGCACCCGTCCAAACCCAGGCGACCACCATCCTCGCCTTTAAATTTAAAGGCGGCGTCATGATGGCGGGGGACCGGCGCGCGACTGCCGGTAATCTGGTCGTCTATGACCGGGCCGACAAGGTTCTTGAGATCGACCATTATTCGCTCATGGCCATCGCCGGCGTGCCTGCCACGGCTTGGGAGATGGCCCGGATGCTCGAACATTCCTTCCAATTCTACCGACGCAGCCAGCTTCAGGAGATGAGCCTGGACGGCAAAGTGCGGGCGCTTTCCAAGCTGCTGCGCGACAACTTCGGTTTCGTGATGCAGGGCGTCGGGATTGTGGTGCCGATCTTTGCCACCTACGACCTCGTCGCAAATCTCCCGCGGCTCTATTTTTACGACGCCATGGGCGCGCAGTTCGAGGCCGCCGATTACGCCGTCTCCGGGTCCGGTTCCCCTGCCGTGCGTTCGGTCCTTTATTACGCGAACACCTTCGGCTCGCGTCCGCTCCAGCGCTACAACGAGGAGGACGCTCTACTCCTGGCGCTCCGGGCTCTGGATACCGCTGCCGAAAGCGACACCGCCACCGGCGGCGTGGACCGTCACGGACGGGTCTTCCCGATCGTGAAAATCGTCAATCAAACCGGCATCGTGACTCTGCCGGAACGCATCCTGGCGAAAGCTTATCGCCGGGACCTTCAGTCGCTTCCCAAACACACTCCTAAATTCGCCGAACTCGAATGATTGAAGAACCTTTCCGTTGGGTGGAGGCGATTCAAAATCGCCGCGAATATATCGAGCACCAGTTGGCTGTCGGCAGCCCGATCGCGTGCTTGAGTTGTCCAGCCGGCGTTCTCCTGCTCACCGTGAGCCGGGAACGGCAAAAGATTTTTGAGATTTACGATCGGATCGCCATGGGGGGGATCGGCCATCCCGGCGACATCGAACGCTTGCGAATGGCAGCCATCGAAGTCACGAGCGCCGAGGGGTTTGGGCGTTCAGCCCAGGACGTCTCCTTGCGGCGCTTGGCCAGCTACTCGCTGAGTCCGCTCCTCAAAGCGGCCTTTGAACAAATCTACGGCCCGCCGTACCTCTCTCGCATGTTGTTCGTGGAGCTGGGCAGACGGGACGAACCGGACCTTTTCGTGCGGCTCGACTACGATGGCGCGTTTCACACCAACGGCGGCTCCTTTTCGAAAGCGGTGGAACCGTTCGCCGTGATCTCCGGGAAAACGCATTCCAGCGACATGATGGAAAAGTTTCTCCGGGGCAAAGACTTCAAAAAAGCGAGCTTGGATCAGGCCTTTGCCATCGCCCTCGATGCGTGGATGGTCGGCCATATCGCTTTGAGCGACGACGCTGAGATCCTCCCGTCGGAAGAAGCTCTTGCTGCGCACCGCGAGGAACAACTCGGGTTCGGCAGCGTGGAAGCTGCTCTTCTGGACCGCGAAGCCCGCACTAACATCACTTACCGGTCGTTGACTCCGTCGGAAGTCGGGGCGCTCGTGCCGGTGTGAGGCACGGTAGGGACGGCACTCCGTGCCGTCCGCCCAGCGATCTTGCCAAGATCAACGCCGAATGCCATGGCGCGCACCCGGACAGCACGGAGTGCCGTCCCTACCTCTTTGATGGCGCGCCGGTTCACCCATGATGGCAGAAATCGTCACCCGTTTAATTCCGCCAGAATTTCCGGGTCACGGACATCCGCCCAGGCCCCCGTGAGTTCGAACGCTTGGACGACTTTGCCGCTGTGAGCCAGCGCGCGGATTGCGTCGGTCAGTTCGAACTCGCCACGAGGGGAGCGTTCGAGCTTTGCGGTGAAATCGAAAATGCTGGGCCGGAATGTATAAACGCCGGCATTGTACCACGGACTCGTCGGTTCGCCCGGCTTGGGTTTCTCGCGCAGATCAGTCAGTTCAAAGCGATCGTTTACAAACACGGCGCCACCTTGGGAAACGTCTGCACTATACTTCACGGTCACGACGGCTTCTTCCGTGCCGGGCGCGGTAAGCCTCCGATAATTCACCGGGTCCACAAGGATGTCGCCGTAGCTGAGGACAAACGGATCGTTGCCGGCGAACTCTTTGCCGAGCTCGACCACCCGGCCGGTGCCGTCCTGGACGACCTGGGTCACGTAACTGATCCGGACGCCAAACTTGGAGCCGTCCCCAAAGAAATCGGTGACGACGTCCTGACGATAGCCGACTACGATGAGAAATTCCTCCACCCCAGCGTTCCGGAGACCTTCCACGATGTACTCGAGGATCGGTTTGCCGCGAACCGGAATCATCGGCTTGGGCAGGTCGTTGGTGAGTTCGCGCATGCGGGTGCCGCGGCCGGCGGCCAGCAGCATTGCTTTTTTAACGGTGGTGGTCATGGGTGAGGTTTTATAGTCGTCTTAATTAATACTCCGAGGATACGGATCGAAGCGGCAGGGATGCCGCTTCTACTGTAGAAGCGGTTTCCAGCCGCTCCTCTTCGGGTGCGTCCAACAGCGGCCTGCTCTATTTCCTCCGGGCTTCTTGACAGAACTCGCCGATGCGTTTGACGGCTTCCTTGATCTGATCGATTCCGGTTGCGTAGCTGCACCGCACAAAACCTTCGCCGCTCGGGCCAAAGGCCGGGCCGGGCACCACGGCGACTTTTTTCTGTTCCAGCAGGCCAAGCGAAAACTCGCGACTGCTCAGGCCGCTGCTCGTGATATTCGGGAAAACGTAAAACGCGCCGAGCGGCTTGAAGCACTCCAGCCCAAGGTCGTTGAGACTTCGGACGATGTAATTGCGCCGCGACTCGTATTCCTTCCGCATTTTCAGCATCTCGGACGTGCCGTTCTCGAGCGCTTCAATGGCCGCATCCTGCGTCGTCGTGCAGGCGCACAGAATCCCGTATTGATGAATCTTCATCATCGCCTCCGTCAAAGTCGCCGGGGCGCAGGCGTAGCCGATTCGGAATCCGGTCATCGCGAACGCCTTCGAAAACCCGTGGAGAAACACCGTGCGCTCCCGCATCCCCGGCAGGGAAGCAATCGAGATGTGCTCTGCGCCGTCGTAGGTCAGCTCGCTATAAATTTCGTCCGAGAGCACCACCAAGTCGTGCTTCACGCAGAGGGCGGCGATTCTTTCCAGTTCCGCCCGGGTTTGCGTGCCGCCGGTCGGGTTGGTCGGGAAATTTAGCATCAACGCCTTCGTGCGTGGGGTGATCTTGGCCGCAATCGCCTCCGCGGTGAGCCGGAAGTTTTCTTCCGCCCGGGTCGCTACCCCAACCGGCACGCCATGGGTGAGCGTGATCGTCGGGGCGTAGCTGACGTAACACGGCTCGTGATAGAGCACTTCGTCTCCGGGATTGATGATCGCGCGCAGGGCGAGATCGATCGCCTCGGAGACGCCCACTGTGACGATGATCTCGTTCTTCGGGTTGTAACCCACGTGGAAATTCTTCTCCACGTATTTGGCGATTGCCGCGCGCAGTTCAGGCAACCCGAGATTGGAGGTGTAGCCGGTGCGTCCTTTTTCCAGGGAGTAGATGGCGGCCTCGCGGATATGCCAGGGGGTGTCGAAATCCGGTTCGCCGATGCCCAGCGAGATGACGTCGGTCATCGTCTGGACAACTTCGAAAAAGTCGCGAATTCCCGAGCGGGGGATGTCGCGGACGTGCTCTGCGATATGTCGTGAAAGATCCATGGGGAACCGGGGGATTACATCAGGCCTGGAGGAAGCCCCATGCCTGCGGTGAGTTTCCCCATTTCCTGCTGGTTCAGATCCTTGGCCTTGGCGATGGCTTGTTTGACTCCGCTCAGGATGAGGTCTTCGAGGAATTCGACGTCCTCGGGATCGACCACGTCCTTGCTGATCTTGATGGAAACCACATCGCCCGCGCCGGTGGCTACCACGGTGATCTTGCCTCCTCCGGCTGTTACTTCCACCGTTTTGTCGGCGAGTTCTTCCTGGGCGCGCGCGAGTTGCTCCTGCATCTTCTGCGCCTGTTTCATCATCTTCTGGATGTTCATAGATCAGTTCGGTTGAATTTGTGCTGCAAAGATTTCCAACGCCTGCCGGATGAGCGGGTCGTTTTTGAAAAGTTCCATCGGGTCCACGACCGGTTCCGGCGCTTTCTCAGGGATAACGAGCGGCACGATCTCCACGTCGGAGCGGACCTCGACTTCGACCCTCAGCGGCTTGCCGGTCACGCCAAGCACCGCGTCCTCCAGCAGCTTGCGGGCATCGGGTTTCCGCAACCGTTGCACGGACATTCCCTGGTCTTCAGGAAAGCCAATGGTGCAGAAAGCATCGTTGACCTCAACGAGCGCCCCTTTGCGCAGGTAGTTCTGAAGCATCGGTTTGAAGTCGAGCGCCTGGAAAATCTTCAACCAGAGGGCGGCAAGGTCCGGCGCTGAATCCAACGATTCGACTTCGGGCTCAGGTTCCGGCGCGGGTTCTTCCTGGATCAGACTCGGTTCCTCGAATGCCGGAACCGGTTCCGGGATAGGGGGCGCCACGGGAGGCTCGGGAGGGAGCTCCTGCGGGTGCCGCCACACCTTCGGTGGCTCAGGCTCGGGAGCTGCCACGACGACCGGTTCGAGGCTGGGGGGAACGGGGTCTGCGGCGAACAGGAGCGGCTCTTCTGCGCGTTGCGGTTCCGCAGCCAGGGGAAGCTCATCCCAGGGTGCAAGTTCAAGGGACTCCCTGGCGAGCACGGGGGCGGAAACCGCAACGGGCGGTTCAGCAACCACAGCCGCAGTCACAGCGGGCCGATCATCCCAAGGCGCGAGTTCAGCCACCGGCGGTTTGGCCGGGGTCGGTGTCGGCAGGGGCTCCGGGGTCCGGGGTCCATCAGGTCCATTTTCCGGAGTGGGAGGCTGGACCTCATGGGCGGTATGGATTTCATGGACCGGCTCAGGAGCGGGTTTCGTCTGTGTCAGTCCGTGTTCGTCCATTCCCCCTTCATGGACCGGCGCAGGCGCAGCTTTTGGCGCGGGCGCGGGTTTCGGCGCTGGGGCTTCGACTTTCCTTGGGGCGCTCGTGCCCTCGGGTCTTGCCGTTTTCCCTGCTTTGATCTCTTTGAGCGTTGGCAGTTCGCCACCGGTGCGCAGTGCCGTCAGGGCTTCGAGCACTTCGGTCAACGAGGTCTGCCCCAGCGTCTGGATTGCCTTGATCACTGCAATCTCAAAATGGAGCTTCTTGTTGGGTGCCCATTTCATCCGGCCTTCTGCCGCCGCAAATTGTTCGATTAAATCCAGCAACCGATCCATCGCGATCCGGTCGGATTGCGCCTGGAGCTCAGCAAGCGTCTCGTCGCCCACTTCGGCCCGAATCCCATCGGGGTCCGCTTTGGCCACCAGCAGGTTTCGCAAATGCCCGATCAGATCGGCCATGAGCCGGCTCAGGTCCCGGCCCGCTTCCGCCTGTTGCTGAACGGCTCCGAGCGCTGCCGAGGAATCGCCATCCAGCAGATGATCGCAAAGCGAAGCAACGGTTTGGGATGCGGTGAAGCCAAAGACTGACAGCACGTCCTGCTCGGTGATTCGCTCCCCGCAGAAAGCCACCAACTGGTCGAGCATCGACTCGGCATCGCGCAATCCGCCCTCCGCCCCTTTGGCGATGGTGCGCGCGGCGTCGTGGTCGAGTTGGATCTTCTCCTCATGCGCGATGTATTCGAGGTGGCGGGCGATCGATTCAGCCGGAATCCGCCGCAGATCGAAGCGCTGGCAGCGGGAGAGGATCGTCGGGAGCACCTTCTGGACGTCGGTCGTCGCAAAGATAAATTTGACGTGCTCGGGCGGTTCTTCCAGCGTCTTGAGCAGCGCGTTGAACGCCGCCGTGGTGAGCATGTGAACCTCGTCGATGATGTACAGCTTGTATTTGCCGCGGGTCGGGGCAAACCGGACGTTTTCCCGGAGTTCGCGAACCTGTTCCACGCCGTTGTTGCTGGCGCCGTCGATTTCCAGCACGTCGAGCGAATTGCCCGCGGCGATTTCACGGCACGGGTCGCACTCGCCGCACGGATTCACCGTCGGGCCGTGGATGCAGTTGAGCGCCTTGGCCAGGATGCGCGCCGTCGAAGTCTTGCCCGTTCCGCGCGGCCCCACAAAGAGATAGGCGTGTGCAAGCCGATTGGTCGCAATCGCGTTCTTGAGCGTCTGGGTAATATGCTCCTGCCCCACGACAGAGTCGAAGGTCTGTGGACGGTATTTACGGGCAAAAACCTGGTAGCTGCTCACGGCGACGAATGGATTAAAAAAGAAGCGGAACGAAAATCTATGCGGCCAACGCCCGAAGAGAAAGCAGAGAATTTAGCAGTGACTTACTTTCATCATCCCGAAACGCCGCTATTGCCTCCCACGCACGAAAAACTTGAAATGACATGCCGTCCAAAATTTCCTAAAACTCTGCGCTGAACCGTGCCGACCGTAGCCTCCATCTCGTCTGCTTCCGGGAACGCCGTATTCCGCTGGCTGCGGACCGGCGGAATGGGGCTTGACGCCATGCTCGCCGCGATCGGTGAGGCAACGGTATCGATTGCCCTGGAGACTTACATTTTCACTCCCGGGCCGCTCGGGACCCGGTTTCTGAATGCGCTTGTCGCAGCCCGCCAGCGAGGAGTTCGGGTCCAGGTGCTTGTCGATGCGCTGGGGTCCATCGGGCTGATTTCGGGTTTCTGGGCGCCCCTGATCCGCGCCGGGGGCGAGTTCCGCTGGTTTAGCGCCTTCAGCACCTCGCAACGCTATGGCCGTCGGAATCACCGCAAATTGCTGATCATCGATAGCCGGATCGCGTTTATCGGTGGGTTTAACATCGGAGAGGTTTACTATGGCGACGGAGTTTCGCAGGGGTGGCGCGATCTCGGCATGGAGCTTCAGGGGCCGGTGGTCGAAATATTGGCGGCCAGCTTTGTCACTCTCTTTGCCAAGGCGAATTCCCGGCCGGCTTTGTTTCCACAGTTGTTGCCGATGCCTGAGTCGACCATCGCCGGACCGAACTGGACCCTTTTGCTGAGCGAACCGGGGCGCGGCCACCGCGCGCTCAAGCGCTCGCTCATCCGGGACCTGGCGCGGGCAAGGCGGGTGCGGATGATCTGCGCTTACTTTTTGCCGCCCTGGCGGCTTCGCCGGGCGATGATGCGAGCGGCGCGTCGAGGCGCGGAAGTCCAGTTGATCCTGGCGGGACTGACCGATGTGCCGGTTTCGAAACTCGCGAGTTCGAGCCTGTATGGAAAGCTCATGCGCGCGGGCATTCAGATTTTCGAATATCAGCCGCAGATCCTCCACGCGAAGCTCGTGCTCATCGATGACGTGGTTTATGTCGGTTCGGCAAACCTGGACACGCGAAGCCTGAATATTAACTACGAGTTGACCGTGCGCTTGAATGATTTGGAAGCAGCCAAAGAGGCGAGAGAGATTTTTGAATCGGACCTGGCGCATTGCCGCAGGCTGCACCCGGCCGTCTGGCGCACGCGGGGGATGTGGACCCGATTGCTTGAGCGGGTGGCCTATCTGCTCCTGGCCCGGGTCGATCCTTATATTGCGAGGTTGCGCTGGCAGCGGCGCACCCATGAAGTCTTGGAACAGCTTGATAGTTGATCGGCGCGGTGATAAACTCTTTCCGCAATCGTTCAAACCTGCACCCACTCAAGCTCATGGCCAAAGAAGAGGGAATCCAGACCGAAGGCACTGTTGTCGATGTTTTGCCCGGAACCATGTTCCATGTGAAGCTCCCAAACGGCACGGTCGTTTTGGCTCATATCTCCGGGAAAATGCGCAAGAATTTCATCCGCATTGTTCCCGGCGACAAAGTGACAGTGGAACTCTCGCCCTACGATCTGACCAAGGCCCGGATTACGTTCCGCGAGCGGTAAGGCAGCGGAGTGAGCTTGTTTGATCTCACGCGAAGTCGCGAAGGGGAAGATCCCGAGCCGATTACTCTTCAGTAGACGCGGCTTCCAGCCGCTTTCCCTGGGACCGAAGCGGCAAGATGCCGCTTCTACTACCCGTCCCGACGCCCCCTTAAACCCTCGTTACCAAGTTTCACTTGGTAACGCACCCATCTTCGAAGCTGTGCTTCGCCGCCTTCGCCGCGCTCTGGCTCTCCCGAATTACTCGAACCCTGCCATCGCAAATCCCCTTTGCGTCTTCGCCCCTTCGCGTGAGTCTCTTCTTGCATTGCGCAATGGCGCGAAGTCCTTGATTCCTCGCCGCCCCGCCCCGATACTCCCCCCACACAAACTGGATGAACGGGGAGAAAATAGTTCCAATAATTCGTGGCATCATGGCGGGGCTCGCCGTGTTGGCAACTCTGGCGCTGGCCGGTTGCGGCAATAATCCGCATCCGCAGCCGCTGCACGAAAAACGCCCGGACGGCTCGCCGTGGGTCGTGAGCTATCGGCGGATTCCCGACGATCCGCGTTCGCTTGATCCGCAATACAGTTACGACACGCTCGGCAACGCGGTGATCTCGCAGGTCTATGAAAGCCTGCTTCAATACAGCGTATTCAAAACCGACCCTTACGAACTGGAACCCTGCCTTGCGGAATCGATGCCGATCCGCATCCAAAATCCGGATGGCACCGAGGCGTATGAGTTCCATATCAAGCGAGGGATCTATTTCCACGACGCCCCGTGCTTTTCGGGCGGACGAGGACGGGAACTGACCACGGCGGATTTCGTCTATACCTTCCAGCGCATTGCCGACCCGGCGGTGGAATGCCCGGTGCTTTCGACCCTTCAGGAGTTCATCAAAGGGCTAGGCCCGGCTTATGTGGAGGCGCGCAAGGCCGGAAAATTCGATTACTCCAAGCCCACCGAGGCCATCACGGTGATCGACGATCACACCTTCCGCCTCAATCTGCTGAAGGCGTATCCGCAAATCCAATACTGGCTGGCGATGCCGTTCACGACTCCGGTTCCGCATGAGGCGGTGGAGTTCTACGATGGCAAAGCGGGCCGCGACCCATTCAAGTTTCATCCGGTCGGCACCGGCGCCTATCGCGTGGCGGAATGGGCGCGCAGTCGATTGCTCCGGCTCGTGCGGCATGATCGCTACAGTGCCACGCGCTTCCCGACCGGGGGCTGGCCAAAGGAAGACGACGCGCGGTTCGCGGTCCTCTCCGGCAAGCCGTTGCCATTCGTGGACGAGGTGCAGTTCGCCGTCATTCGCGAAGCCGTGCCGGCCTGGCTTCTCTTCCGGCAGGGCTACTTGGACAACTACGGGGTCAGCAAGGACGTCTTCAACACCGTCATTACTGCGGGCCAGACGCTTTCCGAAAAATACAAGGCCAAGGGCGTGAGACTTTACCGGGACGTGGAGCCGGGGACGTTTTATGTGCAGTTCAACATGGATGATCCCTTGGTCGGCAAGAACAAGAAGCTCCGGCAGGCGCTCTCAACCGCCTACGACGAGCAACGCGCCAACGCGGTCTTTGGAAACGGAGTGGACGTCAAAGCCGAACAACTCCTTCCGCCGGGGGTGATCGGGTACGATCCGAATTTTAAGAACCCGTATCGAACCGAAGACCTGTCACAGGCAAAGAAACTATTGGCCGAAGCGGGCTTCCCGAACGGCATCGACGCGAAAACAGGCAAGCAGGTTGTCCTCACATTGGACGTGATGACCGGCAACGCCGAGAGCCGCCAGCGCGCCGAGTTTGATCAAGGCCAGGTTGAGCAGTTGGGGCTGGGTTGCAAGATCGAGGAAAACACCTGGTCCCGATTCCAGGACAAACAGCAGCGCGGCTTGTTCCAGATCAACACCGGCTCGGGCTGGAATGCCGATTACCCCGATCCCGAGAATTTCTTTTTTCTCTTTTACAGCAAGAACATCCCGCCGCAGGGGAGCAACTATGTCCGGTTTTCCAACCCCGGATTCGACGCTCTTTTCGAGCGCATGGCGACGATGGATAACGGGCCGGAACGGCTCAAAATCATTCAGCAACTGAGGGGGATTCTCGTCGAGGAATGCCCGGTCATCTTCACCTCGCATCCGGTCGCTTTCGCCCTGAGCCAGCCGTGGCTGCCGCGGATTTCTTCAAACCCAATGCTGGCCGGCGGCCTTAAATACGGTTCGCTAAACCCGGCGCTGCGCGAACAGTGCCAGCGGGAATGGAACCAGACCCCCTGGTGGCCTACCTGGGTGCTGGCAGGAATCGTCGCCCTTGTGCTCGGATACGCGGCCGTCTGGGTGAAACAGAGAAATTTGTAATTGCCCGCCATGCTGACCTATCTGATCCGACGACTGCTTTACATGGTGCCCATCCTCCTTGGGGTGATGCTGATCACGTTCGTTCTTTTCAACGTTGTCACGACCCCTCGGCAGATGGCGTTCCGTATTTTGGGACCAAAAGCCTCGGCCCAGGCGCTCGACAACTGGCTCCACAACCACGGCTATGTGGACGAACGCGGGAAGGAAATCCCGCGCTTCGTGAATACTGAGCCGGGCAAAAATCCGCTGGATGCGCTTTTCTTTCACAGCATCAAGCGGTTTGCCACATTCGATCTCGGCAGATCGTTCGCCACCGACGAACCGGTGATCGATATGATCAAGCGCGGCGCGATTCCCTCGTTGCTGCTGACGCTCCCGGCGTTTGTCGTGGGGCTCACCCTCGGTTTGGGCGCTTCGCTGCTTCTGGTGTTTGTCCGCGAGTCGCTCATTGACCGATGGGGCGTTGTCCTGTGCGTCGCCACGATGAGCATCCCCATTACGGTCTATGTCATCTTCGGCCAATGGGTCGCGGCCAACCTCTTCAGCTACTTCCCGGCGTTCGGGTTCAACCTGGAAGGGCTCACCACCGCGCGGTTCGTTGCGCTGCCTGTGGCTATCATGGTGCTGAGCGGGCTCGGAGCCGACGTGCGGATGTATCGCGCTATTTTTTTGGAGGAGGTTCGGGCCGACTACATCCGCACCGCGCAGGCCAAGGGGGCGTCCCATGCCCGCGTCTTGCTGGTCCACATGTTGAAGAACGGGATGATCTCGATCATCACGCTGGTTGTCGCGTCGCTCCCGTTTCTGATCATGGGCACTTTGGTTTTGGAGAGCTTCTTCGGCGTGCCGGGCCTGGGCAATCTCATGACCACCGCCATTCAAACGTCCGACTTCGGAGTGATTCAGGCGGATGTCTATCTCGGCTCGCTGCTGTTTCTTTTTGGCCTGCTGCTCACCGATATCTGCTACGCCGCGGTCGATCCGCGAATCCGTTTGCAATGAAAATTCTCGCCTCCAATTATCTCACGCGAAGACGCGAAGGCGCGAAGGGGGAAAGGGACGAAACGGAGTCGTCTCCCAAAGCCGCGCAGAAGCGCAAGCACTACAAGGCGCTATCGCGCAGTTTGCGGAATCGCCGGGGGCGCGAAGCGTCTTGTAGTGCGGTGGTCCTCCACCGCTTTGGGGTGGTGCTGCGACGCGCGTTTCTCGTTCCCAAACTCAATTTGGGAACGCAATTGCAACGGCAATTCCATTGCGGGATCAGACTTTTGTATCCTCAAGGGCCTTTTGTAGAGTTGATTTGGCCTGCGGTGGTTCGCGAAATAGAGTTTCGCGGACAAGTGCGTTCCCAAATGGAGTTTGGGAACGAGCGCCTACGGCACACATTCAGAAATCTTTCTAACCTGCCACCATGCCCATCTGGCTCCTAAATACACTTCTGCTCCTCGGTTGCGCTGCTCTCATCGCGATGCTCCGGGCCTACCTGCGCACCGAACGCTCCCGGCGCGCGATGAAACGGATGCGGCGGGACAAGGTCGGCGTGGTCTGCGCCGTGTTGGTCGCCGGCTATCTGCTGCTCGGCCTTGCAGACTGCTTCCTCGTCAATGACCGCACGAGCGTGCTCGATCTCGCTTTCAAGGGGGTGCCGCGCGAAGCGGGCTACAGCGCGCCGTTCGCTTCAACAACCTATGAGGAACGCGACGCCACCCCGCTCAAAGGACGGCATCTGTTGGGTACCGACCTGCTGGGAAAAGACGTCCTCCAGCAAACATTGAAAGGGTGCAAAACCGCGCTGATCATCGGCGGGCTCACCAGCCTGATCTATATCCCGGTCGGCACGCTCCTCGGCATTTTCGCCGGCTATTACAAACGCTGGGTGGACGATCTCGTTCAATACACTTACAGCACCGTCGCCTCGATTCCGGGAATCCTTCTTCTGGTTGCGGTGCTGATGATCCTGGGCAAAGGCCTCGATCGCATGGCGATTGCGCTGAGCCTGACTTCGTGGATCGGCCTTTGCCGGTTGATCCGTGGCGAGACCTTCCGGCAGGCCGCGCGGCCCTATGTGGAAGCGGCGCGCGCCTTGGGTCAAAGCCATTTCCGGATCATCGTCTCCCACATCTTGCCCAATGTGATGCACCTCGTGATCATCAACGCCGTCCTCGGGTTCTCCGGGTTGGTGATGGTGGAGTCGATCCTGAGCTACCTCGGGGTCGGCGCGCCGGTCGGGACGCCGAGTTGGGGAATCATGATCGATTCCGCCCGCATGGAACTCAGCCGCGAGCCGATCGTCTGGTGGAACATCACAGCGGCGAGTTCGGCGCTCTTTGTGCTGGTGCTCTCGCTGAATCTACTGGGCGATTCCCTGCGCCGGGCCTTCGATCCCAAGGCCTGACGGGCATCGGCGCCACTCTTTTTTTGACAGGTTAACAGGATTCTCAAGATTTCCAGGATTTAGCCGAAGTCAATTTTGCCTTTAATCCTGATAATCCTATCAACCTTGTTAATCCTGTCTCAATTCGCCGAGCATCCGACCGGGCGGAGCCTGAGCATGGACTTCACGGACCGAATAGACTCCATGGACGAAGAGGTGCTTCCTCCGTCCATGCCGTCCATTCCTCCTCTCTACACGCCGTACGTGCGCGCAGCTTTGGAGTCTCAGTTCTCCGCGTCCCCGCGGTCTCCCCCTCTCCGCGTCTTCTTCCCTAGCAGGCGTCGGCTTCCAGGAAGCCTTCGAGCTGCCGGATACGGGTCGGGTGACGCATTTTGCGGAGAGCTTTCGCCTCGATCTGCCGAATGCGTTCGCGGGTGACCTTGAACTGGCGGCCCACTTCTTCGAGGGTGCGGCTGTAGCCGTCCACGAGGCCAAAGCGCTGTTCGAGCACCTGGCGTTCGCGTTCGGTGAGGGTCTCCAGGACGTCCTTGATCTTCTCCTTCAGGAGCATGATCGCGGTCATGTCGCTCGGATTCTCTGCGCCTTTGTCTTCGATGAAATCGCCGAAGCTCGTATCGTCGCTGTCGCCCACCGGGGACTGGAGTGAAATGGGCTGCTGCGCCATCTTCAACACGGCGCGCACCCGCTCCACCGGGAGCTGAATTTCCTCGGCCACTTCCTCGGGGCTCGGCTCGCGACCGTATTCCTGAACAAGTTGCTTCTGCACCCGCATCAGCTTGTTGATCGTCTCGATCATGTGGACCGGGATGCGGATCGTGCGGGCCTGGTCGGCGATTGAACGGGTGATCGCCTGGCGAATCCACCACGTCGCGTAAGTGGAGAATTTGTAGCCGCGGCGGTATTCGAATTTCTCGACCGCCTTCATCAGGCCCATGTTCCCTTCCTGGATAAGGTCGAGGAAGGAGAGGCCGCGGTTGGTGTATTTCTTGGCGATCGAAATCACGAGCCGCAGGTTGGCTTCCACCATCTCGGTCTTCGCTTTGAGCGCCTTGCGGAGCCAGCTCTTGAGGGAGTGATACTCGGCGGCAAACTCTTCGGGAGAAAGCCAGGTGCGGGTCTGGATTTCCTTTTGCTTGGTCTGGAAGACGGCGGCGGAATCGGGCTTGCTGGAACTGACGCGCTTGGCGATTTCGTCGCGCAGATAGGAAACCGTGCGGAACTGTTCGTCGGCGATGTTGACGAATTCCTCGGTCACCTTCTGCTTGAAGTAGAACTTCGGATAAAACTTCTGGAGCGCGCTGTGCGCTTTTGCAAATTCCTGGTGGGCCTTCGTGTGCGTCCCCTTGGCGCCTTGGCTCAGAACGGCTTTGTAGGCCTTTGCGGCTTCGTTCGCGGCTTTGTCCACGTGCTCGCAAAGTTTCGGGAGCGCTTTCATGTAGCGCTCGCGGCTCTCGATCTTCTTGTCCAGGATCACGCGATCGAAGCGCTCGCGCCCTTCGATAAGTTTCTGGGCCAGATCGAGATACGCGCGGGCAATGAACCCGAA
The DNA here is from genome assembly GCA_037130675.1 of Verrucomicrobiota bacterium. Classification (GTDB taxonomy): domain Bacteria; phylum Verrucomicrobiota; class Verrucomicrobiia; order Chthoniobacterales; family Chthoniobacteraceae; genus JBAXSN01. The sequence continues at coordinate 18,977 of JBAXSN010000002.1, forward strand.
GCGGTTGACGAACTTCTGGACGTTCAACTCCGCGTCTTCGATGCGCTTGGAAATCTCCACTTCCTGCTCGCGGGTCAGCAGCGGGACTTGTCCCATCTGCTTGAGATACATCCGGACGGGGTCGTCGAGGATGTCGAGTTTGGTGTCGGCCTTGTCTTCCTCTTCTTCCTCTTCGGATTCTTTTTTGCCGTCCTTGTAGCTGTCCACCTGGGACGCATCGATGATGTCGATCTCCATCCCGCGCAGGCGGTTGAGAATCGCTTCCATCTCGTCCGGTTCATTCACGCTATCCGGAAGGGCCTCATTGAGGTCGTCGAAAGTCAGGTAGCCCTGTTCCTTCGCAAGCTTGATCAACTCGCGCATCTTCTCGGTCATCTCCGGAGAGTCCAAGCTGAAAGCCACGACCGGGGCCGCGGGGGCAACCGCAGGCTCTTTGGAGCCGTTCGATTCGGCCTTGGCGGCTTTGCCCTTGAGCGCTTTCGCGGGTTTTACGAGTTCGGCGGGAGGTTCGGAAATGGTTTTCTGCTTGTCCGCTTTGCCAGTCTTTGGCGACTTGGCGGATTTTGCCGGTGCAGCCGCTTCTGGCGTTTTGGCCTTTGGTGCCTTCGCGGGCTTTGCGGCGGCGACTGGTGCTGGCGTTTTGGCGTTTGGCGCCTTCGCCGTTTTAGCTGGGGTAACCGGTGCCGGCGCTTTGCTGGCTTTTGGGGCTGCGGCAGCCTTGGATTCCTTTGCCTTCGCGGCGGTATTCTGGGCTCCCTTGGCAGGGGGCACGGGAGGTTTGGCTGCGGGTGAAGCTTTTAGCTTCGGTTTAATAGCGGGAGTGGTCTTGGCGGCGCTCGAAGGCACAGATTTTTCTTCTTTTTTCGCGGCTGGGGCTGATTTGGAGACTTTGGCTGGAGATTTCTTGGTCGGATTGGTCATACCCACGCGAGTTAAAGCACTCCACCGCCTCCCACCAATCGGTGAAATTTTACAAGGGGAAGGCGGCAAAGGCCGGGTAATATGGGGAGAGCAATGGAGCGCGTCAAGTAGTTGTTTCGGTAATATTTATCAGCCCCGTAGCGCAGTGAGCTGTTGCTGAAGCTCCAAAATCTGGTTTTGAAGGAGCGCCGCCTCTTCGGGAACGAGGTTTGGTGAACGGAGCCGGGCTGCACAGACATTGCGCTGGCGTTCCAATTCCTGGCGCACCAAGTCCCGCCAGCAATCGGCGGCCGCTCGCAAAGGATCGGCAGGAAGCTGTCTTTCGTCAAGTAACCCCACCAGAGCCGATTGCTCTTCGGGCGGGAGGGTGGCCAGGAAAGCGGAAACCGAGGAGGGCTGGCTGATGTCAAATTGCGCGGCCATCACTTTGGTCAGGAGTTCAGCATCCGGGGCCGTGGAAAAGAGCGGCTGCCATTCCTGGGAGAGGAGCCAGGCCCGAGCTTCGCTGCTTAGAATGGCCAACTGGCACAGCAGGCGGGTGGTCACCGTCAGGGCAAGCGGCTCGATTCGTCCGGACTCCTCAGCTTCCTTGGCTGACTTCCAAGCGGGCTTGATTCTGGTTTTGTTTAAGAGCGCAGTAAACTGAGCGGCCGAAATCTCCAGGCGGGCGCTGATGTTATTGATCACCGCCTCGCGCAGCACCGCATCGCTATTTGGAATCAACGCGACGCTCTCGGCCATTTTGTTGGCAAACGCCGCTTTGCCCTTGGGCGTGGCAAACTCCGGCGTGGCCATGCTCCGTTCGATCTGGAACTCGAAAAAATCCCGGGCTGCCTCGATCTGCCGTGAGAACGCTTCCGCTCCCTCGGTCCGGATGAGCGAATCCGGGTCGTGGCCGGTCGGCATTTCGGCCACGCGGATCGAGAGTCCTGCCTCCAGCAGGTGAGGGAGGGATCGTTCGGCGGCTTTGAGCCCTGCGGCGTCGGAGTCAAAGCAGAGCACGACTTCGTCTGCGAACCGCTTGAGGATTCGCGCCTGGCGTTCAGTGAAAGCCGTGCCTTGCGGGGCCGTCACATTCTTGACGCCGGACTCGAACGCGGTAATGAGGTCGATCTGGCCCTCGCACACGATCGCGGCCCCCTTTTCGATGATCGCCCGCTTCGTTTTGTGAATGCCGAACAGGACGTTGCCTTTAATAAAGAGAGGGGTCTCCGGGGAATTGACGTATTTCCCGCCGAACGCTTCCGCATTCAGGACGCGCCCGCTGAAAGCGATCACTTCCCCGAGGTCATTGCAGATCGGAAACATCAGGCGGTCGCGGAACCGGTCATAAAAATGCTGGGGCCGCCCTCCAGACTCCTCTTCCTCCTTGAACGTCACCAGCCCGCTGGCGAGGATTTCCTCATCCCGATAGCCGCGATCCCGCGCCATGCGGGTCAGCGCATCCCAGGCGTCAGGCGCGTATCCGAGCTTCCATGATTTGGCCACGTCCACGGTGAGTCCGCGGCCCTTGAGATAATCCCGGGCGATCTGGCCCGCTTTGGTCCGCAGCAAGTTTGTATGGAACCACTCCGCCGCATCGGCATGCAACGCCAGCAGGCGCTGGCGCATCCGGCGCTCGATATCCTCTTCCACACTGAGCTCTTCCTCCACGATGGTGATTCCGGTGCGCGCCGCCAGCCGCTTGGCGGCTTCAGGAAAATTGACGTTCTCGTAGAGCTCGACAAACTTGAACACCCCGCCCCCCGCGCCGCACCCGAAACATTTGAACATCTGCCGGGCCGGATTCACGGTAAAGGAAGGGGATTTCTCCTGGTGGAACGGGCAAATCGCCTTGTACGCAGGGCCGGCCCGCTTTAGCGGGAAATAGCTGCCGATCACATCGACGATGTCGTTGGCCGCAGCGATTTGTTCAATGACCTGCTCGGAAATCATTTGGGTGGAGGAAACCCTTAGCGTGGCTGGGGAAAAACAGCAACCGTAAGCTCAGGAATGGGAGGATGGGAAGCGTGGAGTCCACCTCGACGCGCGCTCGTTCTCAATAAATATACAGCGATATACACACACTGTCCACACGTATTGCCCTGTAGCCGCCCCGCTCAGCCGGGGCGGCGATGTTAATTCGTGGCCTTGCATTCCATCCTCGAACCGGCCATTCAATTACCCGGAACTGAATGGCTCGCGAACGGCAGGGGAGGGGTGCTTAAAAGCATTCACAAAGGAACTGCGCAGATCGTTCGTTCGGCGGTTTCCAACGGAACGCTTCGAGTGAACGGTTTTCCGATTGAAAGCGAGGGGCTGTTCAAAATCGAGAGCGCGTTCGAGATCAAAGCCGGCCAGATCGAGGGGACGCTTCAAGTCGGGGTGGTCCCCTCGGCGCTTCAGTGGGTTCCCGGAGCCAAGGAGAGCGTCTTTACCACCTCCCGCAACGGCTATCTTTGGACCCCCGTGAGGCTCTCTGGCCCGGCGGATCACCCGAGTGAGGATCTCACGGCCCGGCTCGCAGCCGCCGCTGCTGAGAAAACCGTGAACGACGTGCGGCAGGGAGTCCACGACACCGCTAAAGGCGTGCTCGATTTGGTGGTTCCGCTTTTGCCGTAGGTCATTTAGAACATTACCCAGCCTAATGTCTCTGCACCCTGATTTTCCGACTTCCCCGTATGCCCCACTGATCCCGGAGCAGCGTTGGTTTCCCGCCGACGAAGCGCTCCGCAGCAATGCTTACGAGAAACTCCTTCCTCCCCTTGTGGCGAACGTCCGCCGGGAAGTTCAAACTTGGCGGGATCAGGGGTACCCCGGAGCATCCCAAACTTCGGTTGCCTTGCTGCGATGGTGGTTTGACCGAGAGCATTTGCTCGAAAACGCAGACGGCTCGCTTTCTACATTCCATTACTATTTCGCCCAGAGAGAGGCGGTTGAGACCGTTATCTGGCTCCATGAAGTCCGGCGTGCTCGCGACAAGTTTGATCTGCTTCGCTTCGATGCTTCGGGTGCAGTCTCGTCCGGCATGTTTTCGGAAAACTGGCCGCGCTATGTCCTGAAAATGGCCACCGGCGCGGGGAAAACGAAAGTGCTCTCGCTACTGATTGCTTGGAGTTTCTACCACAAGCTTTACGAACCTGAGTCCGTCCTTTCGCGGAATTTCCTGATCATCGCGCCCAACATCATTGTGCTTGATCGACTGAGGGCTGATTTCGATGGCCTCAGAATTTTCTTTAATGACCCGATTCTGCCGGAGAACGGACACGAAGGCCGCAATTGGCGCGGCGATTTTCAATTCACGCTCCATGTTCAGGACGACGTGCGCGTCCTTCGTGACACCGGCAACCTTTTCCTCACCAATATCCACCGGGTATTTCTCGGCGACATCCCCGACCCCTCGCTGGATGACGACGACTTGAGCAACTACTTCCTCGATCCCTTCGGGCCGAAGCCGGTTGGCAGAACCAACGACAGCAAGGCCGATCTTGGCGAGATCATCCGTGAGATCGACGAATTAGCCATTTTCAACGACGAAGCCCATCATATCCATAATCCTAAAATGGCGTGGTTTAAGTCCATTCAAGACATCCACCACCGGATGCTGCAGAAGGACCTTTGCCTCGCGCTGCAGGTGGACGTGACCGCCACTCCGCGTCACGACAATGGATCGATCTTTGTCCAGACCGTTTCGGATTATCCGTTGGTCGAGGCGATTCACCAGAACGTAGTCAAACACCCCGTCCTGCCAGACGCCGCCAGCCGGGCGAAACTGCATGATCGCAAGAGCGCCATCTTTACGGAGAAATACGCCGATTACCTGGCGCTTGGAGTGGAAGAGTGGCGCAAAAGCTACGCGGAGCATCAGCCGCTCGGAAAAAAGGCAGTCCTCTTCGTCATGGTGGACGACACCCGCAACTGCGACGAAGTGGGCGCGTACCTTGAAAAAATTTGCCCCGAGTTACAGGGCGCCGTGCTTGTGATTCACACCAAGAACAACGGCGAAATTTCCGAGGCTGCTTCCGGTAAGAGCAAGGAGGAACTCGAGATTCTGCGCAAGCAGTCCAACGAAATCGACTCCTGGAAATCGCCCTACAAGGCCATCGTTTCCGTCCTCATGCTCAAGGAGGGGTGGGACGTGCGCAACGTCACCAATATTGTCGGCCTCCGCGCCTACGCTGCAAAGTCGAATATCCTGCCCGAGCAGACCCTCGGACGCGGCCTGCGGCGGATGTATTTTGGGAGCGATCAGCGCGAAACGGTTTCCGTGATGGGCACCCCCGCTTTCATGGACTTCGTGGAGTCCATCCAAACCGAGGGCGTCAGCTTCGAATATGCTCCCATGGGCAGCGGCACCGCGCGCAAGGATTCGCTCATTGTTGAAGTGGATACCGACGACACGGAGAAAAACCTCGATGCCCTCGACATTCCGCTTCCCAAGCTCTCCCGCCGTTTTCAGCGCGAGTTCAAAGACCTCCATTCGCTCGACCCGGCGGCGCTGGGAAACAAGAAACTCCCCCTCAAACCCTTCACCCCGGAGGAGACGCGCGAAATTGTTTTTAAGACGATGCTCGACGCGGAAATTCATCACACCGTTCAAATCGACGGTTCCGGTCCCGCGGACTATCGCTCTGTCGTGGCATTCTTTGCGCGCCAGTTGCTCAAAGACCTCCGCCTTGTGGGTGGCTACGACGTCCTTTACGGGAAGGTGAAAACCTTCATGCGCGAGCATCTGTTCACGCCCTCAACGGTCGACCTCGAAGACCCGGTGGTCCTCCGCAATTTATCTGAACCCGAGGCTGGGAAGATCCTCTACGATTCGTTTAAGGTTGCCATCAACGCCCTGACTATCGCCGACACCGGTTCCACCCACATCGAGGACCGCATTCGGCTGCGAGAGACGCGCCCATTCCGCACCGAGCACCGCCCTTATCTCGTTGCCAAAAAATCCATCTTCACGAAGATCGTGGGCGAAGCTCATTCCGGCGGGTTTGAACTGAGTTTCGCCGCCTTTCTCGACGCAGCGTCCGATGTCTCGGCATTCGCCAAGAACTATCTCGCCGTTGGATTCAAACTCGATTACGTGAAAGCCGACGGGGATCTTTCCAATTACGTGCCCGATTTCTTCGTGAAGACAGCCGACGGGGTCACCTGGATCGTCGAGACCAAGGGGCGCAAGGAACTCGATCTCCCACAAAAGATGGCCCGCCTCCGCCAGTGGTGCGCCGATGCGACCGCCGCCGAGGATAACGGCACCCGCTACGATTTCGTGTGTGTCGATCAGGACGGCTTTGAAAAACATCCGCCGAAAACTTTCGCCGCGCTGGCCGCGAGTTTCACAGAATACAAAGGCTGACGACGAACAGACCTATGGTAAATTCTACTGTCGCAACCATTACCCTTGATCCAGAAGATTGCCGCCGCGCCCTTACCAGCTTTTGGGCGGAACAGTTGACCGTAGAGCGGGACAAAGGCGGTCTTGTGATCGCTTTGCCGCTCATGCTGCCGGACGGCGTGCAAATCGCCGTCGAGATTCACCCCATTTCCGAATGTCGTGCCGTTCTCACCGACATGGGGGATGCTTTGCGGTGGCTCTCGGGTCGAGGAATCAACCTCAAGACCGAGAGTCACAAGCACTGGATTGATGAACGGCTTGCCGCTTTCGAGTTGTCCCGTTCGGGCTTCGAGATATTCCGCGAAATCGCGCTCCCCATCCAAGGCATCGACATTCATCTCTTCGGTGAAGCCCTCGCTTCCATCGCCCACCTCATTTGTCGGCATGAAGCGCAGCAGGCCAGTGCCGAGACGGCGGATTGATCAACCTTGACTTCGATTAAATAAGATTCATTTTTATTAAAGCGAAGTCGAGTTTGGTTTAATAACGAGCCAATGAATTCAATCGAAACGAAAAACAATATCGTATGAAACCCGAAGACTTTTCTTCCTCCTCTGCCGGGGAGTGTCGGCGAATGCCCTCTGGATACTGCGCCTTTTTCCCGCACCCTCTGCCGCCAAAACTGGATATCGACTGGCCGCTTGCCTCTTTGCTTTCAGAAGCGGATCGCGCGATGGCTGAACTCTCGGGTGCAGGGAGCTTATTGCCAAATCCCCATCTTCTAATTCGCCCCTACTTGCGGCGCGAAGCAATTCTGAGTTCCAGAATCGAGAATACCATTGCTGAAATGGATGAACTCGTGCTTTTTGAAATGGAGCCGGAGGCCGTCCCGCGCCGTCCCGACGTTCAGGAGGTTGCCAACTACGTGCGTGCCCTCGACCTCGGACTGCAGCGGATGCAAGAATTACCCATCAGCAGTCGCCTCCTTTGCGAAATGCATGCAATGCTGCTTCAAAATGTGCGAGGGGGCGAATTAACCAAAACCCCCGGCGAATTTCGGCGGACCCAAAACTGGATTGGAAGGCCTGGCGCGTCGCTTCAGGAGGCGACCTTCGTTCCTCCGCCCCCTGAAGAACTACACGCCTGCTTGGGAGCTTGGGAAAATTACCTTCATTCGGATTCCCCGGAACCCATTCTGGTAAAATGCGCCCTCATTCACTATCAATTCGAGAGTATCCACCCGTTTTTGGACGGCAATGGACGAATCGGGCGGCTCCTGATTACGCTGTTTCTTTGCTCTACCGGTTCTCTTTCGCAGCCCCTGCTTTATCTTTCTGGATTTTTCGATGAATACCGGGATGATTACTACCGCAGCCTGCTTGCCGTCAGCCAGAAAGGGGCATGGGTTGAATGGCTGCGTTATTTTCTGACGGGCGTTAGGAACCAAGCGCGTGCCGCGCTGGAAGACACAAAGCGCATCCTTACGCTTTATCAACACTATCGCGATCTTCTTAGAAGTTCCCGGCGCGCCCCTTCCGCTGCTTCTGGAGTGCTGGACGCCATTTTCGCCTCACCGCTCCTTACGATCAGTCATCACTCGGAAGTCCACAAACTTAGTCACCCCACGGTTTCAAAAGCTGTGGAATTCTGGGTCGCCAAAGGTCTCCTGCGGGAATTGACCGGACGCCGCCGCAATCGTCTTTTCCATGCTCCGGAACTCTCCGGCATAATGTCCCGGCGCGAACCACCGTCCGTTTCCTAATTTTCTTCCTCCTCCCTTTTCCGCCATGGCCCGCCCTCACGATACCGACCGCTACGAATTTTCCGACACCGAAAAGCGCGACCTCATCAAGCTCATCGAGCAGGGCAAGCCGCTGCCGGAGAAATACCGCTTCCTCCTCTTCGCGGACAAGCGCGAGGTGGAACTCGTCTGGAACGGCAAGACCCGCGAGGTCTGCACCGCCATCCTTCCGTTCCAGACCCTGGAGCACATCGACGAGCCCCGGAAGGAAAAGCGCAACGACGGGGAGTTCGGGTTCGACATGGGCGGGCGGCAGGTGAAGGGGTGGACCAATAAACTCATCTGGGGCGACAACAAGCTCATCCTTTCCTCTCTCAAGAGCGGCGCGCTCCGCCGTCAGATCGAGGACGCCGGCGGGCTCAAGCTCATCTACATCGACCCGCCCTTCGATGTCGGCGCGGACTTCAGTATGGACATCGAGATCGGCGGCGAAACCTTCCACAAGGAGCCGAACCTGCTCGAACAGATTGCCTACCGCGACACCTGGGGGCGCGGCGCGGATTCGTTCATCGCCATGATTTACGAGCGGCTGATCCTTATGCGCGATTTGATGCACGAGGAGGGGAGTATTTACGTGCATTGTGATTGGCGGGTGAACTCGTTCATTCGGTTGGCCATGAGTGAGGTCTTTGGAACCGAAAATTTCATTAATGAAATTACTTGGAAGCGTGCTCACACGGTCAAAGGCAACATCGGGCAAGGAAGCAAATACATGGGGGCAAACACGGACACGGTATTCGTTTACGCCAAGTCCTCTTCCTATATTTTCAACAACATCTTTCTCCCATACTCAGAAGACTATATCAGCACGTTCTTCAAATATACCGAGCCTGGGACGAGTAGAAAATACAGGCTCACGAGCATGATTGGGCCAGGTGGTGTGGCAAAGGGAAACCCAACTTACGAAGTCATGGGCGTCACCCGTGCTTGGCGCTATAGCGAGACATCGATGAAGGATTTGATTGCGAAGGGGATGATTGTTCAGACATCGCCCGGCACTGTTCCTCAGAAAAAGCAATACCTCGACGAAGGCTCGGGCGTTTCAATCCAATCCTTATGGGATGACATCACGGGAATCGGAGCGTCTTCAAATCAAGGCACAAATTACCCAACCCAAAAGCCCGAAGCCCTTCTCGAACGCATTCTCAAAGCCAGCAGCAACCCCGGCGATCTCGTAGCCGACTTCTTCTGCGGCAGCGGCACGACCGCAGCCGTGGCGGAAAAGCTTGGGCGCAAGTGGATCGCCACCGATCTCGGCAAGTTCGGCGTCCACACGACGCGCAAGCGGCTTATCCAAGTGCAGCGCGAGTTGAAGTCGGGCGGCAAACCGTTCCGGGCCTTCGAGGTGCTCAACCTGGGCCGCTACGAGCGCCAGGCTTATCTTAATGTCGGCGGCAATCTTTCAGCCAAAAAGAAAGAGCAGGCGCTCGCTCGCAAGGAACGCGAGTTTCGCGAGTTGATCCTGAAAGCCTATCGCGCCGAGGCCTTGGCTGAATCCGGCTTTTTCCACGGCAAGAACGGCGGGCGCCTCGTGGTCGTCGGCCCGATCAACCTGCCGGTGGGGCGGCTCTTCGTGGAGGAAGTCATCACCGAATGCCGCAAGCGCGGGGCGTCGCGGGTGGACGTGCTGGCCTTTGAATTCGAGATGGGCCTTTTCCCCGCCGTGCTGGAGGAGTCGAAGCAGAAGGGGATCGATCTCGCGCCCAAAACGATCCCGCCGGAAGTCTTCGACAAGCGCGCCGTGGAGCGCGGACAGGTCCGTTTTCACGATGTGGCTTACGTCGAGGCCACCCCACGCTTCGACTCGAAAAATCCGCTCTCGATCTCCGTCGAACTCACGGATTTCTCGGTCTATTACTCGCAAGGCCTGGTCGATTCCATCACCGCCGACTTGAAGGAGGGCAAGAGCGAGGTCGTCTGCGAGGCCGGCAAGCTCGTGAAGGTGAGCAAAGACAAGCAAGGCATCGTCACACAGGACATTCTGACCAAGAAGTGGACGGACTGGGTGGATTACTGGGCGGTGGATTTCGATTACGAGAGCCGGAAGGAAATCATCAAGCAGGCGAAAAATATGGGCGTGGAAGGCACGCTTCCGGGCGTGGTCATTGCCGGGGAGGAATTGCTGGAATTTGAGGAACGCTGGACCGGAGCCTACATTTTCGAGAACGAATGGCAGAGCTTCCGCACCCGGCAGAGTCGGGAGCTGGAACTGACGAGCGCAAGCCACACCTACTCGAAGCCGGGCCGGTACGTCATCGCGGTGAAGGTCATCGATATTTTCGGCAACGACACGATGACGCTTGTTCCGGTGAGTGCGGGATAGGGCGCCATTTGAAATGCAATCCGGGATGGAAAATTCCCGGAACTCCGCTATGGTTTCTTAAATGGACAAAGCATTGGAAGTTGGCGATCTCGCTCCGCAATTCACAGCCACAGCCACCGGCGGCAGCTATGGCGTTGGCGCTCCCGTTTCGCTGGGCGACTTTCCGGGGCAAACAATTGTTTTGTATTTTTACCCGAAGGACGACACGCCCGGTTGCACCAAGCAGGCTTGCGGATTGCGGGATGCCTGGAATCAGTTTTCCCAGAAGGCCGTGGTCTTTGGCGTCAGCCCCGACTCGCCGAAGAGTCACGAGAAATTCATCGGCAAATATGATCTGCCGTTCCCGCTCATTAGCGATGAATCCAAGCAAATCGTTCAGGCCTATGGCGTATGGGTTGAGAAAAGCAACTACGGGAAGAAATACATGGGCGTGGAGCGTTCCACGTTTGTCATCGGCGCGGATGGCAAGGTGCGGGCGATTTTCCGCAAGGTGAAACCGGATGAACATGTGGAGAAAGTCCTGGCGGTGCTGTAGCGGAACGAAGCGGCAGGGATGCCGCTTCTACTGTAGAAGCGGCTTCCAGCCGCTTTTCCGGGGCTGCGAATCATGAAAACCTTCTCAGCGATAACCTCAAAATTTGAAAAGCTGCTCCGTTTTCTGCCGGGCGGGATTCGGAAGCCGATCGAGCGGGAGTGGACTTTTTTGAAGGAGCTATTCCTTGAACGGCGGGCGCCCCGCATCGTGGTGGTCGGGCCGGACGCGGAGGCTTTCGTTTCGTCGGTGCTTTTTTCCCACCCCGAAGATCTGAAATTGGGGGCTGGTGACGCGGACTGGCACTCGGGCGTCGAGCAGGACGAGCGACCTTGGCACACCTTCCGTCGGCGTGGAGGCCTTCAACTGGCCATCGCCAATCAAGACAGCCGTTTTGCCAGAAGCGTGATAGGAGATGCCGCGCCGGACCTCTTCATTTTTCTCGCCGCCGAAGAGGTGCAACCGGAGTCCTTCGCATTGCTCAAGCAACTGCAAACGTATGAGCGCCAACGCTACGGCATCACGGCTCCCATTGTGGCGGTGGGTCAACAAACGGCCGAGCTTTGGGAGGCGCTCCACGAGGACGAGGCGCTGAGTGCGAGCGTCGCCGCTGTCGTGCCGGGCGCCGGACGCGAAAACATCCTGAACGCCATCGCCAGCGCCCTCCCCGAAGCGGCGCGCCTGGAGTTTGCCCGCGTAACCGGGGATAAAGCCGTTCAGCGCGAAATCGCCACCGCCTTGACCCGTTCCGCTTCGGCGGTCTCTGCCGGGATCGGCGCTCAACCCATTCCCTTGGCGGATTTCCCCTTTATCACGACCTTGCAGGTGATCCTGATTGCCGGGATCATCCACATTTCCGGTCGGGAATGGACCCTGCGGATGGCCCGGGATTTCCTGGGTGCGCTCGGCGTTAATATCGGTGCGGGCCTCTTGTTTCGGGAAGGCGCGCGGGCTGCGGTAAAGATTTTGCCGGGATTTGGAAACGCGATTTCAGGCGCCGTGGCCGGCGCTGGCACTTTGGCCATCGGTCGGGCCGCCGCAGCCTATTTTATCGAGGGGCACTCTTTGGAAGAAGCCAGACGGCGTTTCCGATTTCTACGTTGGAAAGGATAAATCACAGGATGTCGATGGCCCTCGAAGATAACTTTGCGGACGTGCTCGGAAAGGCCCAGCGTGGACTGGCGCTCGCCGACTCCGAAGTGGTTGCGCGCGCCGGGGTTTCCGCGGCGGAATTCCAGCGCGTTCATGAAGAGCAGTTCAATCCTGCCGTGATTCGAAAACTGGCTCCGGTACTTGGGCTAAATGCCCAGGCGCTGGTGGAACTTCCGCAATACCAGCCCACCCCGGTCGCGCTCGACGGCCTGACTGCATTCCATTCGCACTATGGCGAAATGCTGGTGAACTCTTATTTAATTTGGGACAGCGAAGCCGCCGAAGCGGTCGCCTTCGACACCGGGACTGACTCCAAGCCCATGCTGGAATTCCTGCGGGATCATGGGCTGACTCTGCGTTGCATTCTCCTTACGCACACGCATGGCGACCACGTTTATGATCTCGACAGGCTCCGCGAGCGGACCGGTTCGCGGGCTTACGTTTCCAACCGCGAACCGTTGCGGGGGGCCGAGGGCTTTGACGCGGGACAAGAGTTTGCGTGTGGCAAACTCCTCATCGAGACTCGCCTCACCTGGGGCCATTCCAGAGGCGGCACCACTTACGTCGTGCATGGTCTAAAACGTCCGGTCGCCGTCGTGGGTGACGCCTTGTTCGCAGGTTCCATGGGCGGAGGCATGGCCTCCTACGCCGACGCGTTGCGGACCAATCGCGAGCAGATCCTGACGCTGCCCTCTGAGGCCGTGCTTTGTCCCGGTCACGGTCCGCTCACGACAGTCGCCGAAGAGCGGTTGCACAATCCGTTTTTCGCGTGAGCAACCCCTGATGCCGCCTAATAAGACAGAGGAAGTTTCGCGCCAAGAACGCCAAGGACGCCAAGGGGAAGAGAGGTCTCTATCCGTTCCTTCTGGACTTGGCGGGCTTTGCGTCCTTGGCGCGAGCCCTCTTTTGAGATCCGTCGCACATGGCTCTTACCCTTTTTCTTCCTGGTAAACTTCGTAGTCAGTGTTGACGTCCCAAAGGTTGTGTTTTTTTCCAAGAAGGTTTTCGGCTGCCAGCAATCCCATGAGGATGGAGTGGTCTTGATTGTTGTATTTGAAAGCTCCGTAGCGGCCGATCACTTGGAGGTTGGTAAACTGTTTGAGCTGGTCGATTAAGATCTGGACGTGCTCTTTGTAGTCGAATTTGTAAACGGGGTAGGACCGGTCAATTTTAATGGTGTGGGCTTGTACGGCTTCCCCTTTTCGGATTAACCCGGTTTCCTCCATTTCTTTGATGGCCAATTCCCCCCATTGGTCGTCCGTCCAGGTTTGCCAGTCCGATTCGGTGTCGTTGGTCCAGTATTCCAAACAGAGAATGGTTTCCGGGAGCTTGGCTGGATTCAAAGTGCCCCCCCAATTGTTGAAATTGGTGATCCTTCCCACTCGCAGGTTGCTGCTGTGGACGTAGATCCAGTTGTCAGTGAACGGATTCTTCCGGCAGTTGCACAGCAGGTAAACCAGGACGGTGTTCCGGTATTTCAGATTTCGGCAGGCTGTTTTGATCGGTTCTGTCGGACAAGTTTTTTCGGCTAATGTGGTGAGCGGAATTGAGGAGATGAGTTCCTCGCATTCGAGCATGCCTTCCGGCGTTTTTACTCCCGTGATTTTGGTTCCGTTCATTTGAAATCCGATTGCCGGGCAGGCTGTTTTTACTTCTCCCCCCATTCTTCGGATTTCTTCAACCAGGTTCTCGTAGATTCTGCCGGTGCCGTTATTCGGGTACAGGAACTCATCGACGAGGCTCTGGTGTTTTTTGCTGTTTCCTAGCAAAGCGGTTTTGGCCGCTTCCCAGAGCGAGAGTTTTTTGATTCTTTGAGCCGCGAAGTCACTGTGGAGTTCGGTGCAGGGGATCCCCCAAAGTTTTTCGGAGTAGGTTTTGAAAAAAGTTTGGAAGAGTCGGGCTCCAAATCGTTTGGTGACCCAAGCCTCAAAATTGTTGGCTTCTTCTTTGGGGACGATTTTTGCGGCCAGGTAGCTGGCGATGCACCGGAAGGCTTCGAGAATCCCCAGGTTTTTAAGGGCGTTGCGGGCTTCCAGGGGATATTGGAAAAATTTGTTTTGGTAGAAAATGCGAGTTTGGCGCGGGACGATTTGATGTTCTCCCCGGCTGGCGGCCAGCCATAGTTCGTTGATCTTGTCGTCTTTACTGAAAAAACGGTGGGGTCCAAGGTCAACGGTTTGGCCCCACAGGTTGAGCGATCGACTGAGGCCGCCGATATGAGGGGTCGCTTCGAGGACAGTGACTTTTTTCCCGGCTTGGGAAAGTTTGAATGCGGCCGTCAGGCCAGCGGGTCCTGCCCCTAAAATGACAATGGTTTTTTCAGTTTGGTGGATCACGGGTTGGCGCATTTTCCTTTTTTGTGACGATTTCGTCAACTGTGCCACGCAACTGCAGCAGGAAATCCGTTGCTTCGGAAGCCATCCGAACGCGTTTTCCAAGAGCAACTTATGGCAGATACCACATCGATCTGGTCTCGCAAGAACCCCTTCCCGGCGCGCCTGCTTGCCAATCGCAGGCTTACCGGTCCTTATTCTGCCAAGGACACCCGGCATTATGAACTCTCGCTGGAAGGCTCGGGGTTGAAATATGAAGTCGGGGATGCCCTAGGCATTTTCGGGAGCAACTGCCTGAATCTGGTCCAGGAGATTATCTGCGCGCTCCATTGCACGGGCGATGAAATGGTGCCGGGCGCTTCCGGCGAGCCCAAGACCTTGAGGGAAGCTCTTTGGAAAGACTACTCCATCACCCATGCTCCGAAGCCGTTCCTGGCTGCCTTGGCGGAAAAGGCAGGCGAGGCCGCTTCCTTTTTGCACGCGCTGCTTAACCCCGAGCGGCAGGTCGCCCTCGATCACTATCTGGAGGGCGTCGAGATTATCGATCTGCTGGTGGAACACCCTTCCGTGCATTTCGAGCCCGGGGAATTTGTGAAGCATCTGCGAAAGCTGTTGCCGCGGCTTTATTCCATTTCATCCAGCCTGATGGCTTATCCCGAGCAGGTCCACCTTACGGTCTCCACCGTGCGCTATGAGAGCCACGGCCGGTTGCGTAAAGGGGTCTGCTCCACTTTCCTGGCCGAGCGCGTGCCGGTCGGTGGCGCCGTCCCGATCTTTTTTCATGTGGCCAAGGGGTTCCGCCTTCCGGAAGACCCGGTTACTCCCATCATCATGGTCGGGCCGGGGACCGGGATCGCCCCGTTCCGGGCCTTCTTGCAGCAGCGCAAGGCGAGTGGAGCCACCGGCAAGAACTGGCTTTTTTTCGGCGCTCAACGCAGCAGCGACGATTTTCTTTACCTCGAGGAATTCGAACAACATCTAGCCGAGGGAATCCTCACGCGGCTGGACACAGCGTTTTCAAGGGACCGGGACGAGAAAGTCTATGTGCAGCATCGGATGCTTGAAAACGCGGCCCAGATCTGGAAATGGATCGAAGAGGAGGGCGCGCATTTTTTTGTCTGTGGCGACGCAACCCGCATGGCGCAGAATGTCGATGCCGCGCTCGATCACATTATCCAGACCGAGGGAAACAAGACTCCCGAGCAAGCCGCTGAATATATCGAGGCGTTGGAGAAGGCCAAGCGGTACAAACGGGATGTTTATTAGCCCTACAGCCCCGCTACGAACTCCGCGACGGCCCGGATGTCCGGAGCGGTGAGCGGCTTAACTCCAGGCTGCGGGGTTTCGCGTAATTGGCGAACTTGAAGCAGGGTGCGGCCTTTCCAGACCCAGGCGTCGGGATGATGAGGGCCGACCAGGGCCGGGTCGCTCCAGGTATGGATCGAGAGCAGGTTGGGCGTGAGCGCGGCGGCGATGTGCATCGGGCCGCTGTCCACGCTAACCACGAACCGTGCGTTCCGAATGAGCCAGATCAATTCAGGGATGGTCGTCCGGTTCAAGAGGTTCACGACGGTTCGGGACGGGGTGACCTCGACGTCTGTTTTCCCTGCCAGCACCACCGGGAACGGGGCTGCTTTGCAAAACAGCTCCGTCTCTTCAGCGGAAAGCGATTTCCCCGCGCCGCGCGAGAACGGGTGCAGGAGCACAAACGGCTGGTCGAGGGTGAAGCCCGCAGGCCGGGTCCCCTGCGGCAGTCGCCAATCGAGCGGCCCGGCGGGTTTGAGTCCTAATTCTGCGGGAAGCCGCAGATATCGGTCAACGGCATGCTCCGGGTTTGCCGCTGTTTGGACCACTTGGTCGTAAAAATAGCGGGCGCCTTCGCGGGCGTCGGAGAGGCCAATCAAGCGCCCTCCCGGAGCCCGGCATGCGCGACCGATGATCGCGCTCCGCAGCAGTCCCTGGAAATCCACGACCAGCTCGGACTGATAAGTCGCCCCGGTGTGCCTGATCCAGCGGATCTGTTTTGGCAGTTTTGCAATCCCACCCAGCTCACGCCGTGGAAACACAATGAGTTCATCGATATCCGGATTCCCTTCCAGCAGGGGCGCCCATTCCGGATTGACCAGCCAACGGAGGGTGGCCTTTGGCCAGGCGCGTTTAAGGAGCGCGACCGAGGGGAGGGTATGCACCACATCCCCCAGGGAACTCGGTTTAACGACCAGTATGGTGCGAAACGACACGGGGAGAGGGGGTTAGGCTTCGCGAAGGTGAACTTTCAGCGCCAACGGCGCGACCCCATACCAGCCTGGGGCATCGCCCCAGGTTTTTAATTCGGATATCTCTAGGGCTGAAGGCCCGAACCATCGAATCGCCTCCGGAATGGCGCGGGCTTTCAGCCCTGATTCGCCTTCCGAATTTTCCTGGGGCGATGCCCCAGGCTGGTATGGGACGGACCTTTGGTCCTCAGCAAAAACGATGCCGAACACACTCGGCGCCTCTCCCGCGCGGCCAAGATGGCCACGCTCCTTTGAACGCTCGCTCCCGCCTCTGAAGGGTGGGAGACTTCCAAGATTTACGCCACTTATAATCACGCCCGCCCTTAGTTCCCCAGCGCGAGGCGGTCGGCCAACCGTTGCGGCAGGCCGGCTTCGACCACCTTGTCTTGCGCGGTGTAGATATCGTATTCGATCCGGCGCAGCTCGACGTAATTTTTGTCGGGGTGGTAGATGCAGTAAGAGGCGTGCCAATCGCCATCGCGCGGCTGGCCGACACTGCCGACGTTAATGAAGTATTTCTTGCCGGCCTCGATGGGGAGGATGTCCAGCGGAACGGAATGCACCGTCGTATCCCGCACGTAGGCTCGCGGGGCGTGGGTGTGCCCGTAGAAACAGAGATTGGTGTATTGGTAATTGAAGCTCGCCGCGGCATCGAGCTGGTTGAAGACGTAGCCCCATTGATGCGGCGTATCGAGGGTGGCGTGGACGATGGAGAAGTCCCGGACCTGGCGAATGAGCCGAAGGGAACAGAGCCACTGTTTATCTTCGTCGGTCAGGTGGTTGCGGGTCCATTGAATGGCCACTTCCGCCAGCGGATTGAAATTATCGAGCGAATCCGCCATGTGCGCCTGCTCGTCGTGGTTCCCCTTGACGACGGGGCAGCCGAGTTCCCGGATGATCCGGACGCACTCGTGGGGGTTGGCGTTGTAGCCCACGACGTCTCCGATGCACACGTGATGGGTGCAGCCACGATCCTTCGCATCGGCCAGAACGGCCTGCAAGGCTTCTAAATTAGCGTGAATATCTCCAAAAATAGCAAAACGCATGTCTCAGGCGGGTGGGGCAGGTCGCGTATTAATGGTGGTTTCTCGCGGGAATGTAAATCCTTTGCTCGGGGGGGATGCTCAATTTTTCTTCGAGCGCCTTTAATCTTGCAATCAGCGTGGGAAGTCGTTCCTGGGGGCCTTGGTTGAAAT
Organism: Verrucomicrobiota bacterium; assembly: GCA_037130675.1. GTDB lineage: Bacteria > Verrucomicrobiota > Verrucomicrobiia > Chthoniobacterales > Chthoniobacteraceae > JBAXSN01. The sequence goes on from JBAXSN010000002.1 coordinate 36,825, forward strand.
AGCGAAGCAAAAGCGCGTAGGCTTCCGCTTCCCGGCCCTCGCAATAAGAGAGTTCGTAGGCGGCAAAGCGCTTGGCGTACTCAGGGGCGTCCTTGAACCGGGACACCTTGGTGAAGGCCTCCGACGCGGCGGCGTGATTCTGGTATTTGTCCTTCATCAGGATCGCCAGCCGCTCATAAAGTTTCCAACGGTCGGGATTGTTGCGGATGCCCCGTTCGACGAAATCGCGCCCGAGATCCCAATACTGCCGCTCCGCTTTGATCCGGAGAGCTTCCCTGGGCAGGCGCGGATTGTTCCGGGCCGCGACGCTGGCGTCGTAAGCCATATAACAGACGCTCATTTCCCAGTATTTGATGACCCGGGGCTGAAGCGCCGTCACGTTGTTGCACAAAACCACCAGTTTCCCCCAGTCGGTTCGCTCCCAGGCGGTGAACGCGCCGAGAAAGAGCAGATCGGCCACCAGCGAACGGTACCCGCTCAAGGCGGCGAGAAACGCGCCCTGGCCGATCTGTTCGCGCAGCCCCAGGGTGAGCTTTGCTCCCCGAAAAAACGAGGCGCGGTGCGCGTCATCGAGCGATTGCTCGATCGGCAGCTTGACCGCGCCGAAAAGCAACAGCGCGAGAGTCACCGGGATGATCGGGGGGATGCGGCGCTTGGGCTTCACAGTTCTTTTTTGGCAAAGACGAAGTAGGCCAGGAAGAAATAGACGAGCGCGTACACGCCGCCCAAAGCCATGGTTTTCAAGAACAGCGCCAGGGCGATGGCGTTCCCCGCCACGATGTCGTCCACCAGATTGAAGAGTTGCAGATCCGGGAAGAACAGGGAGATCAGCGCCAGAAAAACCTTGGTCAACGGGGATGCGCCATGTTGGGTGAGCCAATAATCGCGGGCGATCGGTTCGATGTGGCCGATCACGTAAATCGCCGCCGAGATGACGATCGTGAAGATCCAGGACGACGCGAAGGTGGAGATCAGCAGCGTGAGCGCGGAGAAAAGCGCGGCCTTCACGTAGATCGAGATGATTCCCGGAACGAGCGCCCAGGTGAAAGTCTCGGCGCGAATTCCTTGGGTGACTTCACCGATTTCCTTCGAGCTAAGGACGCGGCCTGCTCCCTTGATTGCTTGGGAAATGGCCGTTTGCTCACGGATGAAAAGCATGGCGGCGAAGATGGCGCTCATGACCAGCGTTGAAATGAGCAGCAGGATAAAAACGCCACATAGTTTGCCCAGCAGATACTCGAAGCGCGGCACCGGCTTGGCCAGGATCGTGTAGAGCGTCCGGTCCTCGGTATCCTTGGGCAGCAGCATGGCGGTGGCCAGCACGGCGAGCATCCAGGTGATGATTGACATCGATCCCAACGATACGTCTTTGAGCATCCGGAACTGCTCGTCGATGTCGAAGTTGGTCATGAAAAACGAGCAGCCGAGGAGCAGCAGCCCGAAGATCAGCACGAAATAGAATACCTTTAGGCGGACCAGCTCCAGCACGGTGTTGCTGGCGATGGCCCCAACGCGCCCGAACGAAAAAAACTGATGCCGGACGTGGCTGCGGGAGACGGTTTCGAGTTCCATATTACTTCGTTACCTCCAGGAAAAACCGTTCCAGGGTGGTTTGCGGCTTGGTCTTCTCCACCAAGGTGGCTCCCGCCCCGGCGATGTCCGCCTCGATCCGGGCCAGCAACTCGGGCGAAGCATTTTCAAGGATTAACTGCGTCTGGCTTTCCACGGAAATCAGGTCGGCGAGTTTGCCCTCCCGCACCAGCTTGCCCCGGTGGAGGATTCCCACCCGGTCGCAAATCTCCTGCACCTGGCCGAGCAGATGCGAGCAAAGCAGGATCGTGATCCCCCGCGTTTTTAATTCGAGGATGAGGTCGAGGATTTCGCGGGAACCCGCCGGATCCACCCCTGCCGTCGGTTCGTCGAGCACCAGCAATCGGGGTTCCTGCACAAGCGCCTGCGCCAGGCCGATCCGCTGGAGCATCCCTTTGGAGTACCCGCCCAACCGGCGATTCGCGGCATCCTCCAGTCCGACCAGCTTTAAAAGTTCACGGGCCCGTTCTTTCAGCGCCGCGCCGCGGATTCCGCAGAGTTTTCCGAAAAACCGGAGGGTCTCTTCCCCGGTCAGGTATTTGTAGAAATACGGATTCTCCGGCAGAAACCCGACCTCCTCGCGGCTGTCCACCTCTGAGGAATCGCGCCCGAAAATCTGCGTGTTCCCGGCTGTGGGCGACACCAGGCCGAGGATGATCTTCATGGTTGTGCTCTTTCCCGAACCGTTGGGCCCGAGCAGGCCATAGACCTGGCCCGGCTCCACCGTCAGCGAAAGATCATGCACCGCTCGAACCTGTTCCCGCCGGAACGGGATCGGGTAGAGCTTGGTCAGGTTGCGGATTGAGATTGCGGGGTCAGCCATGGGGTGGATGCCCAGAATAAATCCAACGGGTGGTCGAAGGCAAGAGGGGGAATGGGACTTATGGGACGGATATCGCTGCGGCTGAACCCCGTGCTTGAGTGAAAAGTGACGGGCTGAAGTCAAAACTTTGCTTTGTGCTCATCGCGTTCCACGTGAACATGCGGCGGTTCATCCCGGTCTCCTGCATAGAAGAAGAACCGGTAGGGGCCGGAGCGAAAAACCGTAGGCATTTGGCAGGGTTCGTGAGCGGCTCCTCTCCCTTCTTCTACATTCTATTTCCCGGCGTCCCCCAGAATCGAATCCAAATTATCCACGCAGATCTGCGACCAGCTCTCCAGATTCTCCCGGCAGGCCACCAACTCTTCCCGGGTGAGGAACGCCAAGTTGGTGATCATCTGCTCGCGCTTGGTCACCTGATCGGTGGCAAGCTCGAACACATGCACGACTCCCAGATGCACCTGGCCCACCGGGTTGGTGTCGTCGTTCAGGAGCGCCACGATGCGGTTGGTGAACGTGCTGTTCACGTTGAGTTCCTCGGTGACCTCGCGCTTTACGCCCTCCATGTAAGCCACTTCGTTTAAAGCAAAGAGCCCCTCGTCGCCGTCGTTCATATGGCCGCCGATCCCGATCGATCCTTTGGCCGCCAGGCGCTGTTCCCCGGCTTTTTTGCCTCTTACATAGTGGAGCACTCGGCCGTCGTGAACCAGGAGCACGTACGGAATGATCTGTTTTAGGTCGGGATTCGTCTCAGCCGGGGGGCGGGGCGTGAAAAAATTGTTTTCGCGGGCCAGCAACGCGGGCAAGTAGCGCTCCACATCGAAGTTGAGGCCATGGAACATGCCGAGTTGTTCAAGCAGCGAACGCCGCACGACCAGGATCATTTCGTCTGTCATAAGGCAAGCAGTTTCATGGGGGACGCGGCGGGATTCAATGAAGAAAACAAGAGCTTTTCGCTTTGCGCCTCCGGGTGATGCACCCAAGAGGGTTCACGCGAAGACGCGAAGGGGGACGGCGGACGCCGTTTTTTGGACAGATATCCATGCCCCGCAAGCGTGGGCTCCACGCGGCATGAAAATAGTCGGTGTTACGACCTATGCAGTGGTGGAGAGTGACACGGGCGTCTCGCTTTGTCCGGGAGCGCACGCCCCACAGGCGAGACGCCTGTGGCACGCTCGTAGCCGCTCGCATTTCCGTGGTCCAGAAACTTGTGGGCATGGGACTGATCCCATAATTCCCATGCTTCCCATAACTCCCATTGTAAGGAAGAACATTCCCGCCTCGACTGAGCGGGGCGGCTAAAGGAAGCTACTCTTCATGCGCTTCCTGCAACTCGTGAACCTCCGAAAGGCTCTTGATGGCCGGACGCTCTTTTTTCTGCAACGCACGACGCAATTTCGACAAGGCGATGTTCTGCAACTGCCGGATGCGCTCCCGCGTGACGCCAAATTTTTTGCCGACCTCTTCCAGGGTGCGGGGCTTGCCCCCGTCCAGGCCGAACCGGGAAAAGATGATCTTTTTCTCGCGCTCGTCCAAGACCCCCAGCAGATCGCCGACTTCGTCCCGCAGGTTTTTGTCCCGCAACATCTCGAACGGAGTTTGCGCCTCGTCGTCCCCCACGATCTCGCCGAACGCGGTGGAATCGTCGTCGCTGATCGGCGCATCCAGGGAAGCCGGGCGGATCGCGACGGTTTTGAGGTGCGACACTTTGGCGCTGGAAAGCCCGACCTCTTCGGCCAACTCGTCGTCGGTCGGTTCGCGGCCGAGTTCCTCGCTCATCTGGAGCGACACCCGCCGGATCTTTGAGATCTTGTCCACCAGATGGACCGGAAGCCGGATTGTTTTGCTCTGGTTGGCGAGCGCCCGCTTGATGGATTGCTTGATCCACCACGCCGCGTAAGTGCTCAATTTCCCGCCCTTTGCGGGATCGAAGCGCTCCACCGCCTTCATCAGGCCGATGTTTCCCTCGGAAATCAGGTCCAACAACGGCAGGCCAAGATTCGCGTAATCGTGCGCAATCTTCACCACCAGTCGCAGGTTGGCCCGGATCATGATGCTCCGTGCCTCCTTGTCTCCGCGCTTGATTCGGGCCGCCAACTCGACTTCCTGATCCGGAGTCAAGAGAGGGATTTGCCCGATTTCCCGCAGGTAGATTTTGATCCCGGAGTCTGTGTCTTCGACGGCCATAAGTTTACTTTCTAAGAAACTCCCCAATAAATGATACGTTTTATGGACGCACCCTGCACGCGGCGTATTCAAAATGGAGAATTGGTTTCATACACTGACGATTGCTTTTGACAGAAGTTGTGCTGCGCCGTTCAAACTATTTTCAGGGAAAATCTTCTTCCGCGATTCCGGGAAATGCCGATTTACTCTGGCGCAATAGAAGCAGGCCTCATTCCCGGAGCACAAGAAGATTAGCAGAACTTTTTATCGGGGTTCGGCTATACTTCCGAATAAACGAGCAGGTGGTGTGCCAGGTGTGGGAGCGGCGCTCTGCCGCCCGGGGGATGGCGGGTAGGCTGCGAGGCAACGCATGGGAGGAATGGGAAATATGGGAAGCGTGGGACTGATCCCATCGATTCCCATGCTTCCCATAACTCCCATTCCCGGTGAACTACGCCACCCGGCTGAGCCCGGCGGCTACCGTTTGCCCCGATGCCCCCGGCAGCTACTCCCTGCCAAGCGCGCGCTTGACTTCACCGGGAGGCCACTTACGGTGACGCCGAGTTTCTTTATACCATGTTTTCCCGATCACTGGCCGTTATCATTTGTGCCGCTGCGTTGAGCTTGTCGGCGGTTGCCGAGGAAGTCCTTGATGGGATCGCCGCCGTGGTCAACGGCGACGTGGTGACCTTTTCTCAGGTCCGGGAGTTGGTCGCGGTGCGTGAGCAGACCCTTCGCGAAACCCTTCACGGGCAGGAGTTGGTGAACAAGGTCAAGGAAGTGCGGCTGGCTGCCATCAACGAACTGATCGACCGGCAACTGGTTCTTCAGGAGTTCCAAAAGAACAAGTTTTCGCTTCCCGATTACGTGATCGACGATCACATCGCCAGCATCGTTCGCGGACAGTTCAACGGGGATCGCCAGGCTTTCATCCGCACCCTGCAGGCGCAGGGTTATACGATTCAGCGTTTTCGCAAACTTGAGACCGACAAGATGGTGGTGCAGGCGATGCGCAATCGCGCCGTGAAATCCAACGCGCTCCTTTCGCCCTCGAAAGTGGAGAGCTTTTACGAAGCCCACCGCGCCGCCTACTCGACCCCCGAACAGGTCAAGCTTCGGATGATCGTGCTTCACAAGGACACCCCCGGGGCGCAGGCGACGGCCTCGGAATTGCGCGGCAAGATCAAGAATGGCGACGATTTCGCCAAGATGGCCCAGATGTACTCGGAGGATTCCACCAAGGACGTCGGCGGGGACTGGGGCTGGATCGAACGCTCCACGCTCAACGAAAGCCTCTCGGGTCCCGCTTTTGCCTTGAAGCCCGGCCAGGTCAGCAAGGTCCTTGAAGTCGGCAGCAATTATTACCTTCTCTATGTGGAGGCCCGCAAGAATGCCGAAACCAAGCCACTCACCGGGATGCGCGACGACATTGAAAAGCAGGTGCTCCAAGCCGACCGCCAGGAAGCCCAGCAGAAGTGGATCGACGGGTTGCGCGCCAAGGCGTACGTGAAAATCTACTAGAGCGGCCTGTGCTCGGAACCATCGGCATCACCTTGGGCGATCTCGCCGGCGTCGGGCCGGAAATCGTTCGGGCTGCGCTCGAATCCGGCAAACTCGACGACCGCTTTCGCTATCGCATTTTCGGGCAGGCCGAAGCGGCGACTCCCGGACATCCCACCGAGGAAACCGCCCGCGCTGCCGTGGCCGCTTTGGAGGAATCCGCTCGCGCTGCCGTGGCCGGGGAGATCGATGCCGTCGTGACCGGGCCGATTCATAAGGCTCGTTCCCAAGCCGTCGGATTCTCGTTCCCGGGCCAAACGGAGTTTTTCGCCGCCCGGGCCGGGGTGGAAAATTACGCCATGCTGCTGACCGGAGGAATGCTTACGGTGGCGCTGGTGACGGCGCACGTCCCCTTGCGTGACGTGCCGCAACTCATGACCGAGGCGGAGATTGTGAGGGTGGGCTCGCTGCTCGCCGATTTCCTGCGGCTGCGCCTGGCCTCCCGCTCCGGGCCGGTGCGCATCGGGGTTGCCGGGCTAAATCCCCATGCCGGAGAGTCCGGCGTGCTTGGCCGCGAGGAGATTGAGGTGATCGCTCCCGCGGCAGCCATGCTTGCGGAGAAATGGGGGGACCCTGTTCAGTTTTCCGCCCCGATCTCGCCGGATACCCTCTTTTTCCGAGCCGCCGCGGGCGAGTTCGATGGCGTGCTTTGCATGTATCACGATCAGGGATTGATCCCGCTCAAGCTGCACGCGTTTGATGAAGGGGTGAACGTGACGCTCGGGCTGCCGTTCGTGCGCACCAGCCCCGACCATGGCACCGCCTTCGAGATCGCCGGACGCGGCCTCGCCCGCCCCGACAGCATGATCGCAGCGATCCGCCTGGCGGCGGAACTGGTGGAAAAACGGCGGTGAAACGGTCGCCTCAGCCCCTGTGGCAAAGGCGATCTTTGCCGCCCGGCAGCAGGCCGCATCAAATAACCCTAGAAAAAGCAATTGGATTTCGCGCCAAGGACGCAAAGGTCGCCAAGACAGAGCTTTACGAAGTGGGCGAAACATTAAAGGGATCACCTACACGGTGATTTCTGCCTTTTCCATAAGTTCCTCCCTTGGCGGTCTTTGCGACCTTGGCGCGGGTTCTTCTGCCGGATTTAGGATAACACGCCACCTGCCATGTAAGGCGCGGCGCCTGGGGGGATCCCAGGGCAAACGCATCAAAATTGCTATACGGAACAACATTCCGAAGCGCCAACGG
>JBAXSN010000020.1:0-29981 GCA_037130675.1 Verrucomicrobiota bacterium
TGAGCTAATCGCCGGGCGCTTCCGAGCCCTGAGCGAACCGACCCGGCTTAAACTCTTGATGGCCCTGGAAGACGGCGAAAAGAACGTTACGGAACTGGTCAACCTGACCGGAGCCACCCAAACCAATGTCTCCCGGCAACTGAGCGCGCTCACCACAGCGGGGTTGCTGTCGCGGCGCAAGAGCGGCCTGAGCGTACTCTATCGAATCGCCGACCCCGGCATCTTTGATCTGTGCGGCCACGTCTGCAAAAGCCTCCAAAAACGCTTCAGCCAAGAGAGCGAGATTTTCGGGCAAGAGTTACATACTGGAAAAAATGCCCAAAGCGCCGCCGCCAAAGCACGATCGTAGCCAAACTCGATGAACAATGATCTCCTGATTCACGGTGGCCCGTCTTGGAACATGCTCCAACATGGAACGGTGACCCTGTCTGATGGCTGGCTCCTTTCGTCGGCCATCCAAGATCGAGTCATCCGCCTCCCGCTTTAAAATCGATCGGAATAACCGGAGTCGAGGGCGCGGTCAGGCCCAAAACTTACCGCACTTTACCGCACGATTGGGTGCCAAAACTGCCTCTTTTTTGCATCATCTTGCATCGATCAAAAAACCCGCTAAATTGGCTCCAATGCCAGTAAACAAGCGGATTACAGAGGAAAATGCCGGGGAGGGGACTCGAACCCCTAAGGATTGCTCCACCAGATCCTAAGTCTGGCGCGTCTGCCAATTTCGCCACCCCGGCGCGTTGATTAAGCGCATTCATAGCCGTCCGTGATGCGAACCGCAAGCGCATCCGTGGCCTTTGGCGGCGGGGTGACACAAATTTTCCTGCAGATGCGCTTACCCGGAGGGAAGCCGCTCCGAAAGGCGCCTCTCTTTCAGATGCAAAAGCAGCGATGGCGTCGCGACGTTTGGAATTGCGGCAAGGCAGGTGCCATCTCGTCCCGCCCAAGGACTTCCTGCATGAAAAAGTCCGCTTGCCATTCAACGAGCGTTTCATATTTTGTTGAAACAATAAAACGAGAAAATTCAATTTCGGCCACTGGTCACGGAATCCGCCATGCGCTGCGCGTCCTTTGCCCAGCGCTTGGATTGCTTGCTGCCATCCTGGGTTTGTGCAGTTGCAAGCCAGCTACAGTCGCTCCCGCACCGGTTTCACCACCCCACCCGCCATCGAACAGTTCTGATTATGTCGGCTCGGCGAGTTGCAAGGAATGCCATGCCTACGCCTATGGATTGTGGGCTGGATCGCATCACGCGCAGGCGGAGCGCTTGGTTCAGCCCAATCTGGACCGCCCTGCGTTCGATCCCGCGCGGGAGTTCAAGCATGGCACGCAAAAGTCGCTTTTGCAGTGGAACAACGGCCGGGCGGAGATAACAAGTCCCAGCCTGTCAAGCCAATGGGAAACAAACCCGGTGGCTCGCGTGATCGGCGAAGATCCGCTGCGGCAGTACCTGATCGGTTTTCCCGGCGGGCGCTTTCAAGTGCAGGAAGCTTCCTTCGATCCAAAAGCAAAGGAGTGGTTTAATGTCTTCGGAAACGAGGATCGCAAGCCGGGGGAATGGGGCCATTGGACCGGGCGGGGCATGAACTGGAATTCGATGTGCGCAGCCTGCCACAACACCCGCGTGCAGAAGAATTACGATGAGAAAACGGACACCTATCAAACGACGATGAAGGAGATGACCGTCAGTTGCGAGGCGTGCCATGGGCCGTTGAAGGCGCATGTGGATTGGGAGAAGCAACACAGCGGAAGCAATGAGGCCGATCCGACCTTCCCGAGGCTTACCCGCCGGCAAACTTTCGACATGTGCTCGTCCTGCCACGCGCGGCGGGCGGACCTGACAGGCGAGTTCAAGCCGGGCGATGAGTTTGCCGATCATTTCGAACTTTCCACGGTGGACACGGGCGACACGTTTTATCCCGATGGCCAGAATCGTGACGAGGATTACGAAATGTCCTCTTTCATGGGCAGCAAGATGCAGCACGCGGGATTGACCTGCCTCGATTGTCATCCCCGCTCGCTGCACATGGCGCGGCTGCACGGCAATGAGCTTTGCCTGTCGTGCCATAGCGGCAGCAACCCAAAGGCGCCGGTCATCAACCCGACGGAACACAGCCACCATGCGGCCGCCAGCAAAGGCAACGAATGCGCCGGCTGCCACATGCCGCAGACGGTTTACATGCAGCGCCACTCGCGCCATGACCACGGGTTCACCATTCCAGACCCGCTGCTGACGAAACAGTTTGGAGTGCCCAATGCCTGCAACCGCTGCCATGGGGACCAATCCACGGAGTGGTCGCTAAAGCAGGTCGAGACCTGGTACGGCGACAAAATGCAGCGCCCCAGTCGCGAACGGGCCCAACTCATTGCGCGCGCTCGCAAAGGGGAGGAATCGGCGCATCCCGACTTGGTGAAGCTGCTTCAGACAGAACCAATTCCCTACTGGCGCGCGGTTGCGGCCGGCCTGCTTGGAAACTGGCTTGGGGAGAAAGAGGTCGCGCCGGCGCTGCTCCGGAGTCTGGACGACACGGACCCGATGGTTCGCAGCGCATCTGTTCGCGCCCTCGCCCCGATGGTCGCGGACGAAGCCGTTTCCAAAGCGCTTCAACAGAACCTCTCCGATCCCTTGCGCAACGTCCGCATCGCCGCCGCCTGGGCGCTGCGCGCCACGCTGGACATGGGCTCGCCCGCGGGAAAAGATTTGCAGCGGATGCTGGACTTCAATGCCGATCAACCGATTGGCCAGTTGCAGTTGGGCGCGTTCCATTTGTCCCGCAACGATCCTGAAGCCGCGCTGACGCATCTGCAAAAGGCCGTCGCGTGGGACTCACAGTCGCCTCCTCTGCGCCAGAACCTGGCTGTGGGGTTGAGCGCCCTGGGGCGGACCAAAGAAGCGGTCGCCCAATTGGAGGAAGCCGTCCGCGAGGCGCCGAAAGATGCGGAGTCGCATTATCAATTGGCTTTGGCATGCAGTGAAACCGGCGACATCAAACGCGCCGAGACAGAACTCGCCACGACCGTCGAATTGGAGCCGCGGCATGGCCGGGCCTGGTACAACCTCGGGCTCGCCCAAAACGCGCAGGGCGAAACAGAACAGGCCATCAAATCACTCGTTCGCGCGGAATCCGCCGACCCGCACGATGCCGGAATTCCCTACGCCCGCGCCACCATCCTGGCCCGGCTGGAAAGATACGCTGAAGCTCGGGCCGCCGCCAACCGGGCTCTGGAGCTTCGGCCTGCATTCAACGAGGCAAGCACTTTGCTGCGCATCCTCGAGGTGCAGGGCCTGAAAACAGGGAAATAGCGTCAATGCTTGCGAGCCCAACTCCGGTCGATTTTACAAGGGCCGAGATGGCGCGGGGCATTACTTTCCCGAAACGGGTTGCCGCAACCAGGGGGGAATTCACTGAATTCCCCATCCTTCGTGCTAGCTTTTCTTTGGTCGAATGATAAGAAACTCACCTTATGGAAAACTTAGCCGAAATTAAATTCGATGGCCGCTCTGTCAGCTTTCCGATGGTCGAGGGGACGGCGGGGGAGCGGGCGATCGACATCACCGATCTGCGGGCTCAGACCGGACTGATAACGCTTGATCGCGGGTATGGGAACACGGGATCATGCGAAAGCGACATCACGTTTATCGACGGCGACAACGGTATTTTGCGTTACCGCGGCATTCCCATCGAGGAACTGGCCGAGAAATCGACTTTTGTCGAAACGGCTTTCCTCATTATCCACGGCCACCTTCCGAGTCACACCGAACTCCATCGGTTCTCGAGCCTCCTGACCCAGCACGAGCTCATTCACGAGGATATGAAATATCATTTCGAGGGGTTCCCGCCCAATGCCCACCCGATGGCGATCCTTTCGTCCATGATCAATGCCTCGGGCTGTTTCATTCCCGACGTGCTCAAGAAGCACGACACCAAGACATTCCACCTGCAGGCCGCCCTTTTGCTTTCCCAAGTGCGCACCATCGCCGCGTTCGCTTACCGTAAATCGCGCGGGCTGCCGATCATTTATCCCAAGCCGATCTATAAATATTCCGCCAATTTCCTGCACATGATGTTTTCGGAGCCGTATTCCGACTACGAGTTGAAGCCGGAAGTGGTTCGGGCGCTGGATCTCATTTTTCTATTGCACGCCGACCACGAGCAGAACTGCTCCACGGCCACCGTGCGCATGGTCGCTTCCAGTCGCGCCAATCTGTTCGCGAGCGCCGCGGCCGGCGTCTGCGCCCTGTGGGGACCGCTCCATGGCGGTGCGAATCAGGCGGTGCTTGAGATGCTCAACCAGATCCACGCGGAAGGCGACGACGGGACCCGGTTCATTACGGCGGCCAAGGATAAGAACAGCGGCCGTCGGCTGATGGGCTTCGGGCATCGCGTTTATAAAAACTACGATCCGCGGGCACGGATCATCAAGGCGCGGTGTGACGAACTCCTGGCTGCTCTTAATATTAGCGATCCGCTGCTCGACATCGCCCGCAACCTGGAAGCGGCCGCCATCAACGATCCGTATTTTATCGAGCGCAAGCTGTATCCAAACGTCGATTTCTACAGCGGCATCATCATGCGCGCCATTGGCATTCCGTTGGAGATGTTCACGGTTATTTTCGCCATCGGCCGCATGCCGGGCTGGATCGCCAACTACAAAGAGACGATCGAAGATCCGCATTGCCGGATCGCCCGGCCCCGGCAGGTCTATCAAGGCCAACCGCTGGCGACGTACGTGCCGATCGAGGAGCGGTAGGGGCGAGACGCGGAGACGCGGGGCTGATATGGACGAACACGGACGAGCACGGACCTACACGGATACCTGAAGGCAGAACTGGAGCGGCGGGGGGCGTCTTTTTCCGAAGTCCGTGTCCGTCTGTGTCCGTCCTTGTCCGTCCGAATTTCCTCATTCCGCCTCTTCGATTTTAGTGCACTTCCCGGCCCGGAAGTGATACGGTGCGGCGCGACAATCATTTATCTATGGCACGCATCGACACGTTTTTCCGTTTCATGCTCGAACAGAAGGCTTCGGACCTTCATCTCTCGACCGGCAACCAGCCGATTCTCCGTATCAATGGGGAACTGGTGCGCATCGACGCCCCGGTGCTCGAGAGCGACGACCTCAAGGCGCTCGTCTACGAGATAGCGCCCGAAATCAAGATCAAGCACTTTGAGGAAACCGGCGATGTCGATTTCGGCTACGACTACCCGGGTGTGGCGCGGTTTCGTGTCAATTTCCTCAATCAAAAATACGGCATCGCCGCCGTATTCCGGTTGATCCCGACCAAGGTTTACACCATGGAAGACCTTGGACTGCCCCAGGTGCTCAAGCGATTTACCATGTTGCATAAAGGCCTGGTGCTCGTGACGGGGCCCACCGGTTCGGGCAAGTCCACCACGCTCGCCGCGATGGTTGATTTCGCCAATTTGCACCGCAAGGACCATATCCTTACGATTGAAGACCCGGTCGAATTTGTGCATCGCTCGCAGAACTCCCTGGTGAATCATCGCGAGGTTGGATTGCACACCCGGTCCTTTTCTTCCGCGTTGCGCGCCGCGTTGCGTGAAGATCCCGATATCGTGCTGGTGGGCGAAATGCGCGATTTGGAAACGATCGAACTCGCGCTCACGGCGGCGGCGACCGGTCACCTTGTCTTTGGCACCCTGCATACTTCGAGCGCGCCCAAGACGATCGATCGTATCATCGACGTTTTCCCGGTGAGCCAGCAGAACCAGATTCGCACTACGCTTTCGGAATCGCTCAAGGGCGTGGTGGCGCAAAATCTCTTTAAACGCATCGACAAGCCCGGGCGCCTCGCGTGCCTGGAAATTCTGGTGGTGGACAGCCCGATCGCGAACCTTATCCGCGAAGGGAAGACCCACCAGATTCCCGGCATGATGCAGGTGGGCAAGAAAAAGGGGAATCAGCCGCTGGACGACGCCATCATGGAACACCTGCGCGCGGCTCGCATCTCCCCCGAGGAAGCCTACGAAAAAGCGAACGACAAAAAGAAATTCCGTGCGCTGCTGGCCAACCCGCCAGACGATTGGGAAGAGTGATCGTCTTGAACCCGCTCCATTTCGCCCCCCCTTAACGAATGAGAAAAGCAGAACTTGATACCCTACTGGCGGCAATGCTGGAGTCTTACGAAGGCATTTCGGACCTGGTATTCGCCGTGGGCCGGCCGCTTCAGGTCGAGGCTCAAGGCGTGCTGAAACCGGTCCGCATCCAGCCGGACATCCAGTCGCTCACGGCCTTCCAGATCGAGCAGATCGCCCTGAACCTCATCGCCGACGACCGCCGGTTGATCGGCGACCTGCTGCGAATCGGTTCCTGCGATTGCGGCTATGGCCTGGGCGATCGGGTGCGTTTCCGCGTGAACATCTTCCGGCAACGCGGCAAATGGGCCATTGTCATGAGGCGTTTGCAGACCGAGATGCCGACGCTGGCGAGCCTTAAACTGCCTTCCATTTTCCAGGAAATGGTCCGGGAGAAGAATGGGCTCATTCTCGTGACCGGCGCCACCGGGAGCGGCAAGACCACGACGCTCGCCGCTGTTCTCAACGAAATCAACATGAGCAGCGCGGTCCACATCGTGACGCTCGAGGACCCGATCGAGTTCGTTCACCGGCACCGCAAGGCGACTTTCAACCAGCGGGAACTCGGGACCGATTTCGACTCCTACCCCAACGGCTTGCGCGCCGCTCTCCGCCAGGCCCCCAAAGTGATTCTCGTGGGCGAAATGCGGGATCGCGACACGGTGGAAATCGCCCTTTCGGCCGCCGAAACCGGCCACTTGGTATTGAGCACCATCCACACCGTAGACGCCGGGCAATCGATCAGCCGTATCCTGGGCATGTTCCCGCGCGAAGAAGAGAAGCAACTCCGGGTGCGCCTTTCGGAAATGCTCCGGTTTGTGGTCAGCCAGAGGCTCGCTCCGCGGCAGGGCGGCGGGCGGACGTTGCTTTTGGAAGCCATGGGCAACAACCTGCGCACCAAGGAAGCCATCGCCTTGGGCGAAACCGAAAATCGCGATTTCTACGAGATCATTCAGGACAGCGCTCCGTTCGGCTGGATGACCTTCGACCAGTCGGTCACCCGCAATTTCGAGGCTGGCGTGATCAGCGAAGAGACCGCCTTACTCTATGCAACCCGTAAGGGCATCGTTCAGCGGAATATCGATCAAATCAAGAAGCAGCGGGGCTTGGCCGTGGAAATGAGTTCCGGCCTGCGGCTCGATGGGCTTTCCAGTCCCGGCGCAGAAGGCGCCCAACAGTCCGCCAAGAAAGGCTTTTTTGGATTCTAACCATGGAAACACTTCAGACCCGCAACGATTTGATCGAGCACGGCGACCTGGCTTGTTTGATTGCCGTTGACGTGCCGGAGACGCAGTCGGTCGCCATCGAGCAATTTACGCAGCTCGGCTTTGGGATTCACACCGCGCTTTCGTCCGAAGAATTTACAACCAAGTTTCACGCCAACCCCTACGATGTGATCGTCATCTCCGAGCAACTCGGCGCGTGCGATGTGGATACCAACCCCGCCATCGCTGAACTCGTCGTCCTTTCGCCGATACAGCGCAGGGAGCTCTTTGTCGTATTGATCGGCCCCAACATGGTCAGCCGTTCAGAGATGCAGGCGTTCCATTATAGCGTGGACATCACCGTTAACCAGGCGGACGCTCACGAACTCAAAACCATTGCCGGACGGGGCATTCTCAAACAGGAAGAGTTTTACGCCGCCTTCAACAGCGTTCTCAAAGCGATGCGGGCCGGCGGATAATCGCCTTATTTGCCGTTCAACTTTCTTTCCGGCGTTCTGCATTGAATTGCGCAAGCCGGGTTGCTAGAGTCATTTCCACATGAAATTGGTCTGCTGGACGCGTTATTGTTGGGATCTTACGAAGCTTGCGCCCGTTTATCCCGCGATTGATCCGCAATACCGCATCCGTCGGGCAAAAGCCGAAGACGAAAAGGCGGTTCGCTCCGTTGTGTTCAGCGCTTTCACCCTGGATTCAAACTGGAACTTTCTTCTGCACGAACTCCGCGCCCAGTTGGAATCGGCGCTCGACAGCATTTTCGGCGAGAAGCAAGCGAAGGAAAAGAGCGACCCCCTTTGCCTCGTGATCACCCATGGTTCCCGGATCATCGGGGCCTGTCCGCTGGCCGCGAGCGTCGATGCGGAAAACCATTTGCTGACCGGTCCGTGTGTCTTGAGCGAATACCACAATCGCGGACTGGCGACGGCCTTGCTCGCCCAGTCGCTCTCCCTTTTGCGCGAAATGCGCCTCACCGTCGCCTTTGGCCTGACCAAGCAGAACTCTGCCGCTGCGCAGTTCGTTTATCCGAAATTCGGCTCCGTCAGCGAACCCTTCCAGCGGCACTTGTCGGCAATCTAAAGCACAACCAGATTATGTCAAAAGCCGTTGTTTACAATCAGTACGGGAATCCGCCGGAGACCGTGAATGTCGTTGAAGTCGAACTGGGCGCGCCCGGGCCGGGCGAGGCGCTTGTGACGGGAATCACCGCGCCAATCAATCCGGCTGACTTGAACACCATTGAAGGGAAATACCCGATTCGTCCGACGCTTCCGGCCACGCCCGGGGTGGAAGGCGCGGGCGTTGTCACTGCCGTAGGGCCGGGCGTCACGCTTACCCCCGGAACCGTCGTGCTGCTCCCCCATGGTTACGGCACCTGGCGTGAAGCGGGCATCCTTGTTGCCGATGCCCTCATCCCGGTTCCCGAGGGCGTTCCTTTCCACGAGGCCGCCATGCTCAAGATCAATCCGGCCACTGCCTGGCGCATGCTCCACGACATCGTCCCGCCCAAGCGCGGCTCCTGGGTAATCCAGAATGCGGCGAATTCCGGCGTAGGCCGGTCGGTCATCGCCATCGCGAAAAAGCTCGGCTTGCGCACCGTGAATCTCGTGCGCCGCCCGGAACTCATCGACGAACTCACCGCAGCCGGGGCGGACGTCGTGGTGCTCGACGACGAGACTGCCAACGATCAGATCAAAGCCAAAACCGAGCGCGCCGCGATTCACCTCGGGCTTAATGCCGTGGGCGGCGACAGCGCCACCCGCGTGGCGAGCGCCCTGGCAAAAGGCGGCAGCGTAGTCACTTACGGAGCCATGAGCCGTCAGCCGCTGAAGATTCCCACCGGTCTGCTCATTTTCAAAGACATCCGGTTCCAAGGCTTTTGGGTTACCAAATGGTATGAGACCGCCTCCGCCGCCGACCGCCTTGCGATGTTTGCGGAACTCTTCGAACTGGCACGCGCCGGAGCCATCCAGACTCCAGTCGAGCAGGTCTATCCCGTGGAAGCCGTCCGTGAGGCCGTCGCCCACGCGCTCAAAGGCAGCCGGGGAGGGAAGATCCTCCTGGGAGCTCGGTAAGAATGGGAGGAATGGGAAGTATGGGAGGAATGGGATCATTCCCATCATTCCTATGCTCGGGTTACTTCCCTTTCGCCATTTTCCACAACAACACTCCGAGCACACAAACGAGCCAGAGGACCAGGAAGGCTCCAAGGAATTCTTCCACGATAGGCCCCAGGAATCTCGTCGCAATGAGGAGCAGCGGAATGCCTATCATGACCAAGGTGAGCAACGACGGGCCATGCTTTCGATCGAGGGTTGACGCCGGGAGATCGACGGGGGTCGCGTTTTGCGTCTGCTGGAGCCACCACATCACCTGATCGCCCATCCATCGCTGGGTGTGATCCCCGGTCAGCAATCCGCGAAGTAAGAATTGCCAGCGTTCCGGGAGATTTTCCGGGATGGGAATATGGCCCGCGACAATCGCATACTGCTGTTGGCGGGCGGGCAAATGAGAAAGGGGATGCCGCCCCTGGATGCATTCCAGCAACACCATCCCGATGCTCCACCAGTCGCTTGCGGCGGAAAACATGCCGTTCACAGCTTCCGGAGCGCTGTAAAGCAGCGTGGTGCGGCTCATCGTCAGCATCGTGGCGGAGCCTTCCTCGCTTTGTCCGAAATCGGACATGACAACCTCCAGCGGTTTCAATTGCCGCAGAAGGATGTTGGCCGGCTTGATGTCCCGGTGTTGGATGCCTTGTCCGTGCAGATACGACAAGGCCGAGGTCAATTGGCCGAGCAGCAACTCGGCATCGGCGAGGTCCATCTTTTCGCCACTGGCCAGGAGCTTTTCCAGATTTCCACCTGAACAAAAGGGCGCGATCTCATATTGGCGGCCCAGATGTTCTCCGGTGGCTTTGGTGGGGAGCAAATGGGGATTATCCAGGGCGAGGAGCGTTCCCGACGAAACGAGACTTGAGGTCACGCCATGTCTGTAAAGCTTGCAGACAAACTCCTGGCCATTCTTTTGAGCAACCCAGAGGTCAGCCTCGGCTGACACGACATCAAGCTGCCCGAGAAGCTGATAGCCGTCGATCAAATCGCCGACATCGGCATGATAGACGTTCGCGAGGCAGGGCCGCTCCGCATTGCCGGAACCGGCGACCCGAAAGTTTGGACCTTTGGCTTCTTCGTTCATGGTCAAAATTTGCCTTTGTGGCCCGAGCGCTCATCAGACCAGCCCTTTGAGTCAAGGATCGGTTTGAACCCGGCATCGATGGCGCGGGCCCAGACCAGAGCAAGCGTGGCAGACGAGTTATCGGCCTGGAACTCGTGTGAGCCCGCAGCCAGTTCGCGCGCTCCATCGTAAGGCGTGCCATCTAATTGTCCGTGGACTGGCTGTCCGTCGCTGGACCAAAGGACATAGCTGGCAGGAACGGCGAGGTTGAAATGCACTGGCGATGACGTATTCGGCGAGTGGCCAGCCGGGGAAATGATTTTGCCTGCAACCCGAACCGCGCCAATCGGCAGGTAGTTTTCATTGAGGAACGATTTGGTTTTTTTCCGATACCAACGGCCTTGGTTGATCACCAGATTCGTGTGGGTGGCGATTAGCCGTTTCGGGATGTCGTCGGCGATTGTGCCCCTGCGCATCCGCACCTCGGTGAGCGGTTCAATGACATAATAGAAAGGGCGCTTCCGGAATACTGCCTCGCCTTTGAAGTTCATGACGAACTCGCCGGGTTTGGTGAGGGCAAGCACTTCGCGAAGCGCTTCGCGCTCAAAGGCGGTGCCGTCGATCCACGGCGGGCGGCCTCCCAGGATGAGGCCGATCTCAACCAGCCCAATGAACGCCAGGAGCACCCCCGGTTTGGCTACGAACGATCCAGGGAAGCGGGCGTTGAGCCGTCCGAATGTCGTGAGCAAAAGGGGAGCCGCGACCAGCGAAGCGACCGGGTAAAAAGGTAAGTAATCCTGGCGGGTCAGCAGCGTCCAAAAACTGTAGAGCGCCGTGTAATAAAGCCCGGCAAAGAGGAAGAGGAACGCACGGCGCACTCCAAGCGAGCGGTTCACGCTTTCCCCGGCAAACCGCGCCGCGCCCATCAGAACAAACGGCAGGGCCAACGGGAAAATCAGGCGAATGGCGGTCGGATGATTCCTCGCATCGACTCCCGGAACGATGTTGTGCTGAATCACGCAATAGTAGAACTGCTGCCAGTTTCCATTCACCCAGTAAAGAAGTGCCAACACGGCGGGCGCGACGAGCAGGCCGGCGGCAATCGGCCAGCCGAGGCGAAGCGTTCGCCCGAGCTCGCGGAGATCGAAGCGCCGATTCCAGACCAGCGGGGCGGTGATCGCCGCCATGGCGGACACGGCCACGAGCAAGCTGGTTTTCATTGAGGTGCAAGCGGCGAGTCCCAGGAGCAGGCCGCTGGCAAAGGCTCGTCCCATCGAAAGGCGCCCCGTCAGCAAGAGCGCCAGCGCGCAAAGCCAGAGGGGTGTCCATAGATTATCCGTGCGGTACTCCAGCGCGCAAAAGAACCACCACGGCATGAGGCTGATCAGGACCGTCGCCCAGAGAGCCGCCCGTCTCGAAAAGAGTTCCCGGCCCATCCACCAGACAGCCCCCAGCGAGACGAACCAGAGCGGCACCATCGCGAACCGCATCAGCGTCAGAATATCGGCACGCTCGCCGAAGAGAGCCACCAGCGGGGAAAACAGGAAGTGAAACAGGGGCGTGTGGTTGTCGAAAAAGTCCCGGTATTGCACCATCCCTTGCGTCCAGCCCCAAGTGGTGTGCAAGTGCTGCGGCTCATCGCTGTCATACCGAAACCGGAGGATATACCAGCACCGGAGCAGAAAAGCGGCGGCAAGCAACGCAGCCGCGCACCAGCGTTCGGAGGCCAGGATCGGTTCTTCGCGCAAATCGTTCGCGGACTTAGCGATGGCCGGGCTGTTCGGCAGGGCAACGGATGGTTCGGGAGATGAATGGGATAGAATGTTGGGATGACGCATCAAGGGATGCGCAATGATGGCATTTGCTACAAAAAATTCAGTCTTTTTGTCGCGGCATTCCGGCCAAGTGCGCGATTGATTCCCGGTGCGGAGTAAAGATATGGTATGGCGACTATGAGCAAGCCAGCCTGTCCGATGTGCGAGATGACCGATGTTTTGGAACACAGCGATCGCTTTGAATGCGTTACCTGCGGCCACGAATGGGAACGCGAAGAGCAAGCCGCCGGAGCGCGGGTCGTCAAGGATGCGTACGGCACCGTGCTCGCGGACGGGGATTCGGTCACGCTGATCAAAGATTTGAAGCTAAAGGGCGGCTCGCAGGTTCTCAAAGGCGGCACCAAAGCCAAGGGCATTCGCCTGGTGGACGGCGACCACGAGATCTCCTGCAAGATCGACGGTGCCGCGATGGGCCTGAAGGCCTGCTTTGTGAAGAAGGCGTAAGACTCAGGCAAGCCTGCGGAGCTTTTTCGCTTTGATGGTTCACCTGCTTGCGTGAATATTACGGTCGTGGTCACTCTTAACGATGCTTACGCCAAGCTATCCGCGCTTTCAAATGAGCGAGCACGCCGTGTCGTGGAGTTGATCGAGGACCTTTCAGAGCTGGAAGCGATGGAAAATGCAGCAGATCTTGCCGCGGCACGCGAAGTTTTGGCCAAACCCGGCGAGATTATTTCCTTAGATGAATTGGAAAAACGCCTCGGCCTGTGAGCTACACCGTCAAGATCGCTGCCGCGCCGACGAAGTTCCTTGAGCGCTTACGAGACATCACCTTAAAACGCCGAATCGTCCAGGCACTCCGGAATCTCGAATCCGATCCCCATCCGTCTGGCAGCTTGAAACTCAGAGAAGGAGCTTTACCGCATTCGAGTTGGGGATTACCGGATTATTTACCAAGTCAAAGACACTGTTGTCGTCGTGCTGGTGGTGGAAATTGGCTACCGCCGCGAGATATACCGTTAGAATAAACCGATCACGCCCCCACGATGCCAAAACCGAAACGCAAGCTTACGCCAGAGCAGCGCCGGGCGAAAAAACGCCGCCGCGCCGAGACGATGATCATCTTTATCAACGGGAAGCAAAAGCAGGTCAAACGTCCGCAGACGATTGACGAGGAGTCTATCCTGCACAACGCTGATCCCGTCTGGCTTCATCAGAACGAGTTGTGGCACCTAATGCCGGACTTTTAGCCAGTAGGTTTTCCAAATTGTGCCGCACCGCGCTGCACAATTGCGGAATGGAGCTCCGCTGCGGCGCCTCCGGAAGGTTTCGCGCAGAGGTCGCCAAGCCCGCCAGGGTAAAATTCAGAAAAACAGACTCCCGCAGAGACGCTGGGACGCAGAGATTCCAGCAGCATGAGACTCTCCGCGCCTCTGCGCCTCAGCGGGAGAATAATCCCCTTCATAAAGCTCTCTTCTTGGCGACCTTGGCGTTCTTGGCGCGAGGCTCTTTCTTCTCCAGCACGCTTCGCGCTTCGACTACATCGCGGGCGATTTGGGCTTTGAGGGCGTCGAGGCCGGGGAACTTCTGTTCGGGGCGCAGAAATTTGTGGAAGACGACTTCCACGTCGCGACCATAGAGGTTCTCGTCGAAGTCGAAGAGGTGCAGTTCCAGGACCCGCTCGCCGCCTTCGGCGTGGATGGTGGGCCGGACGCCAATGTTGACCACGCCGCCGAGGGTGCGGCCTCCGTAAATCGCTTCCACGGCGTACACGCCGTTGGGCGGAAACTTCTCGTTGTGGGCGCTGAGATTGGCGGTGGGGAATCCGAGGGTGCGCCCCAAGTGATCGCCGTGTTTGACGGTGCCCAGGATGGAAAAGTCGCGGCCAAGGAGGCGCTTCACTTGCTCGAGCTCGCCCGCTCTTACGCCGGCGCGAACCCGCGTGCTACTGACGACTTCTCCGTCAATCAATACCGCCGGAATGCCAACCGCTTCGAAGCCGAGTTCCGCGCCCATTTTGGAAAGCAGCGCGACGTTGCCTGCTTTGTCTTTGCCAAAGGTCCAGCTTGTGCCAACGCAAATCTCGCGCAACGGACGGCAGGCTTGATGCAAAGAGAGCACGAAGTCCTCCGGCGTGGTGGCAGAGAGTTCCCGGGTAAAGGGAGTGATGAGGAGATGGGAGACGCCGAGGCGAGCGATGAGCGCGGCTTTGTGCTGGGTGGAGGTCAGCAGGCGGGGCGCTTTTTCCGGGCGCATCAGGCGCATCGGATGGGGATCGAAAGTGACGACGACTGCGGTGCCGTTTGCGGCTTTTGCGTCTGATAGAGCCCGTTCGATAACTGCACGGTGGCCGAGATGCACGCCGTCGAACACGCCAATCGCCAGGAACACCGGTCCGGGGGCGGTCGAGAGTTCAGCGATGGAATGCAGGACGCGCATCTTGGGAGTGGGTATTATATCGATCCTACAAAAGCCCTTTTTTGACAGGATTAACAAGATTGACAGGATTTACAGGATTGACAGGATTTACAGGATTGAATTCCCGGATGCCAACCGACTCTCGCAGTGGTTCGGCGAAATCCTGAGAATCCTTTTAATCATGTTAATCCTGTCTCCAACTTTTAGGACGCTGCCAGCATCACGCCCCCCGCATCCTGGAGACTTCGGGGAGGCTGATGATTTTTTCGGTCAGCTCCGCGGCGGTCTTGGTACGGAGATCGTCCACGGTGACGGAGCGCTCCAGGTTGAACTTCCCGGACTTGGTGCGTCGAAGCGTTTTGAGGTGCGCGCCGCAGCCGAGTTCGTTGCCGATGTCAAAGGCGTAGGTGCGGACATAAAAGCCTTTGCTGCAAACGACCCGGAACTCGATCTCGGGCAGTGCGATCTGCTTGATCTCGTGGGCGAAGACATGGACGAAACGCGGTTCGCGTTCGACGGTCTTGCCCTGCCGGGCCAGCTTGTAAAGCGGCACGCCGCCTTGCTTGATCGCCGAGACCATGGGCGGCATCTGGTAGAAATCGCCGTCGAACTTCGCGAACGCCGCTTCGATCTGCTTGGGAGCAAGCTCCGGGACGGGCCGGGTTTCGGTCACCTGGCCGTCGGCATCCTGGCTGTCGGTCATGGCGCCGAGCGTCATGGTGCCGACGTATTCCTTGTCCTCGCTCATGAGGAGGTCCTGGATTTTCGTGCCGCGCCCGATCACGACGATGAGCAGGCCGGTGGCGAGCGGGTCGAGCGTGCCGCAGTGGCCCACTTTTTTGGTGTTAAGGGCCCGGCGAACCATCGCGACTACGTCGTGGGAGGTCATGCCGGGGGCTTTGTCGATCAGGAGAACGCCGTCTAGGTTGGAGAGTTGCATTACTGGTTGATTGCGCTGCAAATGGCTTCGAGAACTTTGGTTTCGGCGACCGCGAGCGGTCCGGGAATTCGGGCTCCGGCCGCCATGACATGGCCGCCGCCGCCGAACTGACTGCAAATTTGGGAGACGTTGTACCGCGGATCTTTTGATCGCATGGAGACGCGGATTTTGTCTTCTTCCTGCATCTCTTCGATGAACGCGGCAACGAGCACGCCTTCGATGGCGCGGAGGTAATCGATGAGGCCCTCGGTGTCTTCCGGGCCGGCTCCCACGCGGCGGGCGGTTTCGCGACTCAGCGAGAAGCTGGCGACGCGCCCTTCGCAGGTGCATTTCATCGTGTTGAGAAGTTCGCGCAGCAGTTCGAGCCTGCGGCGCGGATAGCTCTGGTAGAGCTGCTCGGAAATCTTCCCGACGTTCACTCCCGCACGGATCAACCCGGCGCCGATCTCAAAGGTGCGCGCGGTGGTGTTGGAATACTGGAAGGAACCGGTATCGGTGGAAATGGCGGCCCAAAGGTTGTCCGCCATTTCGGAATCGAAGGGCAATCCGCCGGCTTGGATCAGTTCGAAAATGATCTGGCCGGCGGCGGGCGCGTCGCTGTCGATATAGACCAGGTCGCCGTAGCGGCTGTTGGAAATATGGTGGTCGAGATTGATCCAAAGCTTGGCGGTGCGGATCGATTGGAGGCAGGTCCCGAGCCGACTCTGTGACGCGGTGTCCACGGCGATGGCCACATCGAAATCGAGAGGTTCGGCGGGCGGCATGGTGACGAGGTCCGCGCCGGGGAGGAAGCGGAGTTTGTCCATGCAGCCGTCCTGGTTCCAGACGGTGACGTCCTTGCCGAGTTTTTTCAGACAGAGCGCCAGCGCAACCTGGCAGCCGATGGCGTCGCCGTCGGGCCGCAGATGGCTCATGATCACGAAGCTCTGGTGCGAACGCAGAACGTCGAGGATCTGGGCGAAGGTGTTGTTGGCGATCATCTGGTTTTATCTTACTGAGGACCAAAGGTCCGTTCCATACCAGCCTGGGGCAACGCCCCAGGAAACGCAAAAAAACGAATTAGGGCTGAAAGCCCGTGCCATGCCGTGAGTGATGAGATGGGTCGGGCCTTCAGCCCTAGACCCCTTTGCATCGAAAACCTGGGGCGTTGCGCCAGGCTGGTATGGGTCGCGCCGTTGGCGCTGGACATCCACTTGTACAAACGCCGCTTTTCCATGCCGCGCGTTGGGCTTGCTGACTTGAAACTTGGTTTGAGGTGGCTTGGAAATGCACTGGTTATCCGGAGCGCCCCTCGAAGGCGGCAGAGGACTGCCGCACTCCAAGGCGCTTCGCGCATCCAGGCCGCGTATTTTGTTGAGCGCGAAGCGCCTTGGAGTGCGGTGGCTCTCCACCGCCTTGGATGGCGCTCCGGGTCCACGAATACTTCCCAACTTTCCCCAACGAATGATCCGGCAAGGCACGGCGCAGGGGGCGGAACTACTCCGAAAATACGGATCGAAGCGGCAGGGATGCCGCTTCTACAGTAGAAGCGGCTTCCAGCCGCTCCTCCGGGGGAGCACGTCCCGATTTTCATCCATGCGTGGTGGGCGTAGCCCATGAGGACTCGTTCAGAACGCATCGTCCCCCTCTCCTCAGGGTTTTTCATCCGGCTTCTCGCCTTCCTCTCCGATAGGATCATCTTCCGGGATGTCGAGCGTCTGAAGGATGTCGATGATCCGGGAGCCGCGCTCGATGGTTTCATCGAGCTTGAAGTGAAGCTGCGGAGTGAACTTCAGGATGACCCGGCGCGAAAGCAGGTGCTGGAGCTCCTTGCGATGCCCGTGGAGCTTGGAAAGCACGGCCTTTACGTCGTCCTCAGTGCCTCCCAGGACACTAACATAGACATGGGCTTGCTTGAGGTCCGGCGTGATATCGACATCCTGCACGGTCACAAGCTGGTTAAATTGCAACTCGCGCCCGATAAGGTCGCCGAGTTCGCGTTTCATCAATTCTCTAACTCGTTCGAGGCGATGCTTCATCAAAAATGGTGGGGAAATCCGGTCAGCCGGGGTTCCGCCTGGTAATGCCGCTTTTCCTTGCGGGCGTTGGCTTATAGCTGCTGCTTGAACTTGTCGAGTTGGTAACACTCGATGATGTCGCCGGGTTCGTATTCGTTGAAATCACCCAGCTTGATGCCGCATTCCAGACCGGTGCGGACTTCCTTTACGTCATCCTGGAACCGGCGCAGCGTCGCGATGCCGCCGTCGTAAATCGGCTGGCGGCGGCGCAGAACGCGGGCGCGGGCCGTGCGGGAGATACGTCCATCGGTGACGGAGCAGCCGGCAACGATTCCCTTGGTGAGTTCGAACACCTGCCGAACCTCTGCATGCCCGATGACGCTTTCGCGCAATTCCGGGTCGAGCAGACCGGCCATCGCTTCTTTGATCTGGTCGATCAATTCGTAAATGATGGAGTAAAGCTTGATTTGGACGCCTTCGCGCTTGGCGGCATTGGCGGCGGTGTTTTCGACCTTCACGCCGAACCCGATGATCACGGCGTTCGAAGCGGTGGAGAGCAGCACGTCCGATTCGGAAATCGGCCCCACGGCGGCGTGGATGATTTCGAGATCGACCTTCTTGGATTCGATCTGGTTGAGCGAAGCCACCAGCGCTTCGAGCGAGCCCTGCACGTCGGCTTTGATGACAATGCGCAGCACTTTCCTTTGGTCGGCTGCCAGATTGGCAAAGAGGCCTTCCAGGGTCATGCGACCGCGCGGGATCGTCAGTTTGTCCTGGCGGAGTTCGGCCAGACGCTCGTCGCTCAAGGCCTTGGCGTCGCGTTCGCTCTCCATGACGAGCAACTCGTCACCGGCGTTGGGCAGGCCGGCGAATCCGAGCACCTGCACCGGAGTCGAAGGCCCGGCGGACTTGACGTTCTTGCCCTTGTCGTCGATGAGGTTTTTGACCTTGCCGGAGTAGTTGCCGCAGATAAAAGCCTGGCCCACTTTGAGGGTGCCCATGCGAACGAGAATCGTCGCGGTCGGGCCGCGCCCGGCTTCCACGCGGGCTTCGATGACGGTGCCGCGGGCATCGACGTCGGGGCTCGCCTTGAGTTCCAAGACTTCCGCCTGGAGCAAAATCATTTCGAGCAGGTGATCGACCCCGGTGCCCTTGGTCGCGGAGACCGGGCAAACGATGGTTTCACCGCCCCAATCTTCCGGCTGCAACCCACGCTCCTGCAACTGGCCTTTCACCCGGTCCACATTGGCCGAGGCGAGGTCCATCTTGTTGATGGCCACGATGATCGGTACCTTGGCCGCTTTGGCGTGGTTCAACGCTTCCACCGTCTGGGGCATAATGCCGTCGTCGGCAGCCACCACCAGCACGACGATGTCGGTGACATTCGCGCCGCGAGCCCGCATGGCAGTAAACGCCGCGTGGCCGGGGGTGTCCAGGAAAGTGATCGGGTTCTTGTTATACTCGACCGTATAAGCGCCGATGTGCTGGGTGATGCCGCCGGCTTCGCCCGCTGCCACGCGCGACTTGCGGATGTAATCCATCAACGAAGTCTTGCCGTGATCGACGTGGCCCATGAAAGTCACGATCGGCGCCCGGGTCCGCAGTTCGTCTTTCTTGGGTGGCGGCGGCGGTTTCGGCGCTTCGACGACCGGTTCCGGTTTGTGGACCCCGGCATCCTTGACGCGCTTTTCCCGTTCGAAAACAAACCCGTGCTTCTTGCAAAGGGCCGAAGCGATCTCGGGGGTGATCGTGTGATTGATCGCCGCAAAGATGTTCATCTCCATCAACTCGGAGATGAGCTGGAAAGGCTTCAAGCCAAGCTGGTTGGCCAGCTCTTTGACGATGATCGGAGGCTTGATGTGAATGACCTTCTCGTCACTCTTGGGTTCCTCATGGACCGGTTCCGGGGCCGGTGTGGCGGCCACGGGTTCCGCGACGGCTTCGACCGGCTGAGGTTCGGGTTCGGCGGCCGGTTCCTCTATGGGCTCGGGCTTGGGAGGTTCGGGTGCGAGAATCCTGGAAATCGGAGGAAGCGCAGAGAAGGACGAGGTGGCCGCACGGCGGCGCACCGGCTTTTCCTTGTCGATCAGGGAAACGGTTTCCTGGGGCGCGGGAGCGGGCGCCTTCGGCGGAGTGGGTTGAGGAGTGGCTGGGCCCGAAGCTTTAGGAGCAGGCGCGGGCGCTTTGCTCCCTTCCGCAGTCTTGCGGGGTGCGTTGCGCTTCGTGCCGGGTGAATTGGATGATGCTCGGGTTGCCATTTAAAATTTGTGGAAAATCGGTAGTCTTCATGGCCCCATTTACTAAATGGAAGCCACTTTGTCGTATTCGGCTCGCGCCGCGTTGTAGATTGCCTCTGCCTGTTCGAGGTCCAAACCCGTCGCATCCGCGATGTCCTGCGCCTCGACCCCTGCAATTACTTCAATACTGTTCATCCCGGCAGTAATCAACTGGCGCGCCACAGATTCCTCGATTTTGAGGAGCGGTGCGAGCGATTTGGCGGCCTTGGTCACGCTCTGGGCGAAGACTTCCTTGGCCGTCTCATCCTTCTCGATGTTGATGTCCCAGCCGAGCAGGCGTGAGGTGAGGCGCGCGTTCTGGCCGCGTTTGCCGATCGCCAGCGAAAGCTGATCCTCGTCCACCCGGATGTTGACCGCGTGTTTGGTCGGATCGAGCGTGACGGCTTTGACCTTGGCCGGCTTAAGCGCCTCCAGGACAAACTCTTTCGGGTCCGCGCTCCAGCGGATGATGTCCACCTTCTCGTTGTTGAGCTCGCGGACGATATTCTTCACGCGGGAACCTTTCATCCCCACGCAGGCGCCCACCGGATCGACTTTTTCGTTGGCGCTGAACACCGCGATCTTCGTGCGATAGCCTGCTTCCCGGGCGATCCCGCGGATTTCCACCGTGTGATCGGCGATTTCGCTGACCTCGGTTTCGAAGAGCCGGCGAACAAAATTTGGATGGCTGCGCGACAGGATGATTTCCGGGCCGCGAGGGCCGTTTTCGACCGCCACGACATAGGCGCGGATGCGGTCGCCGACGTTGTAGTCCTCGGTCTGGACGCGTTCGCGCGAAGGCAGCACCGCTTCAAATTTGCCGAGGTCCACAATGACGTCCGAGCGTTCGAAACGGCGGACGGTTCCGCCGACGATTTCTCCCGCCCGGTCTTTGAACTCGTCATAGACCATCTCCTTTTCCGCCTGGCGGATGCGCTGCATCATCGCCTGCTTGGCGGTCTGCGCGGCGATGCGGCCGAAGTTCTTCGGGGTTACCTCCACATCGATTGCTTCGCCGATCTGGGCATTGGGCCGGATGGCGCGGGCTTTGCCGAGGGAGATTTCGTCGTGCGAATTCTGGACGGTTTCCACCACCAAGAGAGTCGCCAAGGCGCGGATTTCCCCCGTCTTGCCATCGATGTCGATGCGCAATTCGCGTGCGGGTCCGATGGCTTTTTTCGATGCGGAAAGCAGGGCGCTTTGCACGGCCTCAATGAGGACCTCGCGCTTGATGCCTTTTTCCCGTTCGAAATAATCCAGCCCTGAAATAAGATCGCTGTTCATAAAAATCCGTAGTATCCGGAGACAAAAAAGAGTGGGGATAAGCCCACTCTAAGCTTCGGACAACCTGTTAAATCTAAAGTGCTTCGCAAGGGGCGTCAAGCGAAGAGATTTTCAGGCGAACGATTAATTTCGCACGCCGGAGCTGGATTTCCAGCTTTTGTTTTCATTCGCCATTTGCGGTTGCCTTGCCGGATCGCACTGGCCTTTGCGCGCGGCCCCCCTACTTGCGCCGGGCAGTGCGAACCCTCTTGAGCAGATTGTCTTGATCGGCATCGAGGATGATCTCCTCGTTGTCGATGCTCTTGATTTGTTTGCTCGCGAGAAAAGTCTGCGGCGATTGCTTCCAGAAGAGAGCCAGCTTGTTGCCGTGAAGTTCCAGGGTGATCGACCGGTAATCGAGCTTCCACTCTCCGCGCCCTCGATTGGCAGCCGGGGTGGGGTGGGTGGCGCTGGGTGGCGTCGGGTCATCGGCGACGACATCTGCGTACAGGCTGCCATCTTCTTGAAGCTCGAACTCGTAGGTGGCCGCGACCGTGGCGCAATGCCATCTCCATTTGCCGTAGAGTTGGCTGGCCAGGACCGGCTCGGGGAACCCGGTCGCATTCAACTCCTCGAGCAGCTTGCCGTAGGCGGCCGATTGCTGTTGCATTGCCGGGCCCAAATCCGCGAAGGCCGCTTGCGAACTGATTGTCACCCCCGAGGAGTTGGTCCCCCCGACTTTCGTGCTGTCGGCCGAAGACAAATTGCCGCCAATGACGGGGGCGGGCGCAGTAAAGATCAAATCCGCGTTCAGCCCTCGCGATTTTTGGCTCACCGCCTCTTGAGTTCCAGTGTTTCCCTGCTCCGTCTTGCTGTCCCGTGATCGCAGCGAGTTGAGGGTTAGCGAGGCTTTGATATAGCCTTGGATTTCCTTGAGCCCGGCAAAGTGAGTGCCGGCAATGACCCGTTGCAGTTCGGCAATCAGAGAGAAATTCTTTTGGGGATCAAACCCAGTCCGCTGAATTTCATTGATAATGCCATAAATTTTTTTGGCGATCTGCTTGTTTTCGGCGTTGAACTGAAAACCGGGGACGTTGGTTGAGGCAGCGGGTTTGGCTGGTTCGGTAACGGGTTTGGCTGGTTCGGCAACGGCAATTGCCACTGGCACTTCGGGCGACGGGTTCTGGGGCTCTTCCGCCGTCAAGGCGGGTGCCATCGCGCAAGTGGCCAGCAACAGGGTAAGATAAATTTTCACGGAGACGTTCGTCTGCATTTTTGCTGGAACGAATATGAGATCGACCGGAGCGGAAATGCAAGATTCTCCGCAGAGGGTTCGATCAAAGCACCAGAGCGCGCGCGCGCCCGTACTCCGTAGTAGAAGCGGCTGCTCCCCTATGGGGCAAGTCGCTAATACAGATGGCAGCCACACTTTTAGAACACCTGCGACTGACCCTCGGTCATCACGGAGATCCGGTCTTGCAACCCGCAGGCTTTCGCGGCGGCGGCCAGGCGCTGGAGGGGTTCGTCGGGCGGTTCGTAGCTTAGCCGAAATGCCCCGTAGTGCATGGGCACCATTCGCTTTGCGCCAAGTTTGATAAAGGCCTGGACCGCTTCCTCGGGATTCATGTGGACATCGCGACCGCTGGGTGGGTCGTAGGCGCCGATCGGGAGCAGGGCCAAATCGATGTCGAAACGTTTGCCGATTTCCTCAAAGCCGTCGAAAAACGCCGTGTCGCCGCAATGATAAATCGTGCGACCGCCCGTCTCGATAATGTAGCCGCCAAAGCCGCGATGCGAGTCGTGCAACACCCTCGCGCCCCAGTGATGGCAGGGGGTCAGGGTGATTTTGGCAGAGCCGTGCTCAAACTGATTCCAATAATGGAGTTCATGCACACTCCGGAATCCCAGGTCATGCACCAGATTACCGACTTCGAACGGAACCACGATCGGTTGGTCCTCGGCGATCCGCCGCAAGGTTCGCCGGTCGAGGTGATCGAAATGGGCGTGGGTGACCAGCACGAGATCGATCGAAGGGAGGTCGTGAATGGCGAGTCCCGGGTGGCGAATGCGTTTGATGACCTTTAGCCACTTGGCCCAGAGCGGGTCCACCAACAGGTTTGCTTCGTGAGTCTGGATTAAAAACGAGGCGTGCCCGATCCAGGTCAGGCCGATTTCGCCATTCTTAAGCTCGGGGAACAGCGGGCTGACCGGTTCTCCCGAGCGTCGGGTGAAAAGGGACGGAATGAGCACTTCGGTTACGAAGTTCCGCTTGTGCCAACCATTGGCAGGTCGAAGGCCCACCTTTCGCGCGCCGCTGGTTGCGCGTTTGGCGGTTTTTGGCCTCGCTTTGGAGGCGGGCCGTGGATCGGATGGGTTTTTCTGGGAAGAGTCAGGCACTCGGACTCATGTTAGCTGTAATCGTGCCGGAATCAAAGGTTCTGTCAGTTTTTTGGCGGGGGCAGGGTTGCCTGGTAAGAATGGGACGGATGGGACGCCCATAAGTCCCATAAGTCCCATAAGTCCCATAAGTCCCATCAGACGGTGGCACCTGCGTCACTCTGGCCGCCGAAAAACCTTCAACTCTGCCCGTCGGGCCCAAAATTTCGCGCCCGGTTGCCTCTGTGGATGCATCAATCGTGATCAAAATGGAATTTCTGGTTGAGTTTTGGACCCCGCTTCCTAATGTTTGTCGGCCTATGAAAGCCAGAGTTACCGTCATGCCCAAAAAGAGTGTTCTTGATCCCCAAGGGGTAGCGGTAAGGGATGCCATCGCGCACCACGGCTTTCCCCAGGTTTCCTCGGTGCGGATCGGTAAATTTATGGAGATCGAGATCGACGATGCCGGGCCGGACGCCGAAGCCCGTTTGCACGAAATCTGCCGCGATCTCCTCTCCAACCCGGTCATCGAAGACTACGAGTTGCAGATCGAACGTTGATTCTTGAGGCTCCAACCCAGACCCGCAGCCCAAGCCGCACGTTTAAACCCGCCTCGTTGAACACCTTAGCCCGTAAAACCCCGGACGCTCACAGCGGGCCGTGGTATGGTTACCCACTTTCATGAAAGCCGCCGTCATTCGTTTTCCGGGGTCCAATTGCGACCAGGATTGTCACTACGCGCTGCAAGACGTTTTCGGAATCGAAACCGACTACGTTTGGCACAAAGACACCTCCATCAAAGGCTACGACCTGGTGGTGCTGCCGGGAGGGTTCTCCTACGGGGATTACCTCCGCTGCGGCGCCATCGCCCGGTTCTCGCCCATCATGAAGGCGGTCACCGATTACGCCCAAAACGGCGGCATCCTCATCGGGATCTGCAACGGGTTCCAGGTGCTCACGGAATCCCGGTTGCTTCCCGGCGCGCTGGTTCGCAATCGCTCCCTGCATTTCATCTGCGAGCACCGTTTCCTGCGGGTCGAGGCGACCGATAACCCGTTCCTGAACGCATCCACGCCGGGCACCGTGCTCAATATTCCCATCGCGCATGGGGAGGGGAACTACACGGCCGACGAAGCCACGTTGGCTGAGTTGACCGCCAACCGCCAGATTCTCGTCCGCTACTGCGATGCCGACGGCTGCGTGTCCGATGCCTCGAATCCGAACGGTTCATTGCAAAACATCGCCGGCATCTGCAACGCCACCCGCAACGTCTTCGGTCTGATGCCGCACCCCGAGCGGGCTTGTGAAGAGCGCCTCGGCAGTGAAGACGGCAACATCATTTTCCAGTCCATCCTGAACCATTTGGGCGTCTCCGCCGTCGCATGAAAACTCCGGTTAGCCTTCCGCCAGACCCAGAAATCACCCCGGCCGTGATCGCCAAACATGGCATCACCCCGGACGAATACGAACGCATCCAGAAAATCCTGGGCCGCAAACCGAACTTCACCGAGTTGGGCATCTTCTCGGTGATGTGGAGCGAGCACTGTTCGTATAAGAACTCCAAGCCTGAACTGCGCAAATTCCCGACCACAGGCGAAGGCGTGCTGGTCAAGGCCGGCGAAGAAAATGCGGGCGTCATTGACATCGGCGATGGCTGGGCGGTCGCCTTCAAGATGGAGAGCCACAATCACCCCAGCGCGATCGAGCCTTTTCAGGGCGCGGCGACCGGCGTGGGCGGCATCATCCGCGATATTTTCACCATGGGCGCGCGGCCTGTGTTCAACCTGAACTCGCTGCGCTTCGGTTCCATCACCGGCGACGCCCCGAACGTGAAGACGAACCGACGCTTGTTCGCGGGAGTCGTCTCGGGCATCGCCCATTACGGGAACTGCATCGGCCTGCCAACCATTGGCGGCGAAGTCTATTTCGACGAAACCTACGAGGGCAACCCGCTCGTGAACGTCTTCTGCCTGGGCGTGCTCAAGCATGAGCAGATCGCCCGTGGTGCGGCCAAAGGGATCGGCAACCCGGTCTTTTACGTCGGCGCTGAAACCGGCCGGGACGGATTGGCCGGCGCGGCGTTCGCATCGCGTGAATTGACCGAGGAATCCAAGCAGGACCGCCCCGCCGTGCAGGTGGGCGATCCGTTCAAAGAAAAGCTCCTGTTGGAAGCGTGCCTCGAACTTTTGGAAACCGACGCAGTCGCCGGGATTCAAGACATGGGTGCCGCCGGCCTGACTTGCTCCACTTGCGAAACCGCCAGTCGCGGCGGCACCGGGGTTGAGATCGATCTCAACAAGGTTCCCAAGCGCGAGGTTGGCATGACGCCTTACGAAGTCATGCTCAGCGAATCGCAGGAACGGATGCTCATTATTGTCGAAAAAGGCAAGGAGCAGATCGTCAAAGACATCTTCGAGAAATGGGACCTCCCGCATGCGGAAGTCGGCGTGGTGAATGACGACGGCATGATGCGCGTCATGGCCGGCGATGTGATGGTGGCCGAAATCCCGGCGCGCCAACTCGCCGACGAAGCGCCCATTTACAATCGCGAAGTCCAGGCCAAAGCCCGCCCCATCGCGCCGATCTGGCTGCTTTCCACGTATATTCCCGACGCACTGCCCCGGTTGCTGGCCGATCCTTCCATCGCTTCCAAAAACTGGGTGTACCGGCAATACGATCACATGGTGCGTGACGGCACAATGGTTCTGCCCGGCTCGGATTCCGCGGTGTTCATCATCCGCGAGGCGAACAAGATTCTCGCTGCGACCAGCGACTGCAACGCGATCTACTGCTCGCTCGATCCGCGGGAAGGCGCCCGCATCGCCATCGCCGAAGCTGCAAGAAATCTCGCCTGTTCCGGCGCGGTTCCGCTTGCCGTCACCGACAATCTCAACTTTGGCAATCCGCACAAGCCGGAGAACTTCTGGCAGCTTCGCGAATCCGTCGAAGGTCTGGCCGAAGGATGCCGCGCGTTCGACACGCCGGTTACCGGCGGCAACGTCAGTCTCTATAATGAGAACCCGGCGGGCGCGATCGACCCGACGCCGACTGTCGGCATGGTCGGCCTGATCGAAGACGAGAGCCATGTCACCACCAGCTTCTTTAAAAAGGCGGGCGACGCCATTCTGCTCTTGGGCGAAATCGGCGACGAAATGGGCGGCTCGCATTACCTCAAGGTGATTCACCACCGCAAAGAAGGGGTGCCACCGCGCGTTGATTTTGCGAAGGAGCGGCTGCTCCACGATACGCTGCGGTCGCTAATCCGCCAGGGTCTCGTCAAGAGCGCTCACGACTGTTCCGAAGGGGGACTCGGGGTTGCACTGGCTGAAAGCTGCATGTGCGGCCCGAAAAAGTTCGGGGCTGAAATTAACTTCGGCACGACCGGCCTCGCTCCCGAGGTGCTCCTCTTTAACGAAACGCAATCGCGCATCGTGATCAGCGTCCCGAGCGAACAAGCGGCCGCCGTGATGGTGGGTGCGAAAACCGCCGGGGTGCCAGCCCGCCTTTTGGGCTTCGTAGTTGACGCCTCGCCCGAAGCGGCTTTGACCATCGCCGCCGACGGAGCCGAGGTTCGCTGGGAAGTGGCCGCTCTCCACAAAACGTGGTATGGCGCCATCGCCGAGTGTATGGAGTCCGCCGAATAGGTTCGAGAAATCGCCCATGTCCAATAATCCTCACACGCCCACCCATGAATGCGGAGTCTTCGCGGTCTTCGGTCATGAGAACGCAGCCGTCCTGACCTACTACGGGCTGTTCGCATTACAGCACCGCGGCCAGGAAAGCGCGGGAATCGTCACGGCCACCGGCCCGAACGCGCCCTTCATCTGCCACAAAGGCATGGGCTTGGTTTCCCAGGTGTTCACGCCACCGGACCTCGACCGCCTCAAGGGCAACCGTGCGATCGGCCATGTCCGCTATTCCACCACGGGTTCCAGCAATCTGAAAAACGCCCAGCCGCTGCTGGTCGATTGTGGCAGGGGACAACTCGCGATCGGGCACAATGGCAACCTGGTCAACGCCGGGGTGCTGCGCGACGAGTTGGAGCAGGCCGGTTCGATTTTCCAGACGACCGTCGATAGCGAGATCATCCTGCACCTCCTGGCTCAGCCCAGTTCACAAGGCAGCGTGCTTTCCGCCCTGCGCAAAGTGCATGGCGCGTTCTCGCTGGTCATGATGGGCGAGCGCGAGATCATCGGTGTGCGCGATCCGTTCGGGTTCCGCCCGTTGATGCTCGGCAAGCTCGATGGCGCTTACATTCTCTCCTCGGAAACCTGCGCGTTCGATCTGATCCATGCGGAGTTCATCCGTGAGATCGAGCCGGGCGAAGTGGTCATCATCAACGAGGAAGGCATCCGTTCGGAGTGGCCGTTCGACGTCGAGAAGAAGGCGTTCTGCATGTTCGAGCACGTTTATTTCGCGCGTCCCGACAGCACGGTGAACAACATCACCGTCGCGAAAGTGCGCACCGCCATGGGGCGTGAACTTGCCCGGCTTCATCCCGCCGAAGCCGACCTCGTGGTGCCTGTTCCCGACTCCGGCAACTATGCCGCGCTCGGGTTTGCGCAGGAACTCGGCATCCCTTACGAGCACGCCTTTGTTCGGAATCACTATATCGGGCGCACCTTCTTGCAGCCCACGCAGCTCATCCGCGACTTCAACGTGCGGGTGAAGTTGAACCTCATCAAGGAAGCCGTGAAGGGCAAGCGCGTGGTGGTGGTCGATGACTCCATCGTCCGCGGCACCACTGCCCGCGCCCGCGTGGTGACCCTGCGCGAAGCCGGCGCCGCCGAGGTTCACATGCGCATCTCGTGTCCGCCGCATCGGCACGCGTGCCATTACGGTATCGATTTCCCCGATCCCGCCAACTTGCTGGCCAACCAGTGTTCGATCGATCAAATCCGCGAATATCTGGGCGCCGACAGCATCGGCTATCTCGATGTGGACGGCATGGTCCGGGCCACCGAGCAGCCCGTCAGCAATTTCTGCCTGGCGTGTTTCAACGGCGACTACCCGGTCCCCGTCGATCCCGACGTGGACAAATTCATCATGGAACGGCGGCGCAGTCGCTCCAACCAACTCATCGAGCCCAATTCGCATCCGGAACTCTTTCCCCGTTAGCACCATGGCAAAGAAAGTGAATCAAACCAAAAAGGCAGCCGCTCCGGCCAAGAAGGCTTATGCGCTCGCAGGCGTGGACGTGGACCTCGGCAACGCCGTGAAGAGTCGGATTCAAGGGCTGGTGAAAGTCACGCACGGCCCGGAAGTCCTCGGGAAAATCGGCGGCTTCGGCGGTCTCTTTCGTCCGAACTTTAGCGGCATGAAAGATCCCGTGCTCGTCTCCAGTGTGGACGGCGTGGGGACGAAACTTAAAATCGCCTTCGCGGCGGGCCGCCACGACACCGTCGGCCAGGATCTCGTCAACCATTGCATCGACGACATCGCCGTGCTCGGCGCGCGACCCTTGTTTTTCCTCGACTACATCGGCGCGGAAAAGCTCGAGCCCGCTGTGTTTGAGCAGATCCTTTCCGGCTTCGCCAAATCGTGCAAAGCGGGCGGATGCGCCCTCATCGGCGGCGAAACCGCCCAGATGCCGGGGATGTATCAGCCCGGCGAATACGACCTCGCCGGCACGATTGTCGGCGTCGTGGATCGCAAGAAGATGCTCGACGGCAGCCGGATCAAATCGGGCGACGTCATCATCGGCCTCCCCTCCAACGGCCTTCACACCAACGGCTACTCGCTCGCGCGCAAAGTCTTGTTCGAGACGATGAAGCTCAAGCTCGACTCGCGCCTGCCGGGAATCACCAAGCCGCTCGGCGAAGAACTCCTGCGGGTTCACCGCAACTATCAGCCGCTGCTCGCCACCCTGCCGGAGAAGCTCGTCAAAGGCATCGCCCACATCACCGGCGGCGGCCTGGTCGATAACTTCCCCAGGGTGCTCCCGGAGAACTGCGACGCCGTCATCGAGACCAAGCGCTGGAAAGTGCCCGCCATCTTCGACGTCATCCAGAAAAATGGCGGGGTCGATCCGGCCGAGATGTATCAGGTCTTCAACATGGGCATCGGCA
This sequence comes from Verrucomicrobiota bacterium, assembly GCA_037130675.1. Lineage (GTDB taxonomy): Bacteria > Verrucomicrobiota > Verrucomicrobiia > Chthoniobacterales > Chthoniobacteraceae > JBAXSN01. Next base: position 29,603 of record JBAXSN010000020.1, read on the forward strand.
TGACGCTGGTCGTCGCCGAGCGCGATGTCAAAGAGACCATCCTGCTCACCCGTGGTCGCCCGATTGGCCGAATCGAAAAAGGCACCCGCAAGGTCCACCTGGCGTAGGGCAGTCGGAAGATCTCACGCGAAGACGCGGAGTCGGGAGGGGGGAAGCGTGGCCCGGCGGGCCCTTCGCCCAAGCGCACCCGGACATCCTCAACGACCCCGGCCTTTTGATCCGTCTCGCTCAGGGCCCGCCCCGGCTCCAGTCGCGTGAACTGTGTGTTGTTGAGCAAGCGCAATACGAAGGTGGCCCCGGTCGCTGCCACCTCGACGATGAGTCGATAATCCTAGAAAAAGCAATTGGATTTCGCGCCAAGGACGCAAAGGGGGCGCAG
>JBAXSN010000200.1:0-4649 GCA_037130675.1 Verrucomicrobiota bacterium
CCTGCACCAAATTGTGTGTTGTTTTCAGAGAAGGCTTCGGAGTTCGGGTTTAATGCAAATTCCTGGGGCGATGCCCCAGCTGGTATGGGGCCGCGCCGTTGGCGCTGAAAGGGACGCGTTTGTTCTCGTTATGGAGCTTGGCTCCGTAACGCACCCATCTTCGAAGCTGTGCTTCGCAGCCGTGAATGGCCGGATGCGTCCTCTCGACCCTCAGCCGTTCCATTCTGTTCTGCGAGCATCCTTCGAATCTTCGGGAGCGCTTTGGGCCTGTAACGGTTGCGAAGCCAAGCTTCGAAGATGGGCGCGTAATAACTCCGTCACAAGGGGAAATAGACACGAATGCGAACTAGAGGGCTGAATATTTCGACCGTAATCCAACGCAAAGAAATTCGCGTTCTTTCGCGGTTCTAAATCATTGAACTTACCAGCCGCGCTTCGGCCGCTCTTCCGTGCCTTTGCCGGACGTTTCGAATGACCGCGTCGAGCCGTTTCCATTCCACTGGTTTAATGACGTGTTCGGAAAAGCCGGCTGCAAGACTGGCGGCCACGTCCTCTTCGGTTCCATACCCGCTGAGGGCGATTCCGGGGAGCAGCGAACGCTCTCTCACGAAGGCCATCAAATCGAGGCCGGTGCCATCGGGCAGCCCGATGTCGCTGATGAGCAGATCAAACTCCAGGCGTTCGATCAGTTCCCTGGCCTCCGCCAGGCAATGGGCGATTTCCACCCGGTAGCCCGCCCGGCGCAGAAGACGCGCAAGGATCTCCGCCGCATGCTGGTGATCCTCGACCAGGAGCACTCGGGCGTTGCGATGGGCAAACTCATCCTGGGCTCCCGGTGCGTGATAGGCGTCGTGTCGCAAGTCGGGAAATCTTCTCGTTTTGGGCGTTACCGTGTTCAGCCGGACCGAAAAAGTTGCCCCACATCCGACGCCCGGGCTGCTGGCGCTTAGATCGCCCTCATGCAGATCGATAATCCCCTGGCAGATTGCCAATCCGAGGCCCAGACCGCCAAATTTCTTCGTGACGCCCGCTCCGCCTTGTTCGAAAGCGCCGAATAGCCCGGAAATCTTTTCTGGAGGGATGCCGACGCCAAAGTCTTGGACCTCGATCAGGATTTGCCCCGGGATTGGATTTGCAGTGCGGACCTCAATCGGACTGCCTGAGTCGGAAAATTTGATGGCGTTGTGAAACAAATTCCAGAAGACCTGCTCGATCCGGGCGGGATCGCCCTGAATAAACCGATCCCCGGCTTCGAGGCTGAAACATAAGCCGACCCGGCGCTCGCGGGAAAAACCGCCGCAGATTGCGCCGGCATGTTGAATCACCCGGTGAAGATCGACATCCTCGAGTTGCAGGTCCAGCTTGCCGTGAATGATGCGGGTGACGTCGAGCAGATCGTCGATCAGCCGGGCTTCGAGTTCGACGTTTCGATGGATCAGGGCAAGATCTTCTCGCACTTGTGCATCGAGATCGTGCCGGTCCAGGAGCATGCCGATCGCCATCAGGGCCGGGGTGAGGGGAGTCCGCAGTTCATGGGAAAGCTTCGCGATGAACTCGTCTTTGGCCGCGCTGGCCGCTTCGGCTGCGTCCCGGGCTTTCCTCAACGAATCCTGAGCGCAATCCCCGGCATGTTCCGAGCCCCGGCAGGGTTTGCTTCCAAACGGCGCCCGCTTTGCATACTTTTTCGAGGTCGAGACGAGCGCCTCCGCATGCCGGGCAAACCCGGTCAGCAGACGATGCGAAAATAATCGCAGGCTCCCACTGAAAATGCACACGGCGCCAAGCACCCGGCCGTGAGAATCCCTGAAAGATTCCGTCGCCACGGAGGTCCAGCCACTGTGACGCACCAGCATGCGTTCGAACGCTCCGGGAATTTCCAGCAGTTCAGCCGCCTCTTCGCGGGTGCCAAAGACCAAATCGCTCGGGGGCATTCCGGTCGCATGGCCAAGCCGAATCCGATAACCCTCCACCCAAACCACCGCTGCCGCCTCGGCCCCGCACGCCTGGGCGAGCAGATCCGGGAAGTCCCGCCAAAGCCCCTCATCCTCCAAGCTCCATCGAGCGGGGTGTTGCAAACCGCTGGAGTGAAAGGCTTTCATATCATATAATTCTGAGGCATCTTCGAAGAGAGTAACAATTTCACAGCCCCATGTCCACCGGGGCAACCCTGATCGGACTCGCGGGATTGCTGGGCTGTTGCAAGGGGAAAGGGAGGAGCTATGGACGCGAGAAGGGAAACGCGGAGGAATAAATGGCACGTCCTTGATTCACCTCCGGCCAAGTGGCAGGCTCCGCCTTCAACAAACGCCAGACGATGAACTCAGGAAGCAGCCCCATCAATTACCGGCCTGAAATCGACGGATTACGGGCCGTTGCGGTTCTCGCAGTCGTCCTCTATCACGCGCACCTTGGTATTTCGGGCGGGTTTATTTGGGTCGATGTGTTTTTCGTCATTTCCGGCTATCTGATCACTTCATTGCTTCTGAAGGATTTGGAAGTTGGTCATCTGGACCTTTTGGCTTTTTGGGAAAGACGGATCAGGCGAATCCTCCCCGCGTTTGCGGCGGTCACCGCCGCGACGATGAGGCGGGACGCACCGGAGTACTCGGCGTCGGTTCTGGCTTTTGTCCGAGCGCACCACATCCCGAATGTGCTTGGGAATTCCTCTGTACCGGGATGTCCACCATCTGACGGACCACGGTTCGCGTTTGCTGGCGCCGCTGTTCGAACCGATCTTCTTGCATTGATCCGCTCCGCTTTGGTGAAAAGGAAAAGGGGTCAGGTGTCCACCGGGGCCTGATCCGGCAGGCGGGAGCGTTCCGAGGCGGAGTGGGGATGGAGGAGCCAGAGACGAAATGGACCGGATGCGCGCGGCTCCGCAGTCTTCTGGGTGCAATTAAGGTGGTGTGAATTTGGCGGTTCGGAGCGCCAACGGCGCTTCATCGTAAAGCCCAGCCTCACGGGCTGGGTTTGGAGTTTGGCCAATATTCCCCGCGCCCCGAAGGGGCATTCCATCGCAACCCAGGGCTTTGCCTGGGCAACGCCCTGGGTTGCGGTTGGCCGCGCCGTTGGCGCTCCGGATTCCTACGCTCGCACCACTTTTAACCGCACCCCCTTCAGGCCGTCATCACTCATGAGGGATTGCTCTTTGCAAAGGAATCGTCGATAAGTCGGCGTTTACCCGTTTCTGCTAAACGCTTTGAAAAAGAAGCATCGCCCTTCGGCGGGAATCCATTAGCATCGAGCCGTCTCATGAAAGCGAACCCGCGCAGCAAGTTTGTCGAACCCTATCGCGTTACAGATGGTAAGCGATTCAAGCTCAAGCACATCGATCCTGCGGACACTGGAAATCTTGAATCCAAGGAACATGCATCGACCTTGCTTCAAGCGGGCATCACCATGCTCCGGGAGTTGCAGGAAAAGTTGTACGCGCAGGACAAGCGGGCGCTGCTCTTGATATTTCAGGCCATGGACGCAGCCGGCAAGGATGGCACGATCGACCATGTCATGTCCGGGGTGAATCCGCAGGGCTGCATGGTTTCCTCGTTCAAAACTCCGTCAAACCTAGAGTTGGACCACGATTTTCTCTGGCGCTCGAACCTCGTCCTGCCGGAGCGCGGTCGGATCGGCATCTTCAATCGGAGCTATTACGAAGAGACGTTGGTCGTGCGTGTGCATCCCGAGTTGCTGGCCCGCCAAAAGCTTCCAAACGAACTCGTGACCAAGCACATCTGGAGCGAGCGGTTCGAGGACATCAACGCCTATGAACGTTACCTGACGCGCAACGGCGTCGTGATCCGCAAATTTTTCCTACACGTTTCAAAGGAAGAACAGAAACGCCGATTCCTGAGCCGGCTTGATCAGAAAGAGAAGAATTGGAAATACTCCGTGGCCGATGCCAACGAACGCGATTATTGGGGCGACTACATGCGGGCGTATCAGGAGATGATCCGGAACACCGCGACCGAGGACGCTCCGTGGTTCGTCGTTCCTGCGGATAACAAATGGTTTACCCGGTTGGTCGTCGCCGACGCGATTGTCGAAACGCTCCAGTCGATGGACTTGCAATTTCCGAAGCTCACCGCAGCCAAGCGGAAAGAACTCGCCGCCGCCCGCGAGGCGCTGCTGAAAAGTAAATAGCCGAATGAGCCCAGCCGATGCCCCGACCGCCAACAACGGCTCCGGTCAACTTTTGCTTGAGATCGTAACCCCGGATGGCCGTCAGTATCTGGGGCCGGTTCGTTTCGTGGAACTTCCTTCGGACACGGGTGACTTGGGGATTTATCCCGGACACGCGCCGGTGTTTGTCGGGTTGTCGGGCGGAGAAATCCGCGCCTATTCGGCGGAGGGAATCAAAATCTTTTTTGTGGCGGGCGGTTACGTGCGCATCGGGCCCGATTCCGTCCGGGTTTTGGCCCTGTTTGCGGCCAAAGAAGAAAACGCCCAGATCGAAGAGGCGTGTCGCCGCGCCAAAGACGCGATGGAGTTGGTGGGGGAGGAGCCTGAACAGCAGATCGAGGACGAGTTGGCCCTGCTCCGGATTAAGCTCGAGCAGGCGAAGCGAACCGCGAAAACGGCAAAACTAAGGGTGGAGGGCTGACTTGAAACTTGGTTTGCGGCGAGGGTCTCGCCGGGTAGTAGAAGCGGCA
>JBAXSN010000201.1:0-4630 GCA_037130675.1 Verrucomicrobiota bacterium
GCACGGGCCTTCAGCCCTGGGTCCTCTTTACGTTCAAACCTGGGGCGCTGCCCCAAGGCTGGTATGGGCCGCGCCGTTGGCGCTTCGGAATGATGTCCCAAATCGAATTTTGATGCGTTTGCCCTGAATCTTCTGGACGGCTCATGATGCTCTTAAATACGGTACGAGCCCCTCCATGAATTCACGTTTTCGCCTTCGGAATCTCGCGATGGCCGTCCTGCTGTTGCTCCGGGTGCCGGAACCCGCCGGGGCCAGCGCTCCGGCTGCTACAACTCCTTCGCCCACACCGGAAGCCACGGCTCGCTCAAGCAAAGCTCCGACGCCATGTCCACAGTGCGGCTCGATCCCCCTTGCCACGAAAGCGCCCGTTCCTGCAAGTTCCGGCACCAATTCCACGGCGACTCCACCCAGCCAGGCTGCCTCAGCCACGGCTTCCGCAGCCGCCGAGCCCGCTGTCAAAAGCCGGGCGCAACCGTTTAAGAGCAAGGTGGTGTCCGTCAACAAAAACGCACGGACGTTCACCATGGGAAAAAAGACGGTCCATGTAATGCATGTGACCCCTGAAACGAAATTGCTGCACGCCAACGGGAGCCCTGCGAGCTTTGACGAACTTGTGGCGGGAGCCGAGATCAGGGGGGCCTACCGCAAACGCTCTGATGGCGAACTCGATGCTGGATCGCTGAAGATCGGTCCAAAGACTGCCAAGCCCAATAACCTGATCGACGAAGACAGTTTGTAATGAATTAAAAAAGGCCAGACCGGAAACCGGCCTGGCCCTTGGAAAGATTGCTCGGCTTACTTGGCGTAAGTAGAGGAAACTTTGGTCGTCGTGGTCTTGGTCTCCTTCGCGCAAGCGCTCAGGCCGATCAGAGCCGCGCCAACTGCGAGGATCATAATAGCTTTAAACATTTCTGGTTTTTCAACTCCTTTCATAGCTGGTTGCTGAGTTTGTTTTGTGGCACGAGGAAGCGCATTGCAACGTTTTTCCCGCGTTTTTTGCACATCGAAATCGCTCAAGATTACTCCCTCACCCGATGAACACTTCGGTTCCGGGTTCGATTAAAGTAAAAAGCTCTGCCACATCGGCGTTGCGCATTCGCACGCACCCATGGCTGCACGGTTCCCCAATCCGCTCCTCGTGGTTGGTCCCATGGATGTAGATGTAACGGTCGCGAGTGTTCGCGTTATGGGGCTCCGCCCCTTCGAGCCAAAGGATGCGGGTCTGAACGAAATCGTCTTCCCCGCCCGGACTTTCCAGCGGACCGAGTTCGCCAGTCGGCACCCGGCTTTTGAAAATCGCCCCGAGCGGAGCGCCGTCGCCGATCATCGCGCCCACGGTAAATCGACCGAAGGGCGTCTTGAAACTCCCGGGTTCGGAGCCGAGTCCACGAGCGGACGTGGAGACCGGGAACTCGGCCATGATACGATCGTTTTCCAGCACTTGCAGCCGCTGTGCCGGGACGTCCACTCGAATTTTACGTGGGAAAGGTTGCATGAATTTCTCTCTTCTATATGCTTTGCCACCTTTTCATAAGAGCCAAGAGCAAAACATCATGAGTCGAAATTACACTGTTGCCATCGTTGGCGCCACGGGCGCTGTAGGGGTGGAAATGATCAAAGTCCTGGAGCGCCGGCAATTTCCGGTGGGCAAATTGAAGCTGCTGGCTTCCGCGCGTTCGGCGGGCAAGACGCTTCCCTTCAAGGGCGCCCCGGTGACGGTGGAAGAGCTTACGAAAGACTCGTTTGCCGGGGTCGATATCGCGCTGTTCAGTGCCGGTTCAGGGATTTCGCGGAAATTCGCGCCGCTGGCCGTGCAGGCCGGGGCCATTGTGGTCGATAACTCCTCGGAGTTCCGCATGGACCTTTCCGTGCCGCTGGTGGTCCCGGAGATCAATCCCGAAGACGTCAAACTTAACTGCGGCATCATCGCCAATCCGAACTGCACCACGGCCATCACGCTCATGGCGCTGGCTCCGTTGCACCGCGCTTTTGGCGTGAAACGCGTGATCGCCTCCAGCTATCAGGCGGTGTCCGGAACGGGCGCACAAGCCATTGAAGAATTGAAAAATCAGGTCGAGGCGATCACAGCCGGGCTCCCCGTGGAGAAGAATGTTTATCCGCACCAGATCGCGTTCAATGTCCTGCCGCATGTCGATGCGTTTCTCGACACGGGCTATACCAAGGAAGAGATGAAGATGCAAAACGAGGCCCGGCGCATCATGCATCTGCCGGAGTTCAAGGCCTCGGTGACCTGTGTGCGCGTCCCGGTGTATCGGGCCCACTCCATTTCCGTGAACGCCGAGTTCGAGCGCCCCGTCTCCGTGGAGCAGACGCGCGAGGTGCTCGCCAAGGCTCCGGGGCTCCAGCTCGTGGACGATCCCGCCACCAACAGCTATCCCCTGCCCCTTTACGTTGCCGAACAGGACGACTGCCAAGCAGGCCGCATCCGGATCGATTGCGCGCTGGAAAACGGCCTCGCCTTTTGGGTGGCCGGCGATCAATTGCTCAAAGGCGCGGCGCTCAACGCGGTCCAGATCGCGGAATTGCTTTAGTGCATTTTGCGGAGCTGACTACTTTTATGTGGAAAGGACGTTTTAAGACCGATACGGCGCAGCTCTTGAAAGATTACAGCGAGTCGATCTCGTTTGACTGGCGGCTGTACCGGCACGACATCGCGGGCTCGATAGCTCACGCGACGGCGCTCCAAGCGGCAGGCCTGATCACCTCCGGGGAACTCGAAGCGATCCGTGCTGGCTTGCTCGAAATCCGCGATGAGATCGACCGGGGCGCCTTCCAGTGGAAACGGGAACTCGAGGACGTCCACATGAATATCGAGGCCGAGTTGACCCGGCGCATTGGCGATCCCGGTGCGAAGTTGCACACCGCCCGGAGCCGCAACGACCAGGTGGCGCTCGATCTTCGGCTCTATCTTCGCGACGAAGCGGATGAGATTCGGCGGCTGCTGGCGGAGGTCCAGAAGAGCCTGGTGGATTTGGGCGAGCGGAATATCGCCGTCGTCATCCCCGGTTACACGCATCTCCAGAGGGCGCAGCCGGTCCTTTTCGCGCATCACCTCCTCGCCTATGTGGAGATGTTCGCACGGGACAGCGAACGCGTGGCGGATGCCCGCAAGCGGCTCAACGTGATGCCTTTGGGTTCGGGAGCCATCGCCGGCTCCACCATCAACCTCGACCGGGAACTCATCGCCCGGCTGCTCGATTTCCCGGCGATCACCCAAAACAGCATGGACGCGGTGAGCGATCGCGATTTCGCCGTGGAACTCCTCTCGGCGCTGGCGCTCACGGGGGTTCACCTCTCGCGCTTGAGCGAGGACCTGATTCTCTGGGCCTCGGCGGAGTTTAAATTCGTGACGATCTCCGATGCCTACACGACCGGCTCAAGCCTGATGCCGCAGAAGAAGAATCCCGACGTGGCCGAATTGACCCGCGGGAAAAGCGGACGGCTCGTCGGGAACCTCGTTTCGCTGCTCACCACCATGAAGGGGCTTCCGATGACCTATAATCGGGACATGCAGGAGGACAAGGAACCGGTTTTCGACTCCGTCGATACCGTGAAAGCGGCGCTCCAGATTTTCGCCGCCATGCTACGAGAAATCCAGGTCAACGAAGGCCCCGCTGCCGCCGCGGTGAGCGACTGGAATCTGCTGGCCACCGACCTTGCCGATTATCTGGTGCTGCACGGAGTGCCTTTCCGGAAGGCGCACGAGATCATTGGAAAAACCGTGGCGCTCTGCCTCGAACGCGGAGCCGGATTTGCGGAGCTCGCGCTAGAGGATTACCAGGCGCTTTCTCTGGCGTTCGAGCCAGATGTCTTCGAGATTTTGAACGTCCATCGATCCATCGATGCTCGAACTAACGTCGGCGCTCCCGGATCGAACAATGTGCAGGCGCAGTTGAAGCACTGGCGGTCGGTTCTGGGCGAATAGCGTTTCGGTCTAAACCAGCACCACCGTCCATGCGTTTCCACGACTTCATCCAGGAAGGCCCTGAGTGGCAAACCCTCGAAAGCAACGAGACCTTCGCGAATCCTTTTGCGGAAGTTCACATCGTTAAAGTCCGCACGCCCACGCGACCCGACGGGGCGGTTTGGACGGTGATTCACCGCAAAGGCGCGTGCGTGGTCGTTCCAGTCACGCCGGAAGGAAAGCTATTGCTGGTCAGACAGGAGCGGATTCCGGTCCGCGCCACCATCTGGGAATTTCCAGCGGGGCAGATCGATCTCAACCGTAACCACACCGAGGAGGTGATTCGCGAAACCGCCTTGCGAGAATTGCGCGAAGAGTCCGGGCACGAACTGGCGCCGGGCGGGGAGTTGATCCCATTGGGGGTCTATTTTTCCTCGCCGGGGGTCATGGATGAGCACAACCATTTGTTCATGGCTCGGTCAGTCATCCCCAGCCCTCGGGGAACCGATCACGACGCCAACGAGGCGATCATCGGCTGTAGCGCATTCACCCCGGAGGAATTCCGGGAAATGATCGTCACCGGTGAAATCCGCGACGCGAACACGCTCGCCGCCTTTGCACGGATGACCGCGATGGGGTTGCTGGGTGCGGGTTAAAGGTGGTGTGAGCATAGGAATCCGGAGCGCCAACGGCGCGGCTAACCGT
>JBAXSN010000202.1:0-4572 GCA_037130675.1 Verrucomicrobiota bacterium
GATCAAGTCATCGTTTCAAGCAAACCAGACCGACACCTCCGCCCCCCCATCAGACACGCAGGCTGCCGCCGCCGATTTCGAGATGGTGCTCGATTCGGAGCATGACTACGCCGTCCGATTCTTCCGGTCGAAAACGGTGCTTCCCGGCGTGGTCCAGGAGATCGAGCGAACGATCAGCCTCACGGCCGGTCGCGCCGGATCGTTCGTGCCAAATGTCATCACGACGCGGTTTCGCATGACCCCCGACACGCCGTCGGCCGTATCGAGTGGCTTCGACGAGACGGTGGCCATCGACTTCGATGATCGTCCGCCGTCGGCTGATACGTTCACGCGAGCCTGGATCGAGAAACTGGCCGGAACGGCCCGCGTTGACGCGGTCGACAGGAATGGCAACCCCGTCCGTCCATCCCTTCCTGTCCTCCCCAGCGATGGGCCCGATCCCGATCTCCGGCCCATTGAGGGCCGCTCCGCGGTGTCGCCTTGGCTGCTGGTCAACATCGCCGCTTTTCTGACGCTCGCCGCCGTCTGTTTCGCACGCTGGCGCTCAGCGCGGCGGTGACCATCGATGCGCCAGGATCTCCCCACCCAGTCGATCGCTTCCCAGGGATGACCTTCATGACCGCTCACTCAAGCCAGCGGTTGGGGCGTTACCAACACCTTGCCATGCTGTCGCTTGTGCTTGTGGTGTGGCCGGCTGGAACGGCCTGTAACCGTCGTCCCGATCTGCCGCCGGGAGTTTACGCATCGCCAACGGTCCGAAATCTTGGAATCGTTGCCGACCGCAAGGAAATCAACGGCGAGTACCGAATAGCCAACACGTCTGCCACCACCGTCCGCCTGCTGAAATCGATTCAGTCGTGTGGATGCACGAAGCTCCAGCTCTCGACCGATGAACTGCCCCCAGGAGGAAGTGCCACGGCGACGCTGACCGTGGACCTGGAAGGGCAATTTGGCCACAAGGAATTCGAAGCCCGGATCGAGACCGACAGCGCGATAACGCCCGTGATCCGGCTCGGGCTCGTCGGGGATTTCACCGTGACCGAGCTCGATGGGGCGACCGAATTCGATCTCGGGCGCTTTCCACCGAGCGGCGTGATTTCTGGCAAGTTTTCGATCTTCAAGGGCTCCGAAAAGGCGGCGCGGCCGACTGGCTGCGATCCTGAGTCGATCGAAGCGGTCAACTTCGCGCTTGCTGAATCGGAAAACCCGTCCTTTTTCACCGTCACGGTATCGGGCTCTGCCCCCTCAAACCCAGGCCCGTTCCGACTCCCGGTCGACCTCCGGGCCGAGGGCGGATCGTGGGGCCAACGCCGGATCGTGTTTCGGGGATCTGTCGCACCCCGTTGGACCGGGCCGGAGGTGATTTCGATGGGATTTCTCGAACCGGGGAATGCGGTCGACTCCTCCGTCATCCTCCGCGACAGTAGTCCTGCCCCTCCTCACCCAGCGGTTGTTCGGGCCGAAGCGATATCGAGTGCGGATTGGCTGAAAGCAAAGGCGACGATCGGCGCCGGGGGAGAAGTCGAAGTGTCTCTGTCAGCGAGCCATCCGGGCGTGGCCGAGCCCGTGGAGGCGACGGTGACCGTCACGCTTCACACGGCCGAAGGATCGGCGTCGACCTGGCCGATTGCCGTGTCAGGCCGGGGGCTGTGACGCGTGATGGCGCTCGATCGCTTCTCCGCATGACGGATCTGACTTCCGTGGCGACTTGCGCTGATGAAGCTGTGCAAGGGCTTTCTTATCCGCTCTTGGGATGCTTTGAGCGTGGTGCCCTTCTCGGCCGAAGCGTTCATTGGGATGGGACTGCCTCTCGCTTGTCGCCGCCCCCCGGCCCAGATCTCACCAGCCGCCCCCAGGCAACGCAATCGCTCGGCCAACGCGCTGCCTTTCACCGGCATTTCACCGGCTCCCGCTCGGTGCAGGCCGTCCCGCGGTGGAGCCATGGGTCACCGAGGCCGCGATCGGCAATTTATCGAAAAAACCGAGGATAGCCCCCACGCCGAAACCTTGACGCCCCCTCCCCCCCATAGAATAGGCTAGCCGCGACTAGGAAAAGCTTGAGGGGATCGAACCACTCGGAGAGAGGCTCCGCCGATGAATCAGCGATCGAAAAGAGCGTGGATCGAGAATGTCGCATGGACGCTCGTGGTGTCGATGAGCGTCCTGCAGCTCATGGGCACTTCTGTATGGTCGCAGGCCAACGCCCAGAGTTCCGGTAACTCGCAATGCTGGACACGCAAACTAGACGGGCCGGCTCGGTCCACGGATTGCGGCCCGTGTGCGGCAGGCGGGTGTACAGGATTCGCCTATCGTACGTTTGCTTATGACATCTGCGCACCAGCCACCAGCGGACACACTCTATGCTCTCTATCTACATGGCGCAGAGTCGAAGTCGGCAGGAAAAAACAATGTAAAGTCCAGTACAACATGACAAAACTGGTCGCATGCGCCGGATCAGGTGCCGTGGCCGCTATCGTAGCGACCTGCGGCCTTGTATGTGCCGGGACCGGCCCAGGATTGCCAGCCTGCATGAGCACTTGTGTTCTCTCTTCACCGAGTTGGGCTCCAGTTGTGGGGGGGGCTCTTGGAGGAACTTTTACGTGTCTGAATACATGTTTTGCTGTTGACTATTGCTATGAATCTGGGGGCTCAGAAGTTGTCTACGAGGATGCCATCGACCTGTGGCTCCCTGGTTGCTCGAGTGGTGCATAACCACCGACAAGCCCATACTCACGGCAGGATTACGGCGGTCCCGAAGCCCATTGTTGCTCAGTCGGAATCAGCGCATGCACCCAATCCGGCCTTATGGCCCACGAATGTATAATCTCGTTTTTTTCTTTCTTGCAGGTCTTGTGAGCGCGATCTTTACTTCGACTGGCTCCCGGCACAGCATGGCTGCGGATGACTCCCGCGGCACTGAACAACGCTTGATCAACGCGAGCGAGTTGGATCAACTTCTCACGGTTCTCACTCGTGACCCCCCACAGTCGTTCGAGATTGAAGTTTTTTCGGTGGTTGATCGGCCAAAAAAAACCCGCGACGAACTGGAGAAAAGTGTCAAGCAGACGGCAGACGAACTGCAGGCTGCTGGCCGATCTTGGTCCGAGCAGGAGAAGAAACACTGGATCGAGATGAACGTCCAGGGCAATCTTGAGCTTGAAGAAGCCCCTCGACTTGCGAGAGAACGGTTTGTTAAGCGTCGTAAAGCAATCCGTGTTGATATCGTCGAGACAGGCTTTGCCGACGGTGAAGTCACGCCTTCCACACCTTTCTGGGAAACACTCGTTCAGCCGGGTGATTGGAAAGCCGGAGATAGACGGGAGTATGCATACTGCTACGGAAACTCCCGGAACCCGACTGTTTCCGCGTGGACCAAGGACCATGCAACGTCCAGTTCAATCCGGGACATCTGGAGGGAGCTAGCCGGCTGCGAATCGATTCTGCAGGAACTTGTGGTAGCCAGTTGCTCCGAGCCGCCGAAGGATGGCCCTACATCATCAACATCTGCGCCAGGATTTGGGCTAAGCCCCGACAAGGTGCGAGCCTTGCTCCAAGGCGAGTCGGATCTTGTATTTCGGGTAACTGACACTGCGAGTGTGCCTGGCCAACGATTGGCGATCACTTTGGAAGCGCGGCCGAAGGGATTCTTCTCGCTTCGTGGCCGCTATGACTTCGCGACAATCACGGTCGATTCGAAAGACTTCCGTCACATTTACGAGCAGACGATCCATTCACCCAATGGGGACGTTGTACTTAAGGTCACGGCTGACGGCTTCGACGAGGCCGGAATTCCCCGAGAGAAGACATGGGAACGGCGGCGGCCGGATGGGCTTTGGGAGAAGACCTCGTATCTGATTTTGAAGGCAAATACCGCTTACGATGCTCCGGCATCAGAGTTCGAATTCAACCCGCCGCCAGGCTCCAAGGTCTCCGTGATCGGGAAGGACGGCTGGGGTGTTTCGCCAAGCGATACAGAGGGGCCTGCCGTTTCCCGCCCTGTCAATCGGCTCTGGGGCCTCAACGTTCTCGCCGTCCTCGTCCTCGCCGCGTTCACGATTCGCAAGTTTCTCCTGCGGCGGCAAACGGCCGCCGGGGGGTGAGGCAAGCCATGCGGCCACAGACCAAAGAACGGCTCACGCTCGCTGCCGCCGCGGCAGCGCTTACGTTGGTGCTCGCGGCCGGATCGTGGGTGGCGACGTTTCGCCCGTGGGCCACCGAGGGCTCCGAGGCATCGGGCGCCGCGGCCGGGATCCGCGCCACCGGTGTCGACAAGCCGTTTGAGGTCGAGCTCGGCGAAGTGAGGCGGATGGCCTGCGGGCTCGTCAACGCCACCGGCCGCACCCTGGAGATCGCGTCGATCTCCACTGGCTGCGCCTGCCGCACGGCGTCATTCCTGCCAAGCACCCTCGGGCCTGGTGAAAAGGCCGACGTCGAGATCGTCTATGACTCTTCCCATGGCACGGCCCGCGATCTGAAGTTTCCGATTGTCGTCACCTGCGCCGGGGGTGAAACGATCAAGGCCGACAAGGAGATCTCGATCCACCACGAGCAGTCGATCCGGCTGCAGGGCGC
>JBAXSN010000203.1:0-4473 GCA_037130675.1 Verrucomicrobiota bacterium
CTCATTGTCGTAGAGGAGCAGATGAGCGCGTTTCATAGAAGAACAGTCTGCTTTTAAAGAGCGGCGGTCAAGAGGAGGGGGCTGCATACAAGAAATGGGACTGATGGGACGGATGGGACGGATGTGTTTCAGAACATCAGTCCCATAGGTCCTATCTGTCCTATTTCCCCTCTTACAAATACCCCGCTGCGTGCAGCTTCCGCGTCAGCGTGGTCTGCTTTTTCAGCAACTCCGCATAGAGCGCCTTGGCCTTGCCGGGCGTTGCCCGCGTGGATTCATCCAGCGTGACGAGCTTGGCTGCCAGGTCGCGCAAGGTTCCGAGCTTGCCTTGGACGCTGTTGGCTGTGGCTGCCCCCTGGATCGCCGCGCCAAGCGCCGCGCCTTCGGACGAAGTCAGGCAAACGGTCGGCACCCCGAAGACATCCGCGCAGATCTGGCGCCAGATGGCGCTGCGGCTGCCGCCTCCGGTCAGGCGGATTTCGGTCGGCTCGACTCCCAGGTCGCGGAATCGGTTTAAACCGTAGGCGAGGCCGAGCGTCGCCCCTTCCATGGCGGCCCGGGCCAGGTTGGCAGGGATCATGTTCTGGGTGTTCAACCCATGGAACACGCCGGTGCCCGCCGGGAGGTTCGGCGTGCGCTCGCCGGTAAGATAAGGCAGGAAGAGGACTCCCCCGGCTCCGGCAGGAGCGCTGGCGACTTGCTCATCGAACGTGCGGACGTCCCAGCCGAACATGGCGCGGACCTGCTCGGTGGCTACGGTGACGTTCATGGTGCAAACGAGCGGCAGCCAGGCGCCGGTGGAATCACAGAACGCGGCGATCTCCCCCTCGGGATCGATCACCGGGGCCTCTGAATAGGAGTAGAGCGTCCCGCTGGTGCCGAGGCTGGCCGTGACGCAGCCCGGGTTGAGGTTCCCGGTGCCGATGGCCCCCATCATATTGTCGCCGCCGCCGGCGCTGACGACGGCGTTCTGTTTGAGGCCCCAGGCTTTGCGGAGTTCGTCCCGCAGTAATCCATTGGGATTGCGGGAACTGCTGACTTTCGGGATGAAGTTGATTAGCGAGGGGTCGATGAAATCGAGGATCGGCTTGCTCCAAGTGCGGGTGCGGACGTCCATCCAGCCGGTGCCGGAAGCGTCGCCGTATTCCATCTTCTTTTCGCCAGTGAGCCAAAAATTTAGAAAATCGTGCGGCAGGAGCACGCAATTGATCGCCTTGAAGTTGGCGGGCTCATTCTGTTTAAGCCAGAGGAGCTTGGGAGCGGTGTAACCGGGCAGGATGTTGTTGCCGGTCAGCTCGATCAGGCCCTTGGCGCCCCCGAACTCCGCCGCAAACTGCTCGCATTGCGGAGCCGTGGAGGTGTCGCACCAGAGCTTCGCGGGGCGGATCGGCTGGTCGTTGGCGTCGAGCACCACGCAGCCGTGCTGCTGGCCGCTGACGCCGAGCGCCGCCACTTCGTCCTTGCGATCTCCGAGTTTGGCCAGACATTCCCGGATCGTTTTATCCACTGCCTCCACCCAAACCGCCGGATTCTGCTCGAGATGCCCCGGAGGGAGCCCTTCGATGAACCCGTAACTTTGCTGGGCGCTGGCGAGGATTTCACCCGTCTCGCAGTCGAGAACGATGGCTTTGGTGCTTTGAGTGCCGCTGTCGATACCAAGAGAAAGCATAGGATTTACGATTAGAAGCGTGTAGAACGATTTAGGATTTGCGGGAATGCGTCCGGCAGTTTCTAAGTTGTTGCGGCAAATCTGAAATAAAATTCAAACCATGATCACCAAACTTCTGCATACCCGCTATCGCGTGGCGGACCTTGAGAAGACGGTCGCCTTTTACAGGGACGTCCTCGGACTGGAAGAGGTCAAGCGTTTCACCTCCCCCCGCGGCTCCCAACTCGTGTTCTTTAAAGCGCCCGGCAGCGAAGAGCTGATCGAGCTGTGCAAATTTGACGAAAGCGGCCCGGTGGTCGTCGGCCCGGATCTGACGCACCTCGCTTTCGAAGTGCCTGATCTGGAAGCTTTTGCACGCCACGCGGCTTCCAAGGGGTATCCGCTCTCCGACGGCCCAACCCGGACCGGAAGTGGGAGCATGATCGCCTTCCTGGACGCCCCGGAAGGCTACGAGATCGAGTTGATTCAACCGGCTGCACCCCCGCAAACCTGATGGACTTCGACTGGATAGACGTTCCGTTCGACTTAAAAGCGCTTCCTCCCAAGGACATCGAGGAGTCGTTCGAGGATCCGTTTTCTTTGAGAATCCTGCCCGATACTCAGGATGGGACGGCCGCGCGCTACTTCAATTTGGGCAAATCGATGGGGGGCCGGGACGTTTTTACGGTGTTCTGGACCGATGGAAAACGCTACCGGGCGATTTTTGCACGCGACATGACTCCCGAGGAGGTGCAATTTTACGGGCGCAAAAACATCGAGCTGGCATGAATGTGATCAAGAGCTGGTCGGAAATACCGAAATTCGAAAGCGAGGCGGCGGAAGCGCGCTTCTGGACGGAGAACCGTCTGGACGTGCGGCTGATGAACATTTCGCTGCTCAAGTCCGATGCCCGCGAATCGACCACGGTCACGCTTCGGTTCGACCCGCGCATGCTCGCCCGCATCAAACGACTGGCCCGATCGCGCTATCTTAACTACCAAAGCATGATCAAGCAGTGGTTAAGCGAAAGAATGGAAAAGGAAGGACATTGACCCCCGCTTTGACCCCTGCCCGCTCCGCAACAACAATTTCTGTGGAAAACTCATCTCTCGAAACTCTCACCAAACTCGCCGAAGCCTCCAAAGCCCAGCGACTCCCTGCCGCCGATGAAGAACAAGCGGCTGCGCTGCTCAAGGAACTGCTCTCAGGCGGCAAGGCCGGAATCGCCTCAGCCATCGAGCCGCTTATAGGCCTGCCGTGGATCGTTGGAGCCAACGCCGTCAGCGCCGTCTGGCCCACGCTCTCGGTCCCGATGCGCCGTCACCTGCTGACCAGCGTCGCCAAAATCGACAGCGAACCCGCGCGCCGCCTCCGGCTCAGCCTGGCCCGCTCCATTTTCAAAATCGAGCCCGCCGCCGGCCTGAAGATTGCCGCCGCTGCCGCCGCCGATTTGCGGGAACCCGAAACCGGCGCGCTTTCGGCCAAGCACCGGCACATGTTTTTCAACGTCTTCATCGGCAAAGGCAAACCGTGGCTGCTGCAACTCGCCCTGGGCGAGTTGAAAGGCGCCGAAGCCGATTGCCTCGTGCATTGCGCCATCGAATGCTTCCAGCTCGCGCCGCCGCTTTCGCAACTCTCCATCCTGCGCTGGGCTTACGCCGCGGGCCGGTTCAAAAAAATGGCGGCTGGGGACCTCGATGCCGCTGCGAAATCCGTTTCACGTTGGAAAGTGAACTTCCAGCGCCAGCTTAGGACAGACATTCCGGAATTGCCGGAACCGATCGCCGCAGTGCTGAAACCCGAAGCGCTTAAAGACGCGCCGCCGGAAGTGCCGTTCCCCGATGCGCACGGTGACACAGGCGTCCCGGCTGAGGCTCCGGCAAAGAGCGCGCGTCCCGACAGGCGAGATCCAAAAGCGCCCGCGCGGCAAAAGGAACGTGGCCGATCCGAACAACAGGAACCGCGCTTTCCCGAGACTCCCGCGCCGGAAGCAACCCCGGCCGAGGCGGAAGCCCCGGTGGAGTCCGCCCCCGAAACGCAAGGCAACATTGTCGAACCGGCCCCGGATAAGCCTGAACCCAAGCCGATTGAGGAAATCACCATCCCGCGTCGGAACCGGCAGCCCGAGCAGCAGGGCCCGCAGAAGCAAGGCCCCCGGGAAGAGAGACAGGGGAGAGACCGCGACCAGCGGGACCGCCGCCCGGAACGACAGGAACAGCCCCGCCAGGGAGGCGAACGCGGCGAGGAACGTCGGGAAGAGCGGCGCGACGACAAAGGGCGCAGGCCGTTCGATCTCAAAGAATCCCTGCGCGGCCTCGAAGCCTATGTTTCAGGCCTCCGCAACGAATTGGAGCAGACCAAGAATCAACTGCGCCGGCGCGAGGAAGAGCCCAAACGGGGCGCCCGTTCCGTGCGGGCGGAAGACAGGCCCGCGGTCGATGCCGACGCGCTGCTTCAGCACAACGCGCAATTGGAAACGACCGTAAAGGAACTCCGCCTGCAGCTCGAAGATCTGGCCACCCACCACGAAGCCGTGGCGGAGAGCCGCCAGCTTCATTCCGAAACGCCGCTGCCCGAAGGCAGCGCCGAGCAACTCAAAGCGTTGCTCTCGATCAAGCTCCAGGAAAGTTTCGAAACCTATCTGGCCATGCGCCAGGAACCCTTGGACAAGGTGTTTCGCCTCGATTACCGCGACCTCCTGGGAAGCGTCTTCGATGTGCTGCTGGAACAAGGCGTGGAGCTCAAAAAGCAGTAGTCGGTTTTGTCCTGGCTTGAAACTTGGTTTGCGGCGAGGGTCTCGCCGGGTTGTAGAAGCGGCATCCCTG
>JBAXSN010000204.1:0-4387 GCA_037130675.1 Verrucomicrobiota bacterium
AAAGCGGCTGGAAGCCGCTTCTACTACGGAGCCGGAAATTCGCGCGGTGCTCAGGTGTATAGTTTCCCCGACGAATGATCCGGCAAGGCACGCAACCGGGGGCGGGACTACTCCGAAAATAGGATCGAAGCGGCAGGGATGCCGCTTCTACTGTAGAAGCGGCTTCCAGCCGCTCTCCGTGGGAGCACGCCCGATTTTCATCCCCGCGTGGTGGCCGAAGCCCATGGAGACGCTTTCCCAAACTCTCCCGACGGAAGGAGGGGGGAACGCCATTATTGCCGGGATGGCCTCGGGAACGAGTCGGAGCTCCGTCCCCCCGCCGCCGCAATGGAGAAGCCTCCGCAAACAAGCTGCCCTATTTGGCTTCGAACTCAAACCACTTTCAGTGTAAAGTACGGTTCTGTTTCTGAGGAGTTGCGCCCCCAAGTGTGTCGGAGTTTGGGAACAAGATTTCCCCGCAGCCCCGCGTCTCCCCGTCCCCGCGTCCCCCCAGTCTTCCCCTTCCTCCTCCCGTATTGACCAATCGTGATAGCTTGATACGTTCTCCTCCTGATGGTTTCCATCGTCAAATCCCTTAAGCTTCTGGCTGATCCCACCCGGCTGCGGCTCCTGCTGCTGTTGAAGGAGGAGGAGCTTTCCGTCGTCGAGATCCAGGAGATCCTGGGGATGGGGCAGAGCCGGATTTCCAGTCACCTGGCCCAACTCAAGGCGGCCAAGCTGCTTCGGGATCGGCGTGCGGGAAAGAACATTTATTACGGGCTGGCGGACGAGCACGACGGGCCGTTTGCGGAGATCATCCGCGCGAGCGCCGCGGAGATTCCCGAGGCAAAGCACGACCGGGCCGCGCTGAAGCTCATCCGGCACAAACGCCAGGACAAGGCGCGGGAATACTTTAACAAGCTGGCGGGGAAATTTGGGCGCAGTTACTGCCCCGGCCGTTCTTGGAAAGGGTTTGCGCACATGTTGCTCGCGCTTGCGGGCCCGATCACGGTGGCGGACCTGGGGGCAGGGGAGGGGACGCTTTCCCAGTTCCTGGCCCGACACGCCCGGCAGGTCATTGCGGTGGATAACTCCGAAAAGATGGTCGAGTTCGGTTCCGACCTTGCCCGGGAGCACGGCTTCCAAAACATGGAATACCGCTTGGGCGACATCGAGGAGCCGCCCATTGACGATCAATCGGTGGACTTGGCGCTCTTAAGTCAGGCCTTGCACCATGCGAGCAACCCGGCCCGGGCGGTTGCCGCCGCGTTCCGGATTCTCAAGCCGGGCGGGCGCATCGCAATTCTGGATCTTTTGGCGCATCATTTCGACAGCGCCCGTGAGCTCTACGCGGATCTTTGGTTGGGTTTCACCGAGGTGCAGCTCGATCAGATGCTTCGCGAAGCGGGTTTCTGCGGCATTGAAATTGCCGTGGTCGATCGCGAAACGGAGAGCCCCCATTTTCAAACCGTTCTCGCGACCGGAGTGAGGCCACCCAGCGCGTGAAGAACGAACCGGCAGCAGAATCATTGAGCATGATCGCCAAACATATTTTCTACGAGGGCCGCGTTCAGGGGGTCGGCTTTCGCTACACTGTGAAACGCATCGCCAAGGGGTACGATGTCATTGGCTGGGTGCGAAATCTCCCCGATGGACGCGTGGAACTGCTTGCCGGTGGTCAGGAGGAAGAAGTGAACGGTTTTCTTGAGGACATTGCGGAAAGCGAGCTCGCGGCTTTCATCAAGAAGAAAGAGGAACATGCGGTCACCGCCGTCGCGCTCGTCGGGTTGCGGGGATTTGAGATCCGGGCATAGGGGAAGACGCGGAGAAGAGAATCTCACGCGAAGTCGCGAAGAACGCGAAGGGGGGAGTAGTAGAAGCGGCATCCCTGCCGCTTGGAGGAGACGCGGGGAGAGCGCTTGCGTTCCTGTCCACTCAGTCCATTTCGTCCATCCCCGCTTGGGAGTCGCGGAGAGGGGCACAAAAAAGCCCAAGGATTGGCCGTTTTCGGCCTCCCCTTGGGCTAAATTCAACCGCTTCGCGGCAAGAAACGCGACTACTTCATCCGGTTAAACGTGCTTTGGAGAATCTCCATGTCGGTGGGGGCAGGCCCCGTGCCGCGCACGGTGTCGATCAGCTTCTTTTCCAAGGCATTCTTCGTCGGGCGATCCGTCTGAAAGAACACGCCGAATACACCGGGGAACGCCAGGTCAGCCAGCTTGTAGGCTGCGGATTCGTCGGTCACGTCGTGACGGAGTTCGTCTTCGGGAGTGTTGTCCCCCTTCTTTTCCTCGATCAGTTTGTATTCGCCACCTTTGCGGGGATTGGCGGAATCGGCTGAGCCCGGATAGAACTCGACGCACTCGGAGAGGACTTCGACGACGGAGAAGCCTTTGTGATCCATGGCGCGCTCGATCATCTGAGCCATGTGATTGAGTTGTGTGGAGTGGGTGCGGGCAACAAAAGTCGCTCCCGCGGCGATCAATTTCTTGATCGGGTTCACCGGGCGATCCAAGGCGCCCAGGGTGTCGGTCTTGGTCTTGAACCCAATGGGCGAAGTCGGCGAGGTCTGCTTTTTCGTCAGGCCATAGACGAAGTTGTCCATGATGACGTAGGTCAGGTCGATGTTCTTGCGCGCCCCGTGTTCGAGGTGGTTGCCGCCGATCGAGAAGCCGTCGCCGTCTCCGCCAAAAACGAAGACGTGGGTGTCCGGCCTCGAAAGGCTGACCCCCGTCGCGAGCGGAATCGAGCGGCCATGGATGAAGTGGGCGCCGTGGGTGTTTACGAAATAGGGAAAGCGCGATGAACAGCCGATGCCCGCGAGCGTGACGATGTTCTCGTGCGGCAGTTGGCGTTTTTCGAGGACCTTGTAATAGGCGGCGAGAACGGCGAAGTCACCGCACCCCGGGCACCAGGTGGAGCGGTCGGCGGTGAGGTTGGCTTTCGTGAGTTTTTCGCGATCGGGAGAGAGGGTAATGGCGGTGCTCATTTGGAATATCCGGCTAAAATTTCTTTGACGAGGAAGCTCATGCCATCGGTTTTGGTCATGCTTTGAATTTTCGGGTCACAGTATCTGGAGCGCAGAAGGGTGGCCATTTGACCAAAGCCATAGACGCCCTGATCGTTGAGTTCCACGACGACGATGCGCTTGAACTTTGCGAAGAGGGTCTCCATCCCATTCGGCAGCGGATGCACATGGCGGAGGTGGATCGACGAGAGCTTTTCGCCCCCGGCGCGAACGCGATCGACGGCCTCGCGGATCGGGCCGTAGGTCGAGCCCCAGCCGACCAGCAAGGTTTCGCCTTCGGCGTCCCCATAGATTTCCGGCAACGGCAACTCCTCGGCGAGCTTCTGAAGCTTCTGGCGGCGCTTGGCGTTCATGGCGACGTGCAGCTTCGCGCTGCCGGACGGGTGCCCCATTTCGTTGTGCTCAAGGCCGGTGACGACGGGGTATTTCCCGCCAAGCATCCGGGTTCCCGGAGGCGCGTGCTGGGTCATGCGATCCAGCGGGTAAGGCTTGAAGTCCACAGGACGAGGGGCGAGGTCGGGCGTCAGATTCCGCATGATCTCTGCAAGGTTCGGCTCGTCGAAAGCTTCGATCCGGGTGGAAAGCGATGCGTCGGTAAGGACGAAAACCGGCGTGCTGTATTCCCTGGCGATCCGGGCCGCCTCCATCGTGATGTAGAAGCAGTCCTCGACATTTGCCGCGGCGAGCACCACGCGGGGGCTGTCGCCATGGCCGCCGTAGATGGATTGATAAAGATCGCTCTGTTCCACATGGGTCGGCAAGCCGGTGCTGGGGCCGCCGCGTTGAACATTGATGATGATCAGCGGAATCTCGGCCATGGTTCCCCAACCGATCGCTTCGGTCTTCAGGGAAATGCCGGGGCCGGAACTGCCGGTGATGGCAAGGTGACCGGCGTAAGAAAAGCCAAGAGCCATGGAGACAGCGGCGAGCTCGTCTTCGCACTGCACGAACAGACCGCCGTATTTCGGCAGTTCAGCCCGGAGGATTTCCATGACGGAAGTCCAGGGAGTGATCGGATAGGCCGCGCCATAGCGCACACCCGCAGCGATCAGTCCGTAGGCGACCGCCTGGTTGCCGTCCATCGTGATCTGAGCGCGGTTTCCGTTCTTTTTTACCTCTTCGAAATGATAGCGGGAGGCGAGAAGGTTTTCGACCGGATAGCAAAGCCCGGCTTGGAAGGCCATGAGCGCGGTGTCCAGCACGCTTTGGTTTTTCTTGCCGAAGCGTTCCTTGAGCAGGGTCTTCACCTTTTCCGCGTCGAAGTTGAAGATCGCGGCCAGCAGCCCGAGAACGAAGATGTTCTTGCCCTTGTCCTTTGCGGTTCCTCCAAGCGCTTCGACGGTCAAGCTGGTGATCGCAATTCCCACCCGGACGAAACGG
>JBAXSN010000205.1:0-4332 GCA_037130675.1 Verrucomicrobiota bacterium
CCGTTGGCGCTTCGGAATGATGTCCCAAATCGAAATTTGATGCGTTTGCCCTGCTGGAGATGGGGCGAAGAGTTCATTCTCCCGCAGAGGCGCGGAGGCGCAGAGATTTATTTTTCCAGTCCATTCACACAGCGGGTGATACCGCTCTTTAGAACGGCTTCCCCGAAGTTCAGGAGATATCCGAGCTTCAGGCCGGTCAACTGCAAATAGGTCTGCACCTGCTTTTTGTGAGCCGGCAATATCCGTTCGACCGACTTGAGCTCCATAAGCACACTTTTTTCGACAATCCTGTCGGCCCGGAATCCCTCGTCAAATTTAATCCCTTTGTAGATGATTGGTACTGGAACCTGTCGCTCTATTTTGAACCAAGATCGGATAACTCACGGGCCAGGATAACTTCGTAAACTGTCTCCAGAAGCCCAGGCCCAAGCTCCCGATGAACAGCAATAGCCGCTTTGAGCACCTGTGTTCCAATTTCATTTTCTTTCATTCCTGTAAATCTCTGCGCCTGCGCCTCTGCGGGAGTCTATTCCTGGCAGATCAGCGTCTGGTAGAGTTCCGCGGTTTGCTTGGCGATGGAGCTCCAGGCGAACTTCTCCTCGGCGCGTTTACGGCCGGCCAAGCCCATCTTTTTCCGGAGTTCGGGATTGGCCATCAACTCATTGACCCGGGCGGCGAGGTCGCGGGAGAACTGCTCGGGATGGGTCGGCTCGAACGGGCTCTCGTTCATCTGCTCGACGGGAACGAGGTAGCCGGTTTCGCCATGCACCACGACTTCTTTGATGCCGCCAACGGCGCTGGCCACTACGGCGGTCTCGCACGCCATCGCTTCGAGGTTGATGATGCCGAACGGCTCGTAAATGGAGGGGCAACAGAAGACCGCGGCGTTGGAGTACAGCTCATACGCGGTCCCTTTATTGACCATCTCTTGAATCCAGATCACGCCGGGACGCTCGACCGCCGCGACTGCCGCTTGCATTTCGGCGGCGATTTCCGGCGTGTCAGGGGCTCCGGCGCAAAGAACCACTTGGAAGCCGGGGTCCATCGACTGAATGGCGCGCACGAGATGGACGATTCCCTTTTGCCGGGTGATGCGCCCCACGAAGAGCACATACGGCACGCTCGGGTCGATGCCGTACCGCACCAGGGAGT
The DNA here is from genome assembly GCA_037130675.1 of Verrucomicrobiota bacterium. Classification (GTDB taxonomy): domain Bacteria; phylum Verrucomicrobiota; class Verrucomicrobiia; order Chthoniobacterales; family Chthoniobacteraceae; genus JBAXSN01. The sequence goes on from JBAXSN010000205.1 coordinate 1,153, forward strand.
CCGTGGTGGTGACCTTCTGGTATTCGTCGAGATCGATGCCGTTATAAATTGTGTGGATCTTCTTCTCGTCCACATTGAAAAGCCGAAGCACATCGGCCTTGGTTTCAGAAGAAACCGCTATGATGGCGTCGGCCATTTCGATGGCGGTCTTTTCCACCCAGCATGAAAAATCGTAGCCACCGCCGAGTTGCTCGCGCTTCCAAGGCCGCAGCGGCTCAAGGGAATGGACCGTGAGCACCATCGGGATGCCATAGTTCAGCTTGGCCATGATCGCGCCGAAATGGGTGTACCAAGTGTGACAATGGACGACATCCGCATCGATGTTGGTCGTGTTGAACGCGGTGCTACGTTCCACGGCGCCGAAAACGGATTGGAGCGGTTTGGGGCAGGTGTAAGCGCTCGTGTCCAGGCCGAACCCGAGGGCGCTCAGATGCTCGCCGCTCTGGTTCTGGTCGCCAAAGCAACGCACCTCGACGTCGATGAGCTTGGCGAGTTCGCGGCTGAGATAATCGACGTGAACCCCGGCGCCGCCGTAAACGTTGGGTGGATATTCGTTGGTAAGAAGGAGCGCTTTCATGGTTGGAAGGTTCTAAGGCTTTGGATTCAAAAATGTAATCGGGGAAAAGCTGGTGATTGCGAGAAGGGCAAAATTCTCTGTTTCGTGCATACCCCTGCGCTTTCCGAGGGCATTGTCTCCGATGCAATTTATACACGACGGAATCATCGAAAGGGAGTTGAACCATGGATTACGAATCACTGCAAGACCTGTATCTTCACGAACTCAAAGACCTCTACGGGGTCGAAAAGCAGATTTATCGAGCGCTGCCGAAAGTCATCAAACACGCCTCATCCCCACAACTTAAGCAAGCGCTGGAGCATCATCGCGAACAGACCAAGACCCAAAGCGAGCGGCTCGACCGGATTTTCGAGCGCATGGGGAAATCGACCCGAGGCTCACGCTGCAAGGCGATGGACGGGATGGTCGAGGAGTGCGAGGACTGGATGGACCAGGAAGCCCAGCCGGAGGTGATGGACTCGGGCTTGATCGCGCAAATGCAGCGGGTGGAGCATTACGAAATGGCCGCTTACGGTTGCGCGCGGACCTACGCCCAGGTGCTTGGATTGAAGGAGGACGAAAAGCTGCTCGACCAGACGCTCCACGAGGAGGCCGAAACCGACAAGAAGCTCACGAGTCTCGCGGAAAAGATCAATGCCGAGGCTGCCGCGCCTGCGCACGCGGAACATCCGGCGTAGGCGCCGCCTGAACCCGCGCGGCTTTTCAGCGCCAACGGCGCGGTCCCATACCAGCCTGGGGCATCGCCCCAGGTTTTCGATTTAGAAATGTTCAGGGCTGAAGGCCCGAACCATCTCATCAGCGCACAGAATAGTGCGGGCCTTCAGCCCTGATTCGCCTTCCCGATTTTCCTGGGGCGATGCCCCAGGCTGGTATGGAACGGACCTTTGGTCCTCCAGCAAAAACTGGACGCGCAGGGGGAATCTCGATAGCCCTTCGCGGTGATGACAATCATTCACTGGTTCCGCCGCGATTTGCGACTGACGGATAACACGTCGTTAAACGCGGCTTATCGGGACAGCGGAGGCCGGGTAATCCCGGTTTACATTCGAAGTTGCTGGCGGGGTCGGCATCGTTGGACGGGGGCTCCGAGGCAGGAATTCCTGTGCGGATCGCTCGCGGAAGTCGCGCGAGGGTTGGATGCACTTGGCGGACGACTCATTCTCCGCGCAGGCAGGGCGGATGAGGAACTGGAGCGACTCGTGACGGAGACCCGAGCCGACGCCGTTTACTTCAACCGCGACCCGGATCCGTTCGGGCGCGCAATGGAAACCAAGGTAACGGAGATGGCGAAACGCCTGGGCATCCGCGCCATCGGCTTTAAGGATGTCGTCCTTCATGAACGCGACGAAGTGCTGACCGCGACCGGAACCCCGTTTCGAGTCTTCACGCCATACTCCAAAGGGTGGCTGCGACTCCCCCACCCCGACCCAGACGGGGCGGTGGGGCGTTGGCCCGCCGATTTCGCGCTGGAACACCTTTCGTCGCTCGCCCTTCCGACCCTGGGTGACTGGGGGCTCACGGAATCCGCCGAAATCCTGCCGCCGGGCGAACCGGCAGCGCGGCGACGGCTGGAGGCGTTTTTCAGCGGGCCGATCTACCGGTATGGGGAGTTGCGAGACGTTCCGGCTTCGGCTGTGAACTCTTATTTCTCCGCCGATCTCCGGCATGGCACCCTCTCGATTCGAGAGGTCGTGAAGCGGTGCCGCGAGGCGGCGGCTTCGGCTCGGACGGCAGCGGCAGCCAAGAGCGCACAAACCTTTTTGAATGAGCTTATCTGGCGCGAGTTTTACATGGCGGTGCTCTGGCATTGGCCGGAAGTGCTGGAGCACGAATTCCAGCCGCAGTTCCGGGGAATGACGTGGCTGAGACCGGGCGAGCGCTTGTCAGCGGGCAACGGGGGCGTTTCCCCCGACGAAGCTTTTCAACGTTGGTGCGACGGCACCACCGGATTCCCGATCGTCGATGCCGGCATGCGCCAGCTTTCCGCCATGGGGTTCATGCACAATCGGGTGCGGATGATCGTGGCGATGTTTTTGACCAAGGACCTGCACTTGGACTGGCGACTCGGAGAGCAATTCTTTATGCAGCGCCTGGCGGATGGCGATATCGCAGCCAACAACGGCGGTTGGCAATGGAGCGCCGGCACCGGGGCCGACGCCGCCCCTTATTTCCGGATCCAGAACCCATGGACGCAAACGGCGAAGTTCGATCCCGAAGGAGAATACATCAAGCAGTGGGTGCCCGAATTGCGGGAGATCCCTGCGGAGCGGTTCATGAAACCGCCAGCAGGAAACCGGCTCGCGCCCAGCTACCCGTTGCCGATGGTGGATCATGCGCAGGAGCGCGAAGTGGCGCTGGAAATGTACCGGCGCTGAGTGCCAGGACTGCTCCCAATCGGTTCCCTCGCGGCTGCACCCGAGCTTTTCGCGCCAGAACTCCCGAAGCCCGAGTTCCTCCCAAAGCTTGCCAAAGAGCCGGCACCCTTTACCCTCCTTCTTCGCGAAGGAAAGCAGGGAAAGCGACCGTTAGTTACTTAGAAGGGACGTTTAGCCCGAACTCCGAAGCCTTCTCTGAAAACAACACACAATTTGGTGCAGGGTCTG
>JBAXSN010000206.1:0-4316 GCA_037130675.1 Verrucomicrobiota bacterium
GCCAGACCCTGCACCAAATTGTGTGTTGTTTTCAGAGAAGGCTTCGGAGTTCGGGATGAAACCGACAACCATGTCCCTTTGATCTTGTGCGGGACGGGGATTCCCGCGGGGCAGAAACGGGACACGTTTGTCTATCTCTCCGCCATGATGCCGACCCTGCTGGATCTGGTCGGGGTGCCGGTTCCCGCCACGGTGGAGGCCAAGAGCTTTGCCCCTTCCATCAAGGACCCCAGCCAGGAGCACCGAAAAAGCTTATACACGGCCTACCGCCAGGAGATCCGGACCCTCTGCGAGGGGGACTTCAAGTTGATCCTCACCAATGTCTGCTATAGCCGGGCCCGTTTCACGCAGCTCTTCAATGTCAAAGAGGATCCATTTGAAAAGAAGGATTTGGCCAAGGACCCCGCCAATGCGGAGCGGGTCCAGCAAATGATTGCCCAAGCCAGGGGCGCGGCCAGGGAACTGGGGGAAACCTATTCGGGCAAGGACAACGGCCGATTGGTGGCGCTTGGCAAATTGCAGTTCTGGGAATACCGGGACAAGCGCCATGACTTCGGCTCGGGCGACGCACAGAGTTTCCCGGCGAAATACGAGATCGATGGAGATAAGAATGAGTGGGGAGATTAACCGGATTGGCTCGTCAATTAGACGCGCCCTGTTGCGGAAAAAACGCAACTTTACGAAATTCTAGTGTTTTACGTCTATAACGCTCCAGAATCTCAACCTCCCGTTATGCTCCCCGAATGAAAATCTCACAAAAATATTCCCGGTTTGGCCTTGGTAGTTTTCCGTTGTTCCTGGTCGCCTGCGCCTTGGGCCTGGCCTCCTCGGCTCCCGCGTCGGAGTTGGCCCGCGATTCCAAGCCCAACGTCATTATCATCTTGGCCGATGACATCGGCTACGGCGACCTGGGGTGTTACGGTGCCAAACTGATCAAGACGCCCAAAAACCAAGGAGGGCGGCAAGGAGGGGATGTTGATCAATTTTGCTGATGATCCGGGTGAAACCACAGACCTGTCGGCCCGGTACCCGAAAGTGAGGGAGGATATGAAGGCCATTTTGGACAAGGAACGGGCTCGTACCCCAATCATTCCAAGGCAGAACTATGGTGCGTGAGGTGCAGAGGAGGCGGAGATCGGTAACGGCATCCAAGCTAACCAGAGAGAATCATCCTGCGGGGAAATAGAGGCGGCCAAAGCCAAAACGAAAAGAACAGGAATCACCATACTTATGAAGATTGGAAAATATGCTTCGAGCAGCACTGCTTTTTCCCGGTCAGCGGGAGTTCAATCAGAGAAGCGATCACAGCGGACCTGAAAGCCATGGCGCGGGTCGGGATTGGCGGGCTGCTGTTCATGGAAAAAAATCCCTAAGCCTGAAAGTTATGAAAATCAAAATGGCGATTCCTCTTATTTTCGCGATCGCAGCTTTTGGCTGGCAGGAGGTCAGGGGAGCGGAATCCAGAGTCGAAAACCTTCGTTGCGAGGGGATGGAAAACCCGCAGGGCATTGACGCGGCAAAGCCGCAGCTTTCCTGGAGAATCGAGTCCGACGAGCGAGGCCAGAAACAGACGGCCTGTCAGATCCTTGTCGCCTCCTCGGCGGAGAAACTGGCCCGCAATGAGGGCGATCTGTGGGATAGCGGCCGCGTTGCGACCGATCAATCCGTCCGTGTGCCTTATTCCGGGAAAGCCTTGGGCTCGCGGGCCGACTGCTTTTGGAAGGCGCGGGTCTGGGATGGGAAGAGCCAGCCGAGCGCGTGGAGCGCTCCGGGGAAGTGGAGCATGGGATTGCTGGCACCGGGAGATTGGAAAGGGGGATGGATTAGCGCCTCCAAGTGGTTTGCTCCCAACGGAAATGGATGGGCTACTCTCGGCTTCGACACGGAAGATTCCCAGGCCTGGATCCGGTTGGATTTGGGCAAGCCGTTTGCGATTGAGAAAGTCAAATTGGTCGCAGTCGATCGCGCATCGTTCCCTTTGCGCTTCCGCATCGAGGCCAGCGACGACTTTGAGTTTGGCGCCTCCCGCGCCGTTGCAGATTGTGGCGCGGCCGATTACGTCCTGGGGCCAACCGGGACGGCCGAGTTTCCCGTCACGGGCATCAAAGCGCGCTATATCCGTCTCTTGGTGCTCAAATCCCCCGTTTCCCCAAGGAGCGCACCCACAAAGGTCAAGCCCCGGAAAAATCCTGCCGCCGAGACGGACTCAAAGTCGGCGGAATCTGCGCCCAAAAAGAGTTTCCAAACCAAACTCCGGCAGTTGGAGGTCTGGTCGGGAGGCCAAAACGTGGCCCGCTATTGCCCGACCTCGAGTGCAGGAGGTGGCAATGGAGCCACTTTTGTGGTGGACGGCCTGCCATCGGCCGAGATGGGAAAAAACTGCCCCGAGGACGCCTGTCCCAAGGCGCAGGCGCCGTTGTTGCGCAAGGCATTCACCCTGGAGCGGCCAGTGAAACGGGCGGTGCTCTACTACGCAGCGCAAGGGATGGCGGAGCTGTCGCTCAATGGCACCCGGGTGGACGACACCGTCCTTGGCCCGCCGTTCACCGATTACTCCAAGCGGATTGTCTATCGCACGCTGGAAGTCACTCCGCTGCTGGCCGGAGGTGCAAACGTGCTCGGGGCGGTTTTGGGCAACGGCTTTTTCAGCCCGCCTCATTGGGGATTTGCCGCGCGCAACGGCGGGCACGGTCAGCCGAGTTTGCTCGCGCAGCTGGAGGTGGAGTTCACCGACGGCACCCGGCAGCTCATCGTCTCGGATCAAAGCTGGAAATGGGCTCGAAGCGAAATCGTGAATAATGACGTCTGGGCAGGCTATGAGGAAGATCGGACCCTGGCCCAGCCAGGCTGGGACAAGCCCGGCTTTGACGATGCCAAGTGGCGCGCAGTCGGGCGGGTCGAATCGTTGGGTGGGAAGCTCTGCGCACCGATGGGGCCGCCGGTCCGGGTCCTTGGGCAACTCAAACCCAGCCGGGTGGAGGGCGACACGGCGATTTTCGACGTGTTGTCCGCCGGCTGGCCGCAGTTAAAAATCGAGCACGGCAAGGCCGGGCAGGTGATCGAGCTCCAAGGCGATTACCATATGCCTCCATGCAGCTTTACCCTCGTCAAAGATGGTCCGGCGGATCTGGAGCCGCGGTTTATCTGGGGGTCCGGGCCGCTCAAGCTAAAAATCAAGGGGCTGGCGGAGCCGTTGCGTGCGGAGCAGGTCTGCATTCAGCAGGTCGCCGCCGACTTGCGGGCCGCAGGTTCTTTTCATTGCTCCAACCCGTTTCTGAACCAGGTGCATGAGGCGGTGCTGCGCACCCACCGCAACTATGATCTCGAGCAGCCGATGGATCCGATGCGGGAAAAGCAGGGCTGGACCCAGGACGCGCAAGGCTTCTTCAATTCAGCCGCTTACCTCACCGATGTCGAGGGCCTCTACCGCAAATGGTGGTTCGACATGGCCGACAACCAGCTCCCCAATGGCTTGGTCGGCTCGGTCGCGCCGGTAATCAGGCGGCTGGTTAACGACTGGAATTGCCCTTGGTGGAGCGGCGTCCTGGTCTGGTTGCCTTGGGAACATTATCTCTATTACGGCGATCGCCGACTGCTGGAGGAAGCCTACGAGCCGATGCGCCGATACGTCGATTTCCTCGACCATTTGGCATCCCTGGGCGGTGGCGTCAAAGCATTGGGCTACTCGCCGGATTCCAATATGTTCGTGGATGCGGAGGCGGCCAAGGAACGCATTCTGGTCTGGTCCGGGGCGGGGGATTGGATGATCCCGAGCGCGGACCGGCCCCCGCGCAATTTCCTGAACATGGCGGCATGGTATCACTATGCCCATATCGTCAGCCAGACGGCGGCGCTGTTGGGAAAGAGCCAGGAGAGCGCCCGTTACGCGGCGATGGCCGAGGATGTGCGGCAGCGAACCAACGCCAAGTTCCTCGACCCGCAGTCGGGTCTCTACGGCCCGAGTGCCAAGTGCCAATCGGCCCCGAGCGTCGCGTTGGGAGTGGGCCTAGTCCCGGAGACCGTCCGCCCGATCACCCAACAGAGGCTGCTGGAGGCGATCCATGCCAGGAAGGACCATCACGCCTGCGGCTTTGTCTCGCTGACCTATCTTTTCAAGACCCTGACCGAATCGTACGTGCCGGAGGTGGCCAACCGCATCGTCAACCAGAATGACTATCCGAGTTGGAAAACGTTGATGCACGAGGGAGTGCTCTTCGAGGATTGGAAGGGAGGCTCCGCCCAGATGCCCTCCTGCGGTGGGGCGGTGGGCCGCTGGCTCTACGAAGCGGTGCTCGGCATCCGGCCCGATCCCGCGG
>JBAXSN010000207.1:0-4292 GCA_037130675.1 Verrucomicrobiota bacterium
GTACATCAAATTCGTAACAATCCTTAACTTAATGGCAGTGGGGCAACGCCCTGGGCTACGGTTAGCCGCGCCGTTGGCGCTCCAGATTCCTATGCTCACACTACATTTAACCTAGAAAAGCAATTGGATTTCGCGCCAAGGACGCAAAGGTCGCCAAGACAGAGCTTTACGAAGTGGGCGAAACATTAAAGGGGTCACCTACACGGTGATTTCTGCCTTTTTCATAAGTTCCTCCCATGGCGATCTTTGCGTCCTTGGCGCGGGTTCTTCTGCCGGATCTAGGTTTAACCGCACCCGGCAGGAACGTGACACGGGCCACCAGCCCACAATGCCGAACACTATTGGCGTCCCGCTTGCCGCAGGGAGGAGCGGCCAGGACGGCCACTCTTTTTAAAAGCCATTTACCTTGGCCTCACCGCTCAAACAAATGCCGGAACGAGTTCACGATCCGATCCGGGAGCGGCTTGTCCGAGTTCCTGAGCGGCGCCCCCCTGTAGCCGGTCGGGGGTTGTAGCTCTTTTGCCGAATAGCCGCCGGAAACCGCGGTGTTCATGACGTCGCACCAGACCGGCAAGGCCAGCGTCGCCCCGTACCCGCGCGCGATGATGGTGGCAGGGCTGTCGAGTCCCACCCAAACCCCGCAGGTGAGCGAGCGAGTGTAGCCAACGAACCAGGCGTCCCGGTAATCGTTGGTCGTGCCGGTCTTCCCTGCGGCGGGTTTGTGGAAATCCGCTCCGGAAGCCGTGCCGCGCTGGAAAACCTTTTCAAGCGCCGTGGAAACCATCCAGCAAACACTGGGATCGAGCACGCGGGCCTCGATTCGCGACGAGCGGTAAATCGTCTTGCCCCGCGCATCGAGCACCTTGTCGATGATGAACGATTGCTTCCGGATGCCGGCGTTGGGAAACACCGTGTAGGCCGCAGTCAGGTCTCTGAGTTTGGCCTCGAAAGAGCCGAGATAGATCGAGGCGAAATTTGGAAGCTGCCCCAGCCCAACCTCGGCGGCCACCTTTCGCACGTTATCGAGGCCTGCGCGGTCCCCCACACGAGCGCTCATGGTGTTGCGGGAGAGGATCAGTCCGTCCTCGGCCGGGAGCACGCCCCGGAAGGTGCCATCGGAGTTGCCGGGGGCCCAATTGGGCGCGGAGTGCAATTCGCCCCGCCGGATCGGGCCGTCGCTGATGCCGGTCGAAGGCTGGATGCCGCCTTCCGCGTACGCGGTGGCATAGACGAACGGCTTGAACGTGGAGCCTACCGGACGCGCGGAGTAGGCGCGGTTCAGGCGGCTCTCGGTGTAGCTGCGTCCGCCCACCACGGCGCGAATCCCGCCCGTCGCGTTGTCGAGAACCACGACGGCTCCTTGCAAATAGGGAGTCGGGCGGGACCCGTCGGTCGGCCCGAACTCAGCGCGTTTCGGATGTGAGTAGCCGGGTCGCTGTTCGATCTTCGTCAGTTCGGAATCGAGCGAGTCCTGCGCGACCTTCTGTAACTCGGGATCGATCGTTGTGTAGATCCGCAAGCCGCCATCGGCGAGTTCGTCGTCGTCGAGGATTTGATTCAGCTCTTGTTCCACCAATTCCGTCGCGTAGTTCTGCTGCGCGGTCGGCGGACGGATTTGCGAGACGATTAACTCGGTGTTCTTGGTTGCCTCGGCTTGGGCTTCGGTGATGAGTTCGAGCTTCGCCATCCGATCCAGCACGGTATTCCGCTCGCGCACGGACTTCTCCAGGCTGTTGAACGGCGAAAATCGGCTGGGGCTACGGATCAGGCCGGCGAGCGTTGCCCCCTCGGAGAGAGTCAGCTTGGCCGCAGGCTTTCCAAAGTAGGCGCGACTGGCCGTTTCGACCCCGTTAAGCCCCGAGCCGAAGTAAATCCGGTTCGCGTAACTCTCCAATATTTGCTTTTTGGTGAGGTTCTGCTCAATCCGGAGCGCGAGAAACGCTTCAAGGAGCTTGCGATGCAGGTTCTTGCCGCCGAGGGGAAACGAGTTGCGCGCCAACTGCTGGGTGATGGTGCTTGCGCCCTGGGTCGCGTGGAAGTGGGCGAGGTTGCGCACAACGGCGCGGGCGATGCCCACGGGATCGACCCCGTGATGTTTGTAGAAACGCGAATCCTCGCGGGCGAGCAGCGCATCGAGGAAGTTTGGCGAAATCTGGTTGAACGGCACCACGATCCGGTCCTCGCCGACCAGGCGGCTGAACGGTTTGCCGTTGCAATCGTAAAGCCAGGTGCGCTGCGGCATGTCGTTAAGCTCTTTCAAGTCGAACAGGCTCGCCCAGGAAGCGTAAATCCCGCAGACCAGCAGCCCAACGATCAGCAGCACCCCGGCCAGACGCCATTTCCAGTGCAGCTTGAAGATCACCGGCGACCGTTTTTTGGCTTTTGTCGCCTTGGCCGACATCCGGGTGCTCTTGCGAGCCGAGCGGCCTGGGGACGGCTTGGCCGCGCCCTTGCCTTTCGGGTCATTGGAGTCGTTGGGGTCTTTGCGTCTTGGCACGGCGGAAAAATCGGGAAAGTACCTGAGGGGAATAGTGAAGAAATGCGCCTTTTACAACAGCAACAATTCCGCGAAGATGGAGCGAATACCGAGCCATGCGAATTGATATCCTCACCTTGTTCCCGAAAATCTGCGAAGGCGCCCTCGCGGAAAGCATGATGAAACGCGCCCAGGATAAGAAACTGGCGACCGTGTTCGTCCACAACATCCGGGATTGGGCAACCAACAAACATCTCATGACGGACGACGCCCCCTACGGCGGCAGCCAGGGGATGGTGATGAAGTGCGAGCCGATCTTCGCCGCGGTGGAGGCGCTGCGCACTCCCGAGAGCAAAGTCCTGCTCATGTCGCCCGGCGGCAGGCAATTCAATCAAAAGATCGCCTCCTCGTATTCGACCGATGCTCATCTCATTATCATCTGCGGGCACTACGAGGGGATCGACCAGCGAGTGATCGATCATCTCGTGGACAACGAGCTTTCCATAGGCGATTACGTCCTGACCAACGGAGCGATCGCCGCCCTGGTGGTCACTGACGCCATCGTGCGGCTCATCCCCGGCGTGCTCGGCGACGACGCTTCGGCGGTGGACGATTCGTTTTCAAGCGGGTTGCTGGAGTTTCCGCATTACACCCGGCCTATGGAATTCCGCGGCTGGCGGGTGCCGGACATTCTCTTGAGCGGCCACCACGCCGAGATCGCGAAATGGCGTCGGCAGAAGGCGCTGGAAAAGACGCTCAAGAACCGGCCTGATTTGCTGGAAGGCGGGGGAGGGTAGAGGCGGTGCCAAGACAGATGGGACAGATGGGACAGATGGGACTTATATATCCGTCCCATAAGTCCCATTCCTTTCCTCAGTGCAAACGCATCAAATTTAAACGCCTCCTTCTTCAGCGCTGAAGGCGCGGGCGCATACCAGCCTTGGGGCCCGCGCCATTCTTTGGCGGTCGGAATGGGGCGGGCCTTCAGCCCTTAACGTTTAGTAGCATCAAGACCTTGGGCGTTCTCCAGCCCTTTTCTGTTTGCTGTGTTTTCCTGGGGCTTCGCTTCACTCCAGGCTGTGCCGCGCCGTTGGCGCTTCGGAATGCTGTTTCATATAATTTGATGCGTTTGTCCCATTCCTCCTCCGCAGCCCCCATTGGTTTCCGCCGCCTTTCTGCTATATTCTCCCCAAGCAGCATCTGATCCCCTCGATCAGTCCGGCTCAAAGGGTTCGGTATTCCCCGCCCGCAATGATTCGCTTTCTACCGATTTGATCTATGGGGTGAAACCGCAGTGCCGATCCGCCATCCGAAAAATATGCCGATGAATTCTGCAACTTCGCGACTGATCCTCCGCCCGTATTCCGAGGAAACCGTGATTTGGACGGCCCGCTCCGCTCTTCAAGAAGTGGGCGGCAAGGCAAGCCTCGCTTTTGTTTTCGCGTCCGAACAGTACCAGCCGATGCTCCCGGACTTCCTGGAGCTGATCCAACTCCATGCGCATGTGCCCACCCTGATCGGGAGCAGCGCATCGGGGCTGATTGGCATCGATCAGGAAGCGGAACATTCCACCGGATTTTCCCTGCTTTTGCTGAATCTCCCGGAAACGAAGATTAAAGTCTGCGAACTGCGCGCTGCCGATGTCGAGAGCATCAACTCGGGCAAAGAATGGCAGCAAATCACCGGGGTGCGCCCGCATGAAGTCGATGCCTGGTTTGCCATGGCGGACCCATTCGGGTTTGCGGTCGAGCAGTGGCTTGCCGGCTGGAACGAGGCATATCCGGGAATTCCGACCATCGGCGGGCTTAGCAGCACC
>JBAXSN010000208.1:0-4233 GCA_037130675.1 Verrucomicrobiota bacterium
GTATCGGGGCGCTTCGTAAGGCGCTAGAGGACTAGCGCACTCCAAGGCGCTTCGCGCATCGCCTTCGGGAGCGCGCCAGCGCCATGGAGTGCGGCAGTCCTCTGCCGCCTTGGATGGCGCGCAGGAAACGCCAGAGGTCTAGTGCCACCTTCACGTTTCCCCGACGAATGATACGGCAAGGCACGCAGCCGGGGGCGGGACTACTCCGAAAATAGGATCGAAGCGGCAGGGATGCCGCTTCTACTGTAGAAGCGGCTTCCAGCCGTTCTCCGTGGGAGCACACCCGAATTTCATCCCGCGTGGTGGGCGAAGCCCATGAAAACTCATACCCGTCAATTTGGGAACGCCATTGTCCCGGCAACTCTATTGCCGGAATGGTCCCCGGGATGCGAGCCGGAGTCCCGTCCCCCTGCCGCCGCAATGGAATTGCGCCCAGAAGTGCGTTCCAAAATTGAGTTTGGAAACGAGGCGCGCATAAAAGCTTTTTCTCCGCCGGAAAACTCGATTGCCACGCCGGTCCCTCCGGTCATAAGCTCGGCTCTCTAAGAAATCGAACTGCACCTCAAAACATTTATGGCACTTTGTGATATTGGTCTTATCGGGCTGGCGGTCATGGGCGAAAACTTGGTCCTCAACATGGAAAGCAAAGGCTTTACCGTGGCGGTCTATAATCGGACTACACCCGTGACCGACCGCTTTGCCGCAGGGCGCGCAAAGGGGCGCAACATCGTGCCTGCCTCGACCCTGGAGCAGTTCGTGCAATCGCTCGCCCGCCCCCGCAAGGCCATGATCATGGTCAAAGCCGGCGCGCCGGTGGACGCGGTGATCCAGCAACTCGTGCCGCTGCTCGAACCGGGCGACATCATCATCGATGGCGGCAACTCCCTCTGGACCGACACCCAGCGCCGCGAGAAGGCGCTGGCTCCTACCGGGATTCAGTTCATGGGCTGCGGAGTTTCCGGCGGGGAAGAAGGCGCGCTCAAGGGACCAGCGATGATGCCCGGCGGTTCGCCCGAAGCCTGGGAAGCGGTCCGTTCGATTTTCCGCAAGATCGCGGCCCAAGTGGACGGGGAACCGTGCTGTCGGTACATGGGGCCGGACGGCGCGGGCCACTACGTGAAGATGGTCCACAACGGGATCGAATACGGCGACATGCAACTCATCTGCGAGGCCTACGCGATCCTCAAGGCGACGATCAACCCGAGCGCCGAAGAGTTTCACCAGATTTTCGCGGACTGGAACCGGGGCGAACTCAACAGCTACCTGATCGATATCACCGAGAAGATTTTCACCAAATACGACCCGGAAACCGGGCGGCCCATCGTCGATCTCATCCTGGACAAAGCCGGCCAGAAGGGCACCGGCAAATGGACCGTGGCGCATGCCGTGGAAATGGGCGTGCCGCTTTCGACCATCGCAGCGGCCGTGGAAGCCCGCATCATTTCCTCCATGAAAGAGGAACGGGTCGCGGCCTCGCAGGCGTTGCCCGCACCCGAGCCGAAACCGTTCACGGGCGACCGCACCCGATTGATCGAGGCCGTTCGCGACGCGCTCTATGCCTCGAAGATCGTCAGCTACGCCCAAGGTTTTGTGCAGTTGGGCGCGACAGGAAAGCTGTACGACTGGCATCTGAACTTCGGGGACATCGCGACCATCTGGCGGGGCGGCTGCATCATCCGGGCGCAGTTCCTGAATAGGATCAAGCAGGCGTATGAGAGCAATCCGGGATTGAAGAATTTGCTGCTCGATCCGTTCTTCCGCGAGATCATCGCCAAGACCCAGGCCAACTGGCGCTACGCCATCGGCACGGCCATCGAGCAGGGCGTGGCCACCCCGGCGTTCAGCGCCTCGCTCGCCTACTACGACAGCTACCGCAGCGCGAACCTCCCGGCAAATCTGCTCCAGGCCCAGCGCGACTTCTTCGGCGCGCACACCTACGAGCGGATCGACAAGCCCGCCGGGGAGTTTTTCCACACGGAGTGGATGTAGGGGAAGACGCGGGGACGCGGAGAGATTGCCTTCGAGAGCCTCGGGGATACATAAGTCCTATAAGTCCCATTCCCTCCTTCCGATGATTTCCCGAAGCATTCTGTGGGTGGTCCTGGCGCTGGTTGCGGTGATCCTGGTGCCGGTAACCCTGCGTCCACGCCAGACCGTCTCCGCAGCGGCCGACGAGACGCTCGTGATCATCACCCCTCACAATGAAGCGGTCCGGTATGAGTTTGGCCGGGCTTTCGCGTCGGCGCACCTGGGCAAAACCGGCAAATCGGTCCGCATCGACTGGCGCACGCCGGGCGGCACCAGCGAGATCGCCCGCTACCTCTCCTCGGAATACCTGGGGGCCTTTCGCTATTTCTGGGAAACCAAACTGAACCACCCCTGGAACGCGGCGGTGCAGGCGGGGTTCGACAATCCGAGACAGGCCCCCGGCGACGGCACGCCGGAGGGCTCGGCGCGCAACCAGTTTTTGGATTCAAAAGTAAGCTGCGGGATCGACCTGATGTTCGGCGGCGGGAGTTTCGACTTTGCCCAACAAGCGAGCGCGGGGCGATTGGTGAATTGCGGGATGCTCGCGGCGCATCCCGAGATTTTTGGAAAAGAGGGTGCCATTCCACAGACGCTCGAGGGCGAGCCGTTCTGGGACCCCAAGGGGCGGTGGGTCGGCGCGGCTCTCGCGGCCTTCGGCATCTGCTATAACACAGACGTGCTCGCGCGGCTCGGCATCGGCACGCCCCCGGTGGAGTGGCGCGACCTGGCCAATCCGCGCCTGCAAGCGAGCGTCGCCCTTTCCGATCCCACCCAGAGCGGGTCGACCGCGAAGGCGTTCGAGATGCTGGTGCAGGAACAGATCGCGCGGGCGGACGGCGACCCGTCGAAGGGATGGCAGGCCGCGATGCGCCTGATCCAACGCATCGCGGCAAACGCCCGGTACTTCACCGACTCCGCCTCGAAGGTCCCGTGGGATGTCGAGTCGGGCGATGCGGCTGCCGGGATGGTGATCGACTACTACGGGCGATTCCAAAGCGAGTCAGTGCGGCGGCACGACGGCACCTCGCGCCTCGGCTACGTCACGCCGGAAAGGGGATCGTCGTTCGGGGCGGACCCGATCGGGATGCTGCGGGGTGCGCCTTCGCCGGAGTTGGCCCGGGCGTTCATTGAATTCGTGATTTCGCCCGAGGGGCAGAAGCTTTGGAACTGGAAAATCGGCGCGCCGGGCGGTCCTGAGCGGTACGCGCTGCGGCGATTGCCGGTGCTGCCCGCTTTATACGCGCCCGAGTTTGCCCGCTGGCGTTCCGACCCGGAGGTCAACCCATTCCAGGACGCACGCCGGTTCGTGTATCATCCGGAATGGACAGGAGCGCTGTTCCGGACCATCGGCTTTGTGGTCAAGGCCATGTGCATCGATCCCCACGACGAACTGCGGGAAGCCTGGGCAGCTTTGATTAAGGCAGGGTTCCCGCCTCAGGCCACCGCGCTTTTCGAAGACGTGAGGGCGGTCGATTTCACAGCCGCCACCCAGATCATCAAGCCCGCGCTCGGGTCCGGGCAAAAACTCGACCAGGTGCGGCTGGAGAAAGCGCTCTTCGACCGATTCCGCGCCCAATATCTTCAAGTGACAGCCCTCGCCCACGCGGGAAAATAACACTTGCAACGGCAATTCCATTGCGGGAGTGGGCTGCTCCTAGTTGCAAGCTCCATATTAGAAGCGGCTTCCAGCCGCTTGCCCTGGGACCGAAGCGGCAGGGATGCCGCTTCCACTACCCCTACTCGCCCCCCCAAGCCCCAGCTTGGGAACGCAAGTGTCTGGAAGCTCCAGCTTCCCCTGCGGAGCGAAGCGACGTGGGGGCCAACTCCTCCAAAAACGGGTGCGGTTAAAACTGGTGCGACTTTTCAAAGGCAAGGGCAAATCGGCCAGCGCCAACGGCGCGTCGCATACCAGCCTGGCCCAACGAGCCAGGTTTCGGTCAAAGGGAGATTTCAGGGCTGAAAACCCGGCGCATGCATTTGACCGCATGGGCGTCAACCCACCGATGCCTCGGGCTTACAGCCCTTAACCATTCGGGGGGGGGCGGAGTCCTGGGGTTGCGCTGCACTCCACCCCAAGGCTGTGATGCCGCCGCGCCGTTGGCGCTCCAAAGACACACCACGTTTAACCGCACCCTCCAAAACAGAGAACCGTCAGGGCAAACGCATCAAAATTCGATTTGGGACATCATTCCGAAGCGCCAACGG
>JBAXSN010000209.1:0-4182 GCA_037130675.1 Verrucomicrobiota bacterium
GCAACCGGAGTGGCGACAGGCGCCGCAACCGGAGCCGCCGCGACCGCCTTCGGGGTGGCAACGGGAGTCGCAACCGGAACGGCCGCGACCGGCGTGGCAACTGCGATCGGCGGAGCGACAGCGCGTGGCAACGAAGGCTGGGCAATCGGGACGGCGGGCTCGATCTTGGCGATCGCCTCAAGCAAAGCTTGCGCAGCGAATGGCTTTGACAACAAAGCGGAGCCCATCGTGTACATCGCGTATTCGCTCAGGTCGTACCCTGAAATGAAAATCGTCTTCATATTTGGGTAGCGCTCCAGCAGGTTGCGTTGAAGAGTGAACCCGTCCATTGGATCCATGACGACGTCGGTGATCAACAGATCGACGCCGCGCATCGACTCGGCATTTTCGATGGCCAGCGGACCGTTGGTTCCGATCGTCGTCTCGTATCCGGGATTGCTCTTCAGGATACCGAGAAGCGCTTGAAGAATGGCGGGATCATCATCGACTAGGAGAATTTTCATTGTGGCAGATCAGAGGTTTGTAAAGTGGCTGGCGGCGGGAACTGGTTTAGAAGCTTCACGGGTTCGCCCCGAGTGGCGTTCAATTCATTCTTATAATAGACGCGCACGGCATAGCCAAAGTAATTCCGGCGCTCTCTGGTTCGAGGGTTTTTGGGGTCCGGCTCCGGCTGGGCGTATTCGACCTCCAGCACCTCCGGTTCGGCGGTGGACCAGTCCACTGGAGCCGAAACCCAGGCCGAGCTGACATTCGCATTGGTTTCCACAATGCTGCCGTCGGGGAGTTGATCGTAAAAATAAACCTGGATCACCACGTCATGCACGTCCACCCGGCCCTCCGGTGGTGCGACGATCGGCACCCGTAGTTTGAGGCGCCGCAGCGCCTGGCTGTTTCCGGTGTCGTCCACAGTGCCCACATTGCCCAGCGAAAGCGTAGGCGTTCGCCCCGCCGGGCCATTCTCCTGCAACCCGCCTGCCGCAGCAGCGGGCGCGGCTGCTGGCTGCTCGTCTGGTAACTGGAGCGCGCGCAGTTTCCCTTCAGCCGCTGCGTAATAGATCCCGGCCTTCTCTCCAGCTTCGTAAATGCGCCGCCATTGCTCGATCGCCTTGTCGTTGAGCCCCATCTTTTCGTACGTGATGGCCATCTCCGAAATGATCTGCATGTTGCGTGGGGAGATGACCTGGGCTTCGCGCAGTCGCGTCAGCGCAGTCCCCGTGTCGCCCCGGTCGCGCAGGGTCCGGGACAGATTGATCAAATCGGCCACTCGCGATTCGGGAGTGACTTGTCGGCGGACCGGAACCGGGGTCGGCCGTGGCAAGCTCGCCAACAGCTTCTTTTCCGCGCCAGCTGCCTCCGCCAATTCCTCAGCGGAAGCTCCGGGTGCGGCCTCTGATTTCTCAAGCGGCAGGCTTCCTGGTTTCGAAACGTCGTGGGCAGAGATGGAATGACCGGGGAGAACGCCAGTTGGCGGAGTGTTAAAAAGGCGCCAGGAAATCACCCCGATTTGAGCGCACGCAACGATACCCAGCAGCGACATTGCGATCGTGAATGTCCTGCCTGGGGACTGCATTTGCATCGGGGGAACGACTTGCATCAAAGATGGGCGGAAACATTAGGTGGCCACCCTCACGCTGTCAATTCACCGTCCAGCCGGTTCTGACAACCCTGCTTCGGCCAGCATTTCCGCCTCTGTTTTTGACCTCGAAGGCGTTTCGTCGATTTTCGGGAGCAGATGCAGCGATTTGAGCGTCTCCGGATCTTTATGATAGCGTTTGATGCCGCTCTCTTTGAGCGCCGTTGCGGGAGCGTTTGAAATGAATTCGGCAAACGTTTTCTCGACCCCTTGGCGCTGAAGGTTTTGGCCTTTCTTGGAGGCCCAAAACTCTTCCTCGATGTTGGCCATGGCTCGTGCGGCTTCGTCGGGCCCGAGGTTTTCTCGGCGGGCCAGCACCCAGATCAGCTCCGGATCATCGGGCAGCGACACCGGGAATGGGACGAATGGAGCTTCCGGTTCGTCGTCTTCAGTGCCGGGAGGCGCGACTTTGATTTTCGTGCTGACAACGTGATCGGGCAGCGAGATTTCCACCCCCAGCGACAGCCCATCCTCGGCAGGGGTGAGCACGACATTGGATTCGCCGAAATTGCCGCCGATCTGGGATTGCATTTCGGCCACTGTCTCGGGTTCCAAATCGGGCACGGAGCCTTTTTCGCAGAACTTCTCGAAGGCATCGAGGCTCTTGAGCAGCCGAACCTCCTTGGCGACTTCCTCGTAAATGGTATTTACCAAGTGCGGGTCCTGGGTGGTCTTTGGGAGGACGCGCTGGAGAAGGGTGAGAAACTGGGCTTCGTTGATTCGTTTGGATTTCACGGGTGGATAAAATTCGGGAATTCGGGTGCGCCGATTCGGCGGGGGTTTTGTTTAGTCCCGACTGGTCGAATTCGCAATCCCGCGTTGCGATTTGGCGATGTTTTTACGCTACGCCATGATGCTGGCGGCAACTTCACTGGCTTTATCATCCCCGAAAAGGCGCTTCACCAGCGCCAAGCCAAAATCGAGGGCGGTGCCGGCCCCTCGCGAAGTGATGACGTTCCCATCTTCCACCACCCGTTTCCCACCGAGCGCCTGTGGCAGTTCGCCATGAACCGACGAATGAGCGGTGAATCGTTTGCCGGTCAATAATCCGGCATCGGCGAGAATGGTTGGCGCGGCACAGATCGCGCCAATGAGCTTGCCGGCTTCCGCGTACGCCATGGCCAGTTGCGCCGCACGACCGTCCTCCCGGAGCGCTTTCACCCCTGGGCCTCCAGGGATCAGCAATAAATCATAGTTCACATCCGCCGAGTCTTCGATGGAAGCATCCGCCCGAATCGTAATTTCCGAGCGGCCTTTTACAAACTCCTCTCCTGTGACCGAAGCCATCACCACCTCTGCGCCTGCCCTGCGGAGCAGATCCACAGGAGTGATGGTTTCGATTTCCTCAAGCCCCGGAGCCAGCAAACAAAGCACACGTTTTGACATGGTGAAAGTTTACGCCAAGCCGGAGCCGTCGGAAAGGGAGGAATGAACGAAAGGCCCTGTGTTGCGGCGCTCTGTCGCGGGCGGGGAAAACGCGCCGACCCTCAGGGGCCAGGATCGCCGCCCCGACTGAGCGGGGCGGCTACAGGGTTGCTTCCCAACATTCCGTTTGCTTCGTCGGAATGAGGGGCTTAGGTGTTTTCGTCAAGCGATGAAGATTATTTCAAAACTCCTGCTCTTTTTGCTGCTCTCGGCAGAGATGGCTCATGCCGTTGCGCTCTCCGGACCGGACGCAGCCCGGGTCGGACACAAGGTCTGGATGAACGAATGCGGTGGCACGTTGGATGGGCTGGTTTCCTGGAATGCGGGGGAAGCCTTTCCGTCCCTGGGAATCGGGCATTTTATCTGGTATCCGGCGGGCAACCCCGGACCGTTCGAAGAGTCGTTTCCTCGGTTCGTGGCGCTCCTAAAGCAACGCGGCGCGAAGCTCCCTTCTTGGATGACGAAGGCCGCGCCGTGGCAGAATCGGGCGGAGATGGTTCGTGATTCCTCGCGAGTGCGGGAATTGCGAATCCTGCTGGGGGCAACCGTCGGCGTTCAGACCGAGTTCCTGATCCAGCGCCTCGAGGCCGCTCTCCCGAAAATGCTTGCGTCGGCAAACGCCAAAAATCGCGATGCGGTTCGGCGTCGGTTCGAACGCCTCGCGGCTACTCCTTCCGGAGCCTTTGCGCTGATCGATTACGTGAATTTCAAAGGGGAAGGCGTGTTGGGAACCGAACGTTACAGGGGCGAAGGCTGGGGACTGCTTCAGGTGCTCGAAGGGATGCAAGAACACGGCAACGAGGTTAGTGATTTTTCGGAAGCCGCCAAACGGGTGCTTGCCCGCCGAGTTCGGAATGCCCCGCCGGAACGCCACGAGCAGCGCTGGCTGGCGGGGTGGCAGGATCGCGTGGGGCGGTATTAGGAAGACGCGGAGAACTGTAGCCGCCCCGCTCAGTCGGGGCGGCGATGTGGACCTGTGTCTGCGACTGGGACATTTTTTCCTGGGTGCGGTTAAAGGTGGTGTGAGCATAGGAATCCGGAGCGCCAACGGCGCGGCTAACCGTAGCCCGGGGCAACGCCCTGGGTTGCGAGACCAAGAGGCTGGAGCCCTGTAGGGGCGACCC
>JBAXSN010000021.1:0-28176 GCA_037130675.1 Verrucomicrobiota bacterium
TGTAAACAGCGACATCAGAAAATGCTGTCAAGATTCAAGAGTTGACCCCGATGAATTGACCCCGATGAAGAGTTGACCCCGATGATAGTGTTCTTCGGCGCCCACATCGATCCCGCCAGCCTCCTTGTTGATCGTGCGCAGCGTTTCGGTGCTACGCTCTGCTTTGATCTTGCGGGCGTTCCTTTTCGCGCTCCGCTTGGCTTTGGCTGCCGGGTTATCGCTCTTCTTGGGTTTCATGGATTGATGCTTCTGGTTGAAGATGCATTTGTTTGGCAGAGACCTGCGGCCCTCGGGCGCTTGCAAATCAGATCAATCTTCTAAACGGGATGGCATTGCGGGGGATGTGGTCCCCAGCGCCTCACCAGTGTCCTCATCGCGAGACCAAGGGGACCATGCTCGTGAACGGGCTTATTCAGCACCAGTGGGAAACCGGCCTTTGCTTCCGCTTGTCTCTGCCGACCCCATCGAAGCGCCGCGCGCCCCCGGAACACAAGTTGCTTTCTTCCAACAGACGGCGTCTGCGCCGGCTGGAATGCTCGTGAGCAAAACGCGCGCTTCGGCGATCTGCGCGCCTACGGGGCGTTCCTGGTCTCGG
Source organism: Verrucomicrobiota bacterium (assembly GCA_037130675.1). Taxonomy (GTDB): domain Bacteria; phylum Verrucomicrobiota; class Verrucomicrobiia; order Chthoniobacterales; family Chthoniobacteraceae; genus JBAXSN01. Next base: position 596 of record JBAXSN010000021.1, read on the forward strand.
CGGAACTCAAGGATGGAAAAGTTGGCGGCGTGCGCATCCTTAGCGAGAAGGGCAAAGACTGCACGGTACAAAACCCGTGGCCCGGTTCCAAGGTCGAGATCGTCCGGAACGGAAAGCAGGCCGAAACGATCAGCAGCGAACGGTTCACGCTCAAGACGCAGGTCGGTGAGGTCTGCGAGTTGCGCCCCGGCCAAAATTAAACACGAAATTCACAAAGAAATATGAAAATTAAATTGATAGTGATTGCAGTCCTCTGCGCGGTATACGCGGGAGCGGCAGAGAATAATCCCTGGGCGTCCTACCGGTATGCGCCGGACGCGCTGAAAGAAATTGACTTGGCGTCCGATACGGACTGGACGTTGTCGGTCGATGGTGGCGCGCCGCGGCCGATCAAGGTGACGGCGGGCGGCTGGAACTCCGACCAGCAGCAGCCGCAGATTCCTTCGGCGGAAGCATAGGGGTCAAGTCTCAGGACTGACCCCTTTTTCAGACAGCGCTGCGCAAATTTCACGGACTGACCCACAGACTGACCCCTTCGCCGCTACTCGGGCGGCGAGACCAATTTGACCAGGTTGTCGATCCACCCGGCACTGTTCGGATGGGCAGGATAAGCTTTTATGATCGCAAACATTTCGTTGATGGCCCGGTTGCGCTGACCGATTGCCAGGAATTCCTGGGCGCGGGACCAAAGCAGGTTGGGCTTGAGGACCTGATCGAACTGTTCTGCATCGAACGTCCGATTGCGCCCTTTCGCGTCATTTGCTTCCCGTTGTATTCTGGCGTCCCAATACCCTATAATTCGGGGATCCTTATCCTTGCGCAATTGGGGCAGAATGGCTTTTTGAAAAATCCCTTCAACATCCCCGGGCGTGTTTTCCCAATCTTTGAGATTTTCAAGGAGCTTGCCGATCCCGTACCAGCGCACGAAAATACTGTCGTTGACGCCCCGCTTCATCATTTCCTGTTTGCCGATCACGTCATGGGCTGCGGTGATCTGGTCGGTGTAACTTAGAAGCGCCGGCATGAGTTGCGGAATCGTGGCTCCGTTGGCGCGGTGGAGCGAGAGAACGAGATAAGTCAGATGCATGCGTACGGCCATCTGCATCTCGGGGCTTTTTAAATGGTCGGCTTCCGTTTTTTTCCAATCCATGAACATGGCCTGAGCGTGATTTTCTCCCACAAACGACGTGGCGCGAATGGCGTCCTGGTAAAAAGCGATGGCGGTCGAATCGGAGGAAGCGGCAGCGTTGATGTCCTGAATGACTTTTTCCGCCAGTTGCTTGGCCGATTGCGCCCGCTTTGCCTCAATCTGTTTGAGTGCTGAAATGAGCGCCTTGGCATCGACCGGCGGAGCATCCTGGGCAAGCGCAAGGCGCGTTAGCATCAAGAAACAGCAGAGGAGAGGGCATTTATTCATGGGAGTGAATGCAAAAAGTCTGCCGAACCTGGAAAGCGGCAGGTGCTAGGAGAATGGTCGAGAGACCTTAAAAAGTAAAGCGGTCGTTGTCGAGTCACAGATCCCTTTACGGCATCGCCTTCGGTCATCGGGAAAAGGCTCTTGCCATTAGTGAAACGACTGCCTAATGTCCTCGTCACCTTTCAAAGGGAACCATGACGCTGGGGCACCTACTTTCAGTTGATCAGATAATTCCGGAGATGCAGGCGACCGAGCGATGGTCCGCTATCGTTGAGCTCGTCGATCTGTTGGTCCGGCTTGGAAAAATTAAGTCCGGCGACCGCGAGGTCGTTCTGGCCGCTTTGCGTGCCCGGGAGGAGACGATGAGCACGGGGATCGGGTTTGGCATCGCCATCCCGCACGCTTCCTCGGACCGCGTCGGCGAGGTGGTCGCCGCGTTCGGCCGCTCCAGTTCGGGAATCGAGTTTGATTCCCTCGACAACCTGCCGGTCAAGTTCATCGTTCTTTTCATCGTCCCGAAGGACCAGTTCCAGACGCATCTTCGTACGTTGGCTGCCATTGCCAAGTTCCTCAACGACCGCTCGGTTCGCGAGCGGCTGGCCGATGCTCCCAATGCCGCCGAGATTCTGAACATTTTCGAGGCGCCTGCTTCAGCGCGCGTTTAAGTGGGGAACTCGTCCTGAATCGCGCCCTGCGCGCCTCGTTCCCAATCTCCTGATTGGGAACGCACTTGTCCGCGAATCTCCGATTCGATACCCGTCCGGATGCTATTTAAACCAACCCGGAAGCCACGGCTCCATTTTTCAGACTTTCAATCAGCAACACCATGACGACCCAGCACCTTCTTGAATCCCGTTTGCGTGAAGCCGTGTCCACCGAGACGCTTGCCCAGGTCGCAGCAGCCACCGATTCCCGATTTGGCGACTACCAGACCAATGTCGCGATGATTCTTGCCAAGGCGGAACGCAAGAACCCGCGTCAGGTTGCCACGGAGATCATCGCCCGCTTGAAAGTGGACGACTTCTGTGAGCCGCCTGAAATCGCGGGGGCGGGTTTCATCAACTTCCGGCTTAAGTCGGATTTCGTTGCCCGCCAGACCCGGTTGGTGCTCGACGATCCCCACTCCGGCATTCCCCAGGCCGCGCAGCCGAAAAAAATCCTGCTCGATTTCAGTTCCCCGAATGTCGCCAAGCCGATGCACGTGGGGCATATTCGCAGCACGATTCTGGGAGACACGCTGACCCGGATTGCGCGAGCCCTGGGGCACAAAGTGATCGCGGACAACCATATTGGAGATTGGGGAACCCAGTTCGGGAAAGTCATTTACGGCTGGAAGCACTTCCGCGACGATGCCGCCCTGGAAGCGAGCCCCATTAAGGAGCTCGTTCGCCTTTACAAAGAGGCCAACGCCCTTGCGGATTCCGACCCCGCAGTCATGACGGAATGCCGCGAGGAACTGGTGAAGCTCCAGCAGGGCAACCCTGAGAATCTCGATATTTGGAAGCGCACCGTCACTCTTTCCTGGCAGGAGTTTGAGCAGATGTACGGGATGCTCGACATCCATTTCGACGAACATCTGGGCGAAAGCTGTTACAATGATCGGCTCGCGCCGCTGGTGGACCGCCTGCTTTCCTGCGGAATTGCCGAAGTCAGCGAAGGCGCCGTTTGTGTCTTCTTCCGCGACAACCCCGCGCTGGCCGAGAAGCCATGCCTGATTCGCAAAAGCGACGGCGGTTTCCTTTATGCCACGACCGATCTGGCAACGATCGAATACCGGATCGAACGCTGGAATCCCGACGCCATCTGGTACGTCGTCGGCGCGCCGCAAGCCCTGCACTTCGAGCAGGTCTTCGGGGTGGCCGCCAAGATGGGCATCCGGGGCGATCTCCGGCACATCGCCTTCGGAAGCATCCTCGGGGAAGATCGCAAGCTCATGAAGACGCGGTCGGGCGACAATGTCCAACTGCGCGACGTGCTGGAAGAAGCCCAGCAGCGCGCGCTCAAGATCGTTGAAGAAAAGAATCCGACCCTCACGCCCGAAGAAAAGGCGAATATCGCGCGGATCATCGGAATCGGAGCGGTGAAATACGCCGAACTCTCCCAGTTCCGGATGACCGACTATGTTTTCTCGTGGGACAAGATGCTTTCGTTCCAGGGGAACACCGCCCCTTATTTGCAGAACGCCTACGTCCGGGTCCGGTCGATTTTCCGGAAGCTCGAGGGCGAGGTTACGCTCCCTGTTACGCTCTCACTCACCGAACCCGCGGAGATTACGCTGGCTAAGAAGCTCCTTCAGTTTGGGGAGACTGTCCCGCAGATCGTGGATGATTTCCGCCCGAACTTGCTGGCGAACTATCTCTTCGAGTTGGCGAATACCTTCCATGGGTTCTATGAAGCCTGCCCGGTTTTGAAAAGCGAAGGGGCGACCCGGGAAACCCGGCTGGCCTTGTGCGAACTCACCGCGCGGATTCTCAGCAAAGGCCTGGGGCTGCTGGGGATACAGGTGCCGGAGAAGATGTAGGGGGGGCGGCCGGTGGACAAACACGGACGGACACGGACACCTGAAGGCGGAGCAACGGAGCGGGGCGTCTTTTTCCGAAGTCCGTGCTCGTCCGTGTTCTTCCATCTTCGCTCTCACCCTTCCCGCTTCTTAAGCTGCACCACCACTTCGATCTCGGCGGTTTGCGGGAACATGTCGAGCGGCGTGACGCTTTCGAGCCGGTAGTTCGGGCTCAGGGCAGAGAGGTCGCGGGCCAGGGTGCCGGGATTGCAAGAGACGTAAATGATCTCGCGTGGGAGCGCCGCAAGGATGGTCTGGACGACTTCGGGGGTGATGCCTGCAGCGGGCGGGTCGAGCACCAAGCTCGTTTCGCTGGGGTTGCCGAGGACGTCGCCCAGGTGTTCGTTGACGTCGCCGGCGAGGTAGCGTTCGTTTGGGCCGGCTGCACTGCGGGCGTGTTGCACGGCGTATTCGTTTTCCTCGATGCCGATCACCTGGTCGAAGCGCGAGGCAAGGTGACGGGCGAAGAATCCGGCGCCGCAATAAGCATCGACAAGCGTGCCGCCGGGCATGACCAGCCGTTCAACCAGCGCCAGCATCTCTATGGCAACGGCGTTGTTGGTCTGTTCGAAAAACCCTTCCTTGCGCCGCTCGGACAGCGTGTAATCGCCATCGGGCATCGATCGTGAACGCAGCCCGGTGAGTTTTTCGTTTACTTCATCGGTGGCGATCGGACAGCGGGCGATATCGATCAAGGCATTGGCATCGGCCGCGAAAAATCCGGTGACCCCGCCCACCACATGCACTCGGATTCGGTTGCGGTACGCATACGGCTTGGGCGAACCGATGGCGGGGCGCATCGGCACCTTCTCCAGTTTGCCGACCCGTCGCAGAGTTTGTTCCACCTGCGCGGACTTGATCGCAAGCTGGGCGGGATAGTCGATGTGCTGGTAGGCGCAACCTCCGCAGCGTCCAAAATAAGGACAGAGCGGTTCGACCCGATCCGGGGACGGTTTGTCCACCGAAACGAGATCGGCCTCCGCGTATCTTTTCTTTTTGCGGTAAAGCTCCACTGTGACTTCTTCGCCGGGGATGGTGAACGGGACAAAGACGACCATGCCCTCGGTGCGGCCCACGCCTTTTCCGCCGAACGCGATATCATGAATGGTTAGTTGCATTTGAAGAATATAGTGGAAATTTGGAGCCGCACCGAAGCGAGGGAAAAAAGTAAAAGAGGCTTTCGTTTCTCACGAAAGCCTCTTTTGAAAAGAAAATCGAGAACAGGAATTAGTTATCGCCGCTGTATTCGCGGACGTAATCGAGACGGGATTCATTCCCAAGCTCCGGCGGGAACTCGGTATACCCGTTGTGAATCCACGGGATATTCGAGGGATACGGCTGGCGGTAGGAGTGCTTGTAGTGAGGAATCGGGAAGGTAACCACTTCATACCATCCCATCCCAAAGCGGTAAACGCTCCGGTGCAAGCCTTTGACCACCCCGTAACTGAAAGCCGCGTTGTTGCCCAAATCGTCGTTAACAGAGCAGATCGTGTAAGGCATTTCCGAGATGCCGTAAAGGATGTTGCTAAGGCCACGCCCCAGTTTGCGGATCGGGGTTTGTTCCGCGGCAGGCGGATTCTGAATGTCCGCGATTGCGGCCGTGCCGAGGATGGCCAGAGTTAAAAGCGAGAGGAGGGTCTTCATACGCAATGCTAGATAAGCAATTTTCTAAAAAACATGCAAACGCTATCAGAGCGTCATAAGAAATTTCTTTAGGTCCTCAATCCGTGGACTTTTTGCCTGCCGCACGTAGTAGCCGGAAGTGGCCACGCCGATCTGCAGACTCACGCCCAAATCGCCCCCAAGCAGGCGTCCTGTGCAGAATCCTGCATTGAAGTGATCCCCCGCGCCAGTGGTGATCTTTGGCTTTGGCGTAAAGGGCCCCGGAACATGCATGCTCCCCGTTGCGTCGGCTCCCGCCGCGAACGCGGTGGGATGAATGACCACCGTGTCGATCTCCAGCTTTTGCTGGATTCGCGCCGCATGCTTTGTGACCTGTTCGGGGGAGTCGTCCGGCGGATTAATTCCGAGCACCGTGCCGATCTGGCGCCCTTCCTGGAGGTTTAGCCCGAGGATGACGCGGAAATGTTTCTGGAATTTGACGATGAGATCGAGTGCCGCGGCGATGTCTTCCTGGGTCCGTTTGGCGGGATCCGCCAAATCGAAAAAGAGCCAGCGTTTTTCGCCAGTGAGCTTGGGCGCGATGCGGCTTTGGATTTTTTGCCAGATGGCGCCCATCAACGGCAGCATGGTCCAATTCACCAGGGCGATCAGTGCGGATTCCTCGAAAAGCTCGATGAGTTGGGCTTCTGGAATGTGTTTGATCAGATTGGCCCAATCGACTTGCCGCAAGCTGTCGTGCTTGCCGCACATCAGTTTGCCGTCTTCGAACTCAATGGCGTCGGTGTAGCCGGGCTCGGCGATGGAAATCACGCGGGCGCGCTTGGCGAAATCGGCAAAGACCGGGTGGACGGCGGGATGGCCGAGGTTTCCAACATAAGTGATCTTTGCTCCGTAACTGCCCAAAGCGTTGGCCATGATGGGGCCGTTGCCGCCGAGCTTCACCATCTGGGTCACAAACTCAAAATTGGCGCTCAGGCCCGCTGCCTCGCCGACGCGCTTAGCGAACTCCGAGATCGTCGCCATCCGCGTGTATTCGGTGGCCGACGCGCGTTTCCCTACCACATGGATGATGGTATCCACGAAGCCATCCAAGCCGACGAGCACTTTGGTCTTCGCGAGCCGGTTGCGGGCTCCCGAGAGTTGATCAATGGCGAGCTGAGGGAGTTTGCGGGACATCGGCGCGCATGTAACCTCGAAATCGCACAAAAAGCACGGATTTTTTAATAGGTTATTAGTTTAATCCGCTCTCGCTCGGATTCTGGAGCTGCGCCAAATACCAGTGGACGAGCGCCGGGCCGGTGAAAATCCAGAGGAGGGCGCCCAAGGCCAGATACGGGCCAAACGGAATCCGCCCGGAGGCTTCGCGGCGTCCGATGAGGATCATGGTCACTCCGACCAGTGAACCGAAAACCGAGGCGGCGATGATCGTGAAGAGGACCGCTTTCCAGCCCAAAAACGCCCCGATGCACGCGATGAATTTCACGTCGCCAAAGCCCATGGCCTCGCGTGGGATTACAAGAGTCCGGACTTTTCCCGCGATGGAAGCCAGGCTCTCCAGGGGGATTTCACGGGCGGGCAACACCAGCCGATTGTAAAAGAACTTGAGAGTCTGTTGCGTCGAGGCTTTCTGAGGCTGCGCGGCTGGCTCACCCGCCAACTCGTCCAGCGATTGCTCATCGACTCTCGTTTCCTGCACCTCCATCACAAGTTGATCGCTTTCACGGGAGAAAACTTCGCTCCAGCGCATCCGATCTTCGCCCACGGTGAAGTCGGCATCGTCCTCCTGGCGCACCCATCGAAACTCGGCGGGTGGGTCGAAAGTGAGTTTGCGTTTTCCAAAGGCGAGCTTGCCGGCTTCGACCACGCCCCAGAGCAGGCCATAGCCGCTGGCCGCGCCGATGGCCGACCAGAGGAGGCCAATCCATGGTGAGTCAGCCCCCATCAATGAAGGAACGGCGAGGCTGGCAAGCAGACCGGTTGCCGTCCCGCCCAGCGTGATTTCGTCCGGAATGATGAAGTGATCGAAATCGATGAAAGTCGCCGAGACGAGCAGCGAGACGAACACCCACAGCGGCAGGATCATGGACCAGGCACCCAGCTGATCGCATTGCAGGTAAATCAGCAGGAAAAGCGTGGCTGTCAGCAACTCCACCCCGAAATACCGGAAAGCGATGGCTTTGCCGCACTCCGCGCATTTGCCTTGCAACTGGAGCCAGGAAATCAGGGGAAGATTCCGGTAAAAGGGGATCTGTTTTTTGCAGTTCGGGCAAAACGAACGCCGCGGATCATTCACGCTCAGTCCGAGGGGGAGTCGGTAAACGACGACGTTCAGGAACGAGCCGATCATCGCTCCCGTGATGAAGGAGAAGGTTCGGAACAAAAGAGTGTAGGAGGAATCCACAGCGTTGATCAACGCTCGATAGAGCGGCCAAGTCAATGGGAATGCGCTAGAGTTGTTCATGAGTTTGAAGAGTCTCGAACGCGGTTCGAAATCGAATGGCAAGTTCCATCAAAGTCTTCAGCGGAGGGTGAGTTGTGGATAGATTGAGTCCCGAGCGCCGCTCTTGGTTGATGAGTCGTGTCAAATCCAAGAACACGACTGCGGAAATGGCTGTGCGACGTTTGATTTTTGGGATGGGTTATCGCTACAGACTTCATGACAAGCGCTTACCCGGCAGGCCCGATCTGGTGTTTGTAGGGCGCCGCAAAGCGATCTTTGTTAACGGCTGCTTCTGGCACGGCCACGAGGGTTGCCGGTATGCACGACTGCCGAAAACGCACTTGGAAGTCTGGCGGACTAAGCTCGAACGCAACCGGGCAAGAGACCGGGCGAATATCGCTTCTCTGGCGGCAAATGGATGGAAAACACTCACCGTGTGGGAATGCGAGTTGAAGAAATCCGATTTTTTAGCGACAAGACTCCGTGACTTTATCGAAAACGCCTAAACGCCGACCGATCGGCATCGACCTCTTCGCGGGCGCGGGCGGGTTATCCCTTGGCTTTGAGCAGGCCGGTTTCGATATCGCCGGAGCCGTGCCAGCAAAAAACATCTCGCCGGAGGATTTGCGGGGATATGCAGACCACACCGTCTGAAAAAAACGCGGATGATTGAACGAGGAGGCTAATCTCGAATTTAGGCAGCAAAAGATGACGGATAGGCCCCAAGATTCTGCTCAACTCGGCTTTAACTTCGACGAACCAGTAGGCCGCCCCCCAAGGCGTGAGGCTCCGAGTAAGAAAGCAGCACCGGTTTGGAATAAGCCGCGAGAGGTTGCTTTGCCTGATTATCCCGTCATGCACTCGGGACCGCCGAAGGATTATCCCCGCCCGGAGAACGTCCCCCCCGATCTGCCGGAAGTGTCCCAGCCCGGCTTGGAGTTCGATGGAATGCCCGGCGAGAGCGAAAGCGGGCTTCTTTCCTGGCGTGAGGCCCGGGCTGCGCGCGTCAGGGAGTTGTCATTGCGTAGTGGTTTGCCGGTGGGCCATCGCGTCGAGGCGACGCTGGCGAGCGGTCCGCTCCTCCGTGGGCAACTACGCATGGTGGATGAACCGCTCTGGATCGAATCGGGTCGCGTCGAACAGATCCTCTTCGAAGTCGATGGCGTCACGTTTCGAATCCGTGAACTCGATTCGTGCATTCGGCTGGATTGAAAGCTTACTGCATGGGCGCTTCGGAAACTTTCTTCAAGTCGGTGTTGTAAATGGTAACCGGGCCGAGTTTCTGGAGTTGAGGCAGCACTTCTTTGGCCGAACCCACAACCACAATCACCAGGTCCTTCGGATCGATGTATTTCTTGGCCAACTCGGTCGCTTTCTCAGCAGTCACTGAGGTGATGCGGCGTGCGTAGTTTTTGTAGAAATCCTCGGGCAATCCGTAGAGGTCGATCTCCTGGAGCCGCTCGGCGGTGCGTTGTTCGCTTTCCAGGCTCAGCAGAAAGTTGCCGGAGAGATAGCTCTTCTGCCGGTTCACTTCGGGCTCGGGGATCGGTTTCGAGGTGATCCGGTTTAGTTCGTTGAGAATCTCGGTGATCGCGGGAGCGGTGACCTCGTTGCGCACCTCCGCCGTGGCGCTGAAAGAGCCGCCGAGTTTCTTCAGCGCAAACGTGGAATAAGAACCATAGGTGTACCCGTGTTTCTCCCGCAGATTGGCAAAGAGCCGCCCCGACATTCCGCCGCCGAGCACTGAATTGATGACGCTCAGTTCCGGGGTGTCCGGGTTGTTTCGCGGGACGCCGGCGGCGCTCACGACGACGTTGCTTTGGACCGAAGCGGGCCGGTCCACGAGATGGAAAGAGATCCCTTTGATGGCCGGGAAGGCAGGGAGATCGAGTTTGGGTAAGGAACCGCTCTTCCAGTCGCCAAACACCTCCTTAATCCGCGATTGGATGGCTGCCGGATCGATATCGCCGACCACGATGAGGGTGGCGTTGCCGGGCAGGAAATACGTGTCGTGAAATTTCACAAGATCGTCGCGGGTAATGGACTGGACGCTCTCCGGTGTGGCGAAAGCGCCATACGGGTGCGCGCCGTAGAGGAGTTTGTCTCGCAAACGGACTGACAGGTCCCCCGGCTCCATTTTCTTCTGAACGAGGTTGGAAACCGCCTTGACCTTTTCCTTGTCGAGCTCGTCCGGGCGGAACGCCGGGCGCAATGTCAGGTCACGCAGGAAATCTAGCAGTTCTCCCTGATATTTCGCGAGGCCGACGGCCATGATCGAGAGCGCGTCGTCGCTGGAGGAGGCCTCCACGCTCGCCCCGATGAAATCGGTTTTTTTGGCGAACTCATCGGCGGCAAGCGCCTCGGTGCCTTTGTTGAGCATGTTGGCCGTGAGATCGGCCAGTCCTGGCTTCGATCCGTCAAAGAGATCGCCGGACTTGATCAGCAGGCGATAGGTCACAGTGGGCTGCTTTTTCGTCGGCAGCACATAGACCCGCAGGCCGTTGGGCAGGGTGGAAGTGATCGCGTCCGGAAACGTGACGGAGGGGAGGGGAGCGGCGTCCGGTTTCTTGGAACGGTCCACGGTCGGGCAGGTCTCGCAAACGAGGGCGTCTTTGGATGGGGTGGCCCCGGCGGCGGGAGTGGCATGTGCGGCCGGAATGGCGGAAGCCATCCCCAGCATTGTGGCGAGAGTGAGTGTGAATGCTTTCATTACTTCGCTTCAGAATTTTGTTTCACGACAGGGTAGTGGAGCAGGTTGAGGCCTTCCGGGGTGAAATACTGACGGGCCACACGCTGGATGTCTGCCTGGGTGACTCCCTGGTATCGCTCCCACTGGGTGTTGATCTTGGCCGTGTCGCCAAACATGACGTGGTAATAGGCCAGGGTGGTCGCCCGACTGTGCATGGTCCCGGAGGCAAAGGCCAGGTCGCGCAGCTTTTGGTTTTTGGCTTTTTGGAGTTCATCTTCGCTGACGCCCGCGTCGCGCACTTTTGCGACCTCTTCCTTGATTCCCGCATCGAGTTTCTCAATCGGCGTATCCGGGTTGCCGATCACGAAGATGCCGAGCATCCCCGCGTTTTCCAACAAGTCGGAGAAGACATCGACGTCGGAGGCGATTTGCTCCCCGCGCACCAATTTCTCATACAGGCGCGAACTGCGACCCGTCGCGAGGATGTTGGTCAGCAATTCGAGAGCCGGGGCATCAGCCGAGGTCTCCTGAGGGCCGCGCCACGCATGGAGCGTCGAGGGCAGCGGGGTCGTGGGGAGCGCGAACTCCTTGGACTTTGGTTCCTTCTGCGGAGGGACCGTGAACTTGGGCCGCTCGATCTTTTTGCCTCGCGGAATCCCCGCGAAATAGCCGCAGATAAGCTGCTTGGTTTTCTGGAGATCGATATCGCCCGCCACGACCAGGGTTGCATTGTTGGGCACGTAATACTGGTGGTAGAAGTCGCGAAACTCCTCGATCTTCGCCTGGTCGATATATTGCACCGACCCGATCGGCGTCCACTCGTAGGGGTAGCCCGTGAATACCAGGGAGGCCAGATTCTCAAACACCGTGCCGAACGGCGCGTTGTCCGTCCCGCGCCGGCGCTCTTCCTTTACCACCTTGCGCTGGGTTTCGACGCCCACTTCCTCCACCTTTGCGTGGAGCATTCGTTCGCTTTCAATCCAGAGTCCCAGGGCAAGCTGATTGCTCGGCAGATTGAAATAGTAGTCGGTTTTGTCGAATCCGGTGGAAGCGTTCAGGTTGCCGCCCGCAGCCGAGGCGAGTTTGTCGATGGTCCCGCGCTTGATGTTCTCGGAGCCCTCAAACATGAGGTGCTCGAAAAAGTGGGCAAATCCGGTCCGGTCCGCCCGCTCATTTTTGCTCCCGACATGGTAGAGGACATAGGTCGTGACGACCGGGGCCGATTTGTTTTGGTGCAGAATGACGTGGAGGCCGTTGGGGAGATCGTATTCAACGAAATCGATCACCGGCATTTTGGTCGGAGTGGAAGGTGCGTCGGCAGCAGGGGATGCGGCATTAAAGCCCAGAACCGCACCGGCGAGCAGCGCAAGAAAGCGTGATTTCATAATCTTTGGAACAAAAGCGTGGGAGTCAGACGCTTCGCGGGGGGATGTCGTTCAATGGCGAGCGCAAAAACTTGTCGTCGTCCGAATCTGCCAATGGGAAATGGCCCCATTTATGATTGAACAACAAGGCGAAGGCCCCGGTTGGGGCGAAACCGAAAAAGAGACGATGACTCAACCCCAGGAGGAGTTTATCCAAGATGAAGCGAGACCCTCCACCGACATGTCGGACGTCTGCTGCGCCCGCTGTGCCAAGCCGCGCGCCGAGTGGGAGGGTAACGGCGTGGCACGCAATCACCAATGGTTCTGCTCTCCGGAATGCGCCGACTTGGAGAGTTCGTAGAAAGCCTAACGCCTCTGTAAAATGGAGATCGCCCCAGAACTTTGCATTAAAAAAATTAGCAGGGGTGAAATCGGCGCGCCATCCCAAAGCTGTGGAGCACCACAGCACTACAAGACGCTACCGCGAATCAGAGGGCATTGTGTGCCGCGCGTCAGCGTCTTGTAGTGCGTGCGCTTCTGCGCCGCCTTGGGAGAAGACGTTGATTTCATACCAGATTAGAGAGCGCTCGACTAGCTGCCGCCCGTCCCCCCGGTCTTTACCTCGATGACATCGTGCGGGGCCGATTCCTTCTGGCCGGCTGGGGTCACTCGGATCAGCCGGGCTTTCGTCCGGAGCTGATTGAGGTTGCCCGCGCCGAGATAACCCATGCCGGATTGGATGCCGCCCACCAACTGCGTGAGCACGGTGTCGATCGACGCCGAGACTTCTTTCAGCGCTTCGACCCCTTCCGCCGCCACCTTCCGGGCTGCGTCCTTTGTCGAATGGCCGTATCTGGCAGCCGAACCCGCTTTCATTGCGGCCAGGCTGCCCATTCCCCGGTACTGCTTATAGAGCTTGCCGTTGATCTCCATGATCTGGCCGGGAGCTTCGGGGCAGCCTGCCAGCAGGCCTCCGCAAATGACTGCATCCGCCAGGGTGAGCGCTTTGACGATATCGCCGGACTTCGTGATGCCGCCATCGGCGATGATCCGGACGCCCTTTTTGGCCGCCGCGCGGGAAGCCACGTAAAGGGCGGTGAGTTGGGGGATGCCGACGCCGGCAACGATCCGCGTGGTGCAGATCGATCCGGGGCCCTGCCCGACCTTGATGGCGTTCGCGCCGCATTCGGCCAGAAATTCCACGCCCGCGCCGCTCGTCACGTTGCCGGCGATGATCGGGAGTTCCGGGAACATGGAACGAATCAGGCGCACGGTTTCACCGACCCCTTTGCTATGGCCATGCGCGGTCGATACCGCCACGACATCCACGCCGCGCTCGACCAGCGCTCCCACATGGGCGCCGATCCGCTCCTTGTCGAGTTCGCCCGTGGAATTCCGGGTCGCCGACACTGCCGCGCCGCAAACGAGCCGGAATTTTTGATCCCGAGCCGGTTTCAACTGCGCCCGGCGCTCCTGGGTGATCCGCTCGACGTCGCTGAGGGTGAAGAGCCCCCGCAGGCGGTCTTCGTTATCGACCACCAGCAGCTTATGAATGCCGAGGTGTTCTGTGAAAAACCGATCCGCGCCGGAGATTGGGTCGGAGTCGAGTTCTTCCTGCTTGAGGGTGTGCAGCGCGGCCCGGGGCGTCATCGCCTCGCACACCTTTTTGGTGGCATAGCGCTGCTTGAGCACATGGCCGGGCAGCAAACCGATCAGGTGGTTCTGGCCATCGACCACCGGGAACGTGCTGAACGAGAAATTCTTCTCTTCCACCAGCGCCAGCACGTCGCCGATGAGTTGGTCGGGCCCGACCTTGATCGGCTCCTGGATGAGGCCTTGGACATGATATTTCACGCGGCTCACCTCCGAGAGTTGCTCCCGCTCGGGCATGTTGTAGTGAATCAGCCCGAGGCCGCCGCTGAGCGCCATGGCGATGGCCATGCGCGACTCCGTGACCGTGTCCATGTCGGCCGAAACGATCGGAATCCGGAGCCGGAGATTTTCCGCCAGACACGTCTCCAGATCGGTCTCCCGGGGCAGGATGTCGGAGTAAAGGGTCGCCAGCGAGACGTCATCGTAGGTGAGTCCCGTGGTGGAGTTCAGGGCGAAAAACTCGTCCGCCGGTTTGTAAAACGCGCTATCGACTGAATCGGAGAAGGTGCTCTCAGTTGCCATGTCGCATGATGCCCAAGCCCGCCGCTTCTGGCAAGCGGGAGATTAATCCAAAATTCAAATCACTTCTTCGGCGGGTCTTTGATCTGCTTGGAATCGTGCAGTTCTGGCAATGGCAGGTTGCAGCTATCCGGGAACATTTGCGCGGCTTCGGCACCGACTGCGGTTCTGGCGTCCTCTTTCTCGCTGGCCCCGAGTTGCTCGTCTTCGCTGGTTACCACCACGGGCTGGATAAAGATGATCAGCTCCTTGCGCACTTTGCTGGAGGACGAACTCTTGAAGGCATGGCCCAGCACCGGGATGCGGCGGAGGTAAGGGACACCGCCGTCTTTCTTTTCCAATTGATCCGTGATCAGGCCCCCCAACACCACCGTGTGACAGTTCGGAATCGTTACGGTTGTCTTGAGTTGCTCGGTCCCGATGATCGGCACCTCGTTGGTGCTGATGGTTTGCTCTCCAATGACGCTGTCATTCTTCTGAACGATTTGGAGCGTGACCTCCTTGTTGCTGTTGATCAACGGAATGACCTCAAGCTGCAGCACGACATCCCGGTATTGGATGTTGGTTCGCGTATTGACGTTGTTGCTGTTGTTTTCAAAATTCGTCAGAACATCGGTGGGCACGGGGACCTGCTGGCCCGAGGTGATCACGGCCTTTTTGTTGTTGGCCGCATAAACCGTGGGGCGGGAAAGAATTTTGAATCGGTTCGTGCTTTCCAGCGCGCGGACCAGAACGTCGAGGTTTTCGGTGAGGCTGCCAAAAACCATCAAGCCGCCGGTGGTGGCGGGCGCTGTCGCTGCGAGCGCGCCGGTTGCAACATTGGGAACGCTCCCCAGAAAGCCGCCCTTTGAAAGGAGGCCGCCGGCAACCCCGGTTTTGTCCAGCGGATCGGCATGAAACTTTCTGAAATGCATGAGGTAATCGACGCCGAGTTGCGAGTCGTCGCCCAGCGTGAGTTGGCCGATGATGGTGGCCAGATAAACTTGGGGAGGCTTGCGATCGAGCCGATCGAGCACGGTGCGCACCTTGTCATAACTTTCCGGTGGCCCCATCAGCAGGATCGAGTTGGCTTGCCGGTCGGCGATGATTCGCGTTTTGCCCACCAGCACTGAAAGCGGTGCGCTGTTATCGACCGGCTGATTGAGTTGCTCGGCCGGCATGTTATCCCCACCTCCGGCGGTAAAGCTGCCCCCGCGATTCGCCGTTGTCCTGCGGGCGGTTGTGGTTGAACCCGTCGCGACCTGGCTCGGTCGCTGGGATACCGGCGTTGGAGACGAACTCGTCGCGAGGCCTGTGTCCGAGAGAACATTCACCAGCACAGGCAGCACGTCCTCGGCCGAGACATACTTCAACGCGCGCTCCAACGGCGGCTTCAATTCCAGCGGTTGATCGAGTTCAGAGATCAGGCCCCGGAGATAGGCAAAATTTTGTGGCTCGGTAACCAGGAGGATTTTGTTCGTCCGGGGGTCGGGCAGAAGCTGGGCATTGATGCTGAGTAACTGGTTCTGGGCAAGAATCTGGCGGGGTTGCTGCCCCGGCCGCTTTGATTGCGCCGCGGAGGCCGGATTCCCCGCAGGGTTGGCCGCCGCCTTGTTTTGCCCTCCAGCCGGCCTATTCTGTCCCGCCGCTGGTTTGCTTGAGACAGAGGGCGGCGCTGCGGAATTCGGCTTCCGATTGTCCACCAGCGCCTGGATGATATTGGCTACCTGCACGGCATCGGCATACTTGATCTCGACCATCTCCGTCTTGACCGGCGGCTGGGTCAGGCTCGCATCCACATCGACCAGCGGCTTGAGCGCGATCATCTGTTTGATCAGGGATGCGTTCTCGGTAATCAGCAGGGCCGGCGGCGCATAGATCGGGGTGATCTTCCCATACTGGTTCAGTTGAAAATGCGTTTCGAAGAGCGCGTCCGCATCATCGGGCGTGAGAAAATCCAGTGGCATAAAATAAGCCGCCACTGCGTCGCCGCCCGGCAACTGTTCGGGGGCGGTGCAAACGGTGACTCCTTCTTTCAACGGATTTTGCCGAATCTTCGGATCGCACAGCACGACCTTCAGATTGCCTTCAGGCCCTGGGATGAGCAGGTAGCCGTTGATCAGCAAGGCGGATTCGATCAACCGCTTCGCTTCCTCCTTGGACACGGCCTCCGGCGGCATCAGGCTCAGATTCGGGCCGCGGAAAATCTGCGAGTCCCGCACGAGCGGTTTGCCAATGAGGCGCTCATAGATGTCGAGAATGTCCGAGACGGGATTATTCGGGAACTGGATCGTTACCTTGTCATCGACGATTTTCGCAATCCCCGGCATGGGGGTCGCGGCGGGGCGGCCCGGACCGGTCTGGGCGGATGCGGCCGAAAGCGCGATGAACAGCGTGGCTGCGATAGTGGGAAGTGGATTCTGTTTCATTTAGGATTGCCCAGTTACTTCTGAGGCTTGTTTTGATTTTGGTCGCGCTGATTGCCGCGTTCCCGCGGATGCTTCTCTCCTGAGGCTTGGCTCAGTTTTCGTGAAGTCCCAGACTGCATCGGGACAGGTCTAACACTGGCTGGAACTCCTCCCATGGCGCCTTTTATCAGCGCCTTTTCAGTGATCTGCTCGTCGTCGAACCGCACCGTCATCTCGTCTTCACCGACGCTGATGCGCGCCACGACGTTGCGGGGGATTGGATGCGTCCGGATGCTTAGCAGGCGCCATCCGAGGGCGTTCTTTTCCGTGGAGAGACTGAATCGCTCACCGGTGGCGGTATTACGCAAACTCACGACCGGCTTGTTGTCTATCCGCGCCATGCCGGTCATGACATAGTTTGCGGCGACGTTGAGCGAGCGCGTGAACGGCGAGTTCATCCAGAGTTCATCGTAGCGCTCCTTCTGCAACGAAGCAGGAATGGCCTCATCAGCAAGGAGAGATGCCAACGCGCTGAAGAAAACAAACGCGAGCGCCAAGCCAATAGTATTCCCCATGAACATTGCTCGTTTGCGAAAGTGGGCTTTCAGCGCCAACGGCGCGACCCCATACCGGCCTGGGGCATCGCCCCAGGCGTTCGATTTAGATAAATTTAGGCCTGAAGGCCCGAACCAGCGCATCGCGCACGGAATAGCACGGGCCTTAAGCCCTGATTCGCCTTTCCCATTTTCCTGGGGCGATGCCCCAGGCTGGTATGGAACGGACCTTAGGTCCTTAGAAAAAACGATGTCGGACATTGTCGGCGCCAAGCCGGCGATCGATAGGCGAAATGGTTGGGCGTGCCGGTTCATTTGTAGGGTGGGGGAACCAATTTTCCGAGGGTGGGGCTATAGACGCGCCCGACTTGAATGGTGCAAATGGCGGGCGGGTCCTCTTCCTGGCTGCGCGTGTCGATGCTGAGTTGAAGCTGGTTGACGATGTAGAAGCGCTCCGGAGCCTGGATGTCCGCGAGCCATCCCACCATATCCTGGAAAGCAGCGGTTAACTTAAATTTCGCGGCGATCTCCTGGTATTGCGATTGAAAAACCGGTTCCAGAATCGTCTGGTCCAGAATAGTGATTCCGCGGTCGCGCGCGACGCTTTGCAAGGTTTGAATCAGCTCGCCTTGCGCGGCGCCGACATTGTCCAGATTCGGTTCATGCGCATCCAGCCAGCGCTGCCGCTCCCGCCAGTAATCCCGATCCGAAAGCAACCCGTCGATGTTTTGCCGGTCCAGCGTCAGCTTGGCGAGATCCGCACGAACGGCCCGCAACGACGTGACATAACCTTTGAGAGCCATCACGTTCACCGCGAAAAATACGGTCCCGGCGAATAGCGCTAGAAGTTTGAGTTCTTTCTTACTTAGCTTTGCCATAGGTCAGACTCCCTTCCAGTTTGAATTCCGCGCTGTCATCCTTTTGCAGTTTGGGCTGGCCCATTTTCCATTGGTAACTTGAGAGCTCCCGGTTGCGTTTCAATTCATCCACGAAGCGATACAGCGTGGGCGCATTCCGGGCTATCCCTTTCATTCGAATATCCGTTCCCATCGTCTCGAATATGGAAAAGCGAATTCCGGCTGGCGGAAGCGTGCGGGAACACTGGTAGAACTGTTCGATGGCATAGAGCTTGGGATTGACCGCAGGCTCGATGGCCCGCCAGCATGCCGCGGTTCGCCCGAGTTCCGTGGCGATCGGGCCATCGCTAGCCATGGACGCTGCGAGTTGGTCGCGTTTGACTCGGAGCGAATGAAGGTAGATCCAAAGCATCCAGACCAGGATCGCGTAGGCTGCGAGTGACCCCAAGCCCAGGCGGAGGCTCCGGGCTCTGTCTGCGCTCGCCGCTCGCGTGGCCCTCAATGGTCCGGGTAACAGTCCGGATTTCGCCGCAGCACCCGCGATGCATTTGGAAGAGGGCGCTGGGCGCGAGGCTCTGATAATGGGAAGCTTCAGCGATGCGAGGGATTGCTCCGCATTCTGAAAGTCTCCCCAGAGTGTGATTCCATTGATCTGCTCGACGGTCCGCTCCAGTTCGAGGCTCACCCGGACCGCCTGGATGTCGCCAGCCATTTCAGGCAAGAGTTGGTTGTCGCGGCTGAGCACCTGGGTATGGACCAGTTCGCCGTCTCGGCTTGCCGCAAGGATCAACTGGTTTTGTTCCTGCCAGATGATGATCTGATTTTCCGCAAGGGCGAGCAGGGCAGGGGAAATGAGAAACGCCTTGGCATTGCGCAGGCAGAGCGCCTCTGGAAAATCCGCCGCGAGAAGGGTGATGCGAACCAGGGGGCGGCCATCCTCCTGTGTAATGACGGCGTAATCGAAAACCAGTTCACCTCGAGCGCGAGTCGCAAGTCCCCGGCGTTCGATTTGGGAGAAAACCATGTCCGCAAATAGCGAGGCATCCGAGCCGGGCAGCCAGGTGGAGAACGTTAAGCATTGGCTTACGGGGAGCGCGACAATGACCCCGGTCGCGCTCTTGGCAGCCGCTGCCGGATCGTTCGTCGTTTCACGAAAGACTGGCTCTGAAAGGCCGCCCCGGCGCGGGCCGTTGCATGCCCAAAGCTCCCATTCGGGGCCGGGTGCAGGAAAGATGACTAGTGTATGGCGGCTCATGAAAATTTACGTTATTCCTCCATGCTCTCGAGGCGGACTGGCGGCTTCCCGTTGACGACAGCGGCCACCACCGTGATCGCACGCATGTAATTGCCGAGATGCCCCTCGCTTCTGACCCGAAGCACTGTGGGGGTCACCGAAAGCCGGTTCGAAATCGTCTTGAATTCATCTGAACTCATCCCCAGCGCGCTCCGGACTTCTTCCAGGGAACGAAAGCGCACATCGTCCTCAGTATTGGGTTCTCCATCGGCGCCATCGCGCAGTTGCACCAGCGTTTCGGCTTGCTGCTGGGAAACCGCCGAATCGGTGATCAGCACGATGGCTTCCGCGGAAGCGCCGTTCATGTTGAGGCGGCCACTGCCGTAAATCGTAAAGGCATCGCGCCAGTCCGGCTTAACCTGAATGAGCTTGTCGATCCCCCGCACGCAGAGCATTTCTTCGAGAGTTTGAAATGGCCGGTTTCGCGGATAATCCGGGTACCCCTGCGAAGTATAATAGTCGTTCTCTGCACCATTGAGCCGGGTGGTGGCATTCGAGTCCACCCAGTCCGCCAGCGAATCGGCGAGAACGGACGCGCTCTGATTCTCCATGCCCCAATTAACGAAGAGGTCCCGCAAGCCCTCCACATGATCGTTCTGCAACAGGTCGTTAATCGCAAGCCGGCCATCTTCAGGTTCGATCTGAACCTCAATGCTTTCGTCATTCGGCAGCTCTGTATGAAGGACGGGGTCGCCCGGTTGAACCTTGGGATGAAGGCCGATCGCGATTCCTGACTCGGCCAGTTGGAGGGCCCGAAAGCTTTTTTGGGCGAGGACGTTTTCATCCAGGCCGAAATTTGCAAATTCAATGACGCCAAGGACGGTCAGGGACATGAAGAACATTGCCCACAGCACGAGAAGCAGAGCCGAGGCGCGATGATTCTCCCGCAGAGGAGTCTGTCCTTCTGGCATCCATGGTATGGCCTTGCGCATCGTCATTTCACCGTTTGAGCTGAGGCGACTGGGAACACCGAGCGCACCGGGACGGTGTCGCCGGGAAGGAGAAACTCAAGTTCGATCAGTTGTGGGCGGGACGTGGACTGCCACATGTCCGCCCAGTCATTGATGTGCGAATCGAAAAAGCGCCACTGCACCCATTCCAAATCCGGCACGAGCACCAGCCAGTATCGGCCCTGCTCATCGGGTTCCAGCGTCGAATCGCTTTGCGTGGGCATCCCCGTGGCTGCTTCGTCAGGCGGCGCGAAGTCGCTTCGTGAGATGGCAAGGCTGAATTTTCCGTCCTCTTGCGCCCGGATCCCGATGGTGGTGAAACCGTAGTTGAGCGCGGTGCCGCCCCAGGAGAAGATCAGCGGCGCATTGCGGAATTCGAGTTCCTGCACCGGTGGGTTCGCATCCTCGGCCCAGTCCCCGCGGAGGGTGGCCTGGGGCGGCAGCGTGGCCAGGGTTTTGCGGCAGAGTTCGATGAAGGCGGCGGTCCGCCGGGCTTCGCGTTGCGTGGTCTCCAGTTCGTCCGCCGCACGAAGCGACGCCTGGACCACCCCAAACAGTCCCCCGGCCACAATGGAAAAGACCGCCATCGAAATGATGACTTCCAGCAAGGTGAAGGCGCCCTGTAGCCGCGCCGCTCTGTCGGGGCGGCGATGTGGCCTCTCCATCTCCGCGTCTCCCCATCCCCGCGTCTCCCCGTCGCTGAGCAGGCGGCTAGTGGTAAACATACACCTCCGCCGTTTGGGCCTCTTCCTCTCCGCCCTGAGTCCAGTTTGCGGTGATCCGCAGACTGTAAAGATGGTCGAGCGGGCGGCCCTCGCCGTTCTGAAGTTCCAGCGGAGTAATCTCCGTCGTATAGATTACGCCCATTTCATCGGGATCGCTGGTCGTCGCTCCTTCCGCAAAATCGATCACGCGCGCTTCAGCGAGCCGCGTCTGCAAGGCCATCCGTACTTGGGCTTCCCGATTGAATGCCGCCGCGCTGCCGATCGTTGTGCTCAGGGCCGTCAGCAGGCCAACCACGGCAATCGCAAAAATCATCACCGCCAGCATCACTTCGAGCAGCGTAAATCCGGCGGTATGGTTCAGGGAGAGCACGGGGCTAATTGGCGAAAAAGTAGCGTTCTTCCTGGATGTCCGCCGTCAGTGGATTGAACGCGACCTCGATCCATGAGTCGCCCTTGCGAAACTGCACCCGGATGGGATTGCACAACCCGGAGGATTGGAAAACCCATTGGGTGGTTCCAAAATCGCCGCCCGGTTCCACCCACTGATTGCTGCCCCAAAACTGGATCTGGCAGGTCATCTCTTCAGGCATTTTGAATTCCGCGACGATCTCGCTCTTTTCCTCGTCCGGCGTGGCTGCGGGATCGGCTGCGGTTCCGGAGACTTGGGCTGCCTCATCGGTCCCGGTTGTGTTCGGGGTGGGGGAGCCATCCGCCGATTGATCGTCTTCATCCTCGCGATACAACAGGTGCTTCCGGCCGAAGAATCCTTCCCGGTTGAAGGTAATCTCGTATGCGGTATTCTCGGCCATGGAGCGGCTTCGCATGATTTTGGCTAAATCTTGCAGTTCGCGAACTGGGGTTCGCATCTGGTTTTCTCGAAGCAATCCTGAGACAAACGGGGCGGAAAGAGCGATCAGCACGGCTGCGATCGAGAGGACAATGATGATCTCCAGCAGGGTGAATGCGCGATTCGTGAATCTGCCCCCTTGGCATTCATGGCCTCGCGAGTGGCTGTATCCAAGTTCTGGCACACGCTCTTACTTCCAGTTGCCCAGATCGTCTGCGCTCTCGATCCCGTCCGGCCCGAGCGAGAAGATATCAAAGCTGGTGGGGTTTTTGGCTCCGGGACAGCGGTACTGGTACGGATGCCCCCAAGGGTCCGTTGGCAGTTCTTCGAGCAGCTTCTTCCAGCGGCGCGGTTCCGGCGGAGCCGAAGGGGGTTCGACGAGGGCCGCAATGCCCTGCTCGGTGGTCGGCAAAGCGTAATTGCTCATTTCGTAGGTCTTGAGCTGGGTGCTGATCGTCTTGAGGTCGCCATCGACCCGGGTTTCCTTTGCGACATCGATATTCCCGGAAAGCAGGTAAATCCCGGAGCTGACCAGGATGGCGATGATGCCAAGCACAAGCATGATTTCGAGCAAGGTGTAGCCGGCGCGGCGTTGGGAAGGAGACTTCATAAGCCTGAAGGAATTACGGTAAGCAGCGATGTAACCGACAAATGAGAGAAAAGTTGCGGAAAAACCTGATAGTGAAGAGATGGAAAACGGAGAAAGGAACAGAATCTTTGTGGCTTATCGATGCGCGCGCAACCCAGAGGCGGATTGGAAGATGCCTGCTATGATCGAATAAGCCACGACGCTGACGATCACGGCCATGACAATGATGATCAGCGGTTGGATGAGAGTCGTCAGCCGGTCAATCCGCTTGTTGAGTTCCTTGTCGTAGCGGTTGCCCGCTTTTTCCAGCGCGGCGGCCGTCTTGCCGGTCTGTTCGCCCACCGAGACGATATCGATAAAGACTGCGGGAAAGGTCCCGGCCTGCCGGAGCGCCGTCGAAAATGCCGCCCCTTCGGCAACAAGGGTCACCACCCGTTCGACCAGACTGCGCAAAAATACGTTCGGGGTGGCTTTTCCCATCAATCGCAGTCCGGAGAGGAGCGGGACGCCATTGAAAAGCAGATTTCCAAGGGTCTGGGCAAACTGCGTGTGAAAACGGGTTTGCAAAACTTCGCCGACCAGCGGCATGCGAAGTTTGGCCGCATCCCAGGCCAACCGGCCCGACGGCGTGCTGATCCAGGCCTTGAAGCCGGCCACCGCAGCGATGACCAACACCACTCCGATCCACCATGTGTGGCTGACGAAGTCGCTGAAATCGATCAGGAACTGCGTCATCATCGGAAGCTGTTTTCCCGTTTTGCGGAACAGATTCACCAACTGAGGGACCAGCACCGTCATGAAAATTGCGATCAACGCAAACCCGGCTCCGCCCATGAACGCGGGATAAATCAACGCCGAGACCACCCGCGACTGGAGTTCCTGGATCATGGTGAGGTTCGTGACCAAACGGCGGAGGATCTGGGGGAGGGAACCGCTCAATTCGCCCGCCGCAACCATATTGCAAAAGAGATCGTCGAAGCTGGGCGAAACCTTTCTGAGCGCGACAGACATCGAGGTGCCATCCCGCAACTCGTCCCTGAGTGCGACGCTGATTTGTTTAAGAGCCGGGTGCTCCTGGCGTTCCTGCATGACCCGGAGCGCTTGATCGAGTTGCAGGCCGGCCTCAACCAAGTCGGCGATTTCCTCGGTGAATAGAATCACCTGCGCCCGGCTCAACGTCACTTTGCCCGTGGTTCCGTCCAGGCGCGCGAGTCGTTTTGCGTCGGGGCTTTCGCCAAGGGCAGCTACCGAAACCGGCTGGAGGTCTTTCGCCTCGATCTGTCGGTAAGCATCGAGCTTGCTGCGCGCATCGATTTCTCCCGCGAGAATCTTTCCGCCCGCGCCGACCGCCTTATAGCTGAATGCAGGCATTGCGTCAGTTTGAAGCCCGTTCGGCCTGCACCGCTCCAGGCGGTTTCGCGCCGGGTTCGGCGTCGGTTCGCGTGAGCACTTCTTCGATGGTGGTCATTCCTTCGCTCACCTTTTGAAAACCATAACTGCGCAACGGCACCATCCCCTCCCGGATGGCGGCGTCCCGCAGTTCGGAAGTCTGTGCGCGCTGGCTCACCAGTTCCTGCAAATGCGGAGTGATCCGGCAGATCTCAAGGATCGCCGCCCGCCCGGTGTATCCCGTTTGCCGGCACTCGCGGCAGCCGACCGCTTGCCTGATCCCGGCTTTGAGTTCCAGCGGAAAGCCGATGGATTGCAGATAATCGTCCCCGAAACTCGCGGGGGTGCTGCAAAGCGGACAAAGGACCCGCACGAGTCGCTGGGCGATAAACGCGCGCACGGCTGAGGCGATCAGGAACGGCTCAATTCCCATGTCGATCAACCGCATGATGCCTCCCACCGCGTTGTTGGTGTGAAGGGTGCTGAAGACCAAGTGGCCCGTCAACGCGCCGCGAATGGCGATTTCCGCCGTTTCCAGGTCGCGCATTTCACCCACCATGATCACGTTGGGATCGCCCCGCAAAATGCTGCGGAGCCCGGTGGCAAACGTCAGTTCGATCTCGGGTTTCACCGCGATCTGCACCACTCCGGGAAGCTTGTATTCGACGGGATCTTCGATGGTGACGATGCGCCGATGCTTGGTGTTGAGCGACTTGAGAAAGGTGTAAAGGGTCGTCGATTTTCCCGAGCCGGTCGGCCCGGTAAGCAGCACGATTCCATTGGGCTTGGCCAGGAGATCGCGGACAACGGTTTCCGTATGCGAGTCGAGTCCGAGTTGCTCAAAGTCGAAGCGGTCTTGGGAGAGGAGTCGCAAGCTGACGCTTTCGCCGGCGACAGAGGGGATCGTCGCCACGCGGACATCGATCGGCTGGCCGTCGAGTTCCAGGTTGATGCGCCCGTCCTGAGGGAGTCGCCGCTCGGCGATGTCCAGGTGCGCCATGATCTTCAGTCGCGACACGAGCGAGGCCTGAAGCAGCCGGATGTTTGGCGGAATAGTGACCTCTTGAAGCGCTCCGTCGATCCGGTAACGAATCCGCAGATCGTTTTCGAGCGGCTCAACGTGAATGTCGGTCGCCCGTTCGCGCAGCGCCTCCCGGAAGATTTGGTTGACGAAGCTCATCACCGAGGCGTCTTCGTCTGCCTCGTCCAGGATGGTGACTTCCTGCTTGAGATCGGCAAGTTGTTGCTCGATGTCATGGCTTTCGAGGATCTTTTCGAAGTTCTCCGCGCCGACGCCGTACCCCTGCTTGAGCGCTTCCAAGATATTCCGCCGAGTGGACATCGCCCAGCGGACCGTGCGGGGGACAGCCTGCGCCACCGCCTGCCTGGCAATCAGGTTCAGCGGATCGTAGGTAAGGAGTCGCACTTCCCGTGCATCGAGGCGAGAAGGGGCGACGCGGTAGCGCATGGCGACGGAGGCAGGAAACTTGTTGTGAAGCGGTTCGGAAAGATCGAGTTCCGGGCGCAATTGCCACTCCAAGCCCAAGGCCGAAGCGAGCCCTTCGAGAAATGACGATTCTTCCACGAGCTTGTCATCCAGAAGCGCATCGACCAGCGACGACTGCCGTTGGGCGGCCTTGTTCAACGCCTTCTCACAAGCGCCGCGGTCGGTGCAACCACTTCGCATTGCCAATTCGAGTAGCGTATCAATAAAGGACATGTGAGGGAAAGATGAGCAAGGCGCGCAACGGGACCCAACAAATATGTTCGCGCAATTTCCCGGGGGCGTGCCAATGAAACCGTTCCCCTGGAAAAAAGTTGCGAGAATTTCCTAAGCGTCAAAGGCGCTTCCAAAATCCAATTGAAATCCAGAGGTTGGCATGGCCGCCCTGTAGCCACGGCCCTGTGGGCCGTCCCAGAGCGCATGTGCGCCAACTTAACCCGAACTCCGAAGTTGCGGTTTGCTGTGGCTGCGGCGCTCTGTCGCCGCCGGGGTGGCGCGTCGAGCGCAAACAAGAGGCAAGAGGCTCAGGTCCACATCGCCGCCCCGGCTGAGCGGGGCGGCTCTCAGCGCTGAAGGCGCGACTCCACACCAGCCTTGGGGGTGGAGCGAAGCGAAGCCCCAGGATAAACGTCGAACCCGAAAGGGTCAACCAAGAGCCCCTGCCTACTCCAGATCGTCGCTGCCGCCCTTTTTATTCACCAACCCGCGCAATTTCCCGTGGATGAACGGATCGATGTCGCCGTCCAATACCGCCGAAACATTGCTGGTCTCAACCCCAGTCCGGTGATCTTTGACCATCTGGTAGGGCTGCAACACGTAAGAGCGAATCTGGCTTCCCCAGGCGATTTCGCCTTTCTCACCATATTGGCGCTCGGCCTCCGCACTCTTCTTATCCTGCTCGAGTTGATAGAGCTTTGCCTTCAACATCTTCATCGCAAGCTCGCGGTTGCGCCCCTGGCTGCGCTCGGCCTGGCACGCCACCACGATCCCGGTCGGCTTGTGAACCAGGCGCACTGCCGTTTCAACCTTGTTCACGTTTTGGCCGCCCTTGCCGCCCGCGCGAAAAGTGTCCAACTCTACGTCGGCCGGATTAATCTCGATCGGCTCGGAATCGGCGATCTCCGGAGTGACATCCGCGCTGGCAAACGAAGTATGGCGCCGCTTGTTGGAGTCGAAGGGCGAGATCCGAACCAGGCGATGAATTCCGCGCTCGGTCTGCAAATAGCCGTAGGCGTATTCGCCCGAAACCTGCAACGTCGCGGATTTGATCCCGACTTCCTCGCCTTCCTGGACATCGACGAGCTCGGTTTTGAAGCCGTGGCGCTCGCACCAGCGCTGATACATCCGCAAAAGCATATCCGCCCAGTCGCAAGATTCCGTTCCGCCCGCGCCGGGGTGGATCGTGAGGAAGGCGTTTGATCGGTCCTGCGAGCCGGAAAGATAGCTTTGCAATTCGAAGGATTCGAGGTTTTTCAGCAGCGCGTTGTGCTCCGATTCGGCTTCCTGAATTGCCGAGGCCTGGTGGGTCGGATCGGTCTCCTCTTCGGCCAGGAGTTTCAGCACTTCGAGATCCTCCACGGCGCGCTCAAACCCCAGGAGCGGTTGAATCTTGTTCCGGACTTTCGAGACTTCCTCAACGACCGCTTGGGCGCGTTCCCTGGAGTTCCAGAAATCCGGGGCGCTCATCATCCCCTCCAACTCCGCCAACCGGGCTTGCAGTTTCGGGACGTCAAAGATACCTCCGCATCTCGCCAATACGCGACTTCAATGCGGAGGTGTTGATCAAGGTAGGATCGATGGCCATAAAGTCCGCTAAGATGGGCTTCGTGAAGTTTGGCGTCAACGTGGAATCCGAGTTTCGCCAGGGCAAACGCATCAAAATTCGATTTGGGACATCATTCCGAAGCGCCAACGGCGCGGCCCATACCAGCCTGGGGCAGCGCCCCAGGTTTGAACGTAAAGAGGACCCAGGGCTGAAGGCCCGTGCCATTTCCACGCATAATTGCCAGATTGGCGCGGGCCTTCAGCCCTAGCTCCTCAATGTGGATTAACCTTGGGCGTTGCCCAAGGCTGGTATGGGGTCGCGCCTTCAGCGCTGAAAAAGGAGTCGACAAAATTTGATGCGTTTGCCCTGCGAGTTTCGTGGCTTCCCGTGAACCAAAATGAACCCGAACTCCGAAGCCTTCTCTGAAAACAACACACAATTTGGTGCAGGGTCTG
>JBAXSN010000210.1:0-4161 GCA_037130675.1 Verrucomicrobiota bacterium
GTGATTCCTTCGTCATGCGCGCATCATAAAAACCTTCTTCCAAAAGCGCAAGCGCCATTTTGGCAGCCGCGCGGATTTTTTTCAGGCAAGGACGCGCCGGTATCGCTTCCTCCGTTGTGCCGTCTCCAGCCGCACGCCACCGAGGATCATCGCCAGTTGTGTCTTGTCGATCCGCACCCGCGGGTTCCCATCTTTCGCCGCCACCGTCTCGAAGGTTCCCTGCTCGAGCCGCTTGTACCAGAGCGCGAAGCCGTCACCGTCCCACCACAGAGCCTTAAGTCGGTCGCGGCGCTTGTTCACAAACAGAAAGAGGCTGCCGTCGGCGGGGTCGCCACCGAAGCTCCCGCGGATGATCCCCGCTAGGCCGTCGAAGCTCTTCCGCATGTCGGTAGCGCCGGCGTGGAGATAGATCGTCGGCAGAGACGCGATGCTCAACATGGTTGGGCCTCGCTCGCGAGCGCACGGACCGCGGCCTTCACGAGGTCTTCTCGGTCCTCCGGGATCTCCATCACCGCGCCACTTGCGAAGCGGATCGTTACGGCCTGACGGCTCACGACTTCGACCGGGTCGAAGTGGGCCCTCGGCAGAGCTGGCGTCGACCAGGACTCCTCAGTGGCCGAGGCGTCGCGGAGCTTTCTCTGCCAATAGTGGAAGGTCGCGATCGACACTCCCTCGCGAACGCAGAATCGGGCCACCGTGACCCCCGAAATACCGAAGCGGGCAATTCGCCGCTCCCACGCCGCGGCCTTCCGCGGATCCGACTGCCGACCCATGAATCGCCTCCTCTTGGACGGGATCTTTGATCACCGTCTGGAGGCTATCAGGGCATGCAAGGGTGGCTGTGGTGGGCGCACACGGTAAGGGGATGGCGGTGGTGGGCGCTCACAATGGTAGCCAGCTCAGGTGGCTCTCGGTGATCGACGAGTTCACTCGGGAATGCCTCACGCTCAAGGCCAATCGCGGGATCACGAGCGACGATGTCGTAGACTCGCTTGCCGAGATGTTCGCAATGCGGGGGCGCCGAATCACATCCGCACCGACAACGGACCGGAGTTCACTGCCAACGAGCTTCGAGCCTGGCTCCGTCGCGTCGGCGTCTCGACGCTCTACATCGAGCCCGCCATTCCCTGGGAGAACGGTTACGCCGAGAGCTTCCACAGTCGCTTCCGTGACGAGTGCCTGGCTCTGGAGGTCTTCGACGGCCTTCGCGATGCCAGGACGATCACGGCGGCTTGAAAGGACGAATACAACCACCGGAGGCCTCACCGCTCTCTCGGTTTTCAGACCCCAGCCAGTTTCGCCGCCGCATGTGCGGCATCCACCTCGGTCAATGCCGCGAAGACTGACGACAAAAACGATCTGGCACAAGTTCAGCTAACGTAGCAGTACTAATCGAGCACCAAGGAACTAGGATCGAATTCGCCAACTGGTATTGAATCCAAAACCTTTACGCTTCGCTGTCGCATCTTGGATACGATGTCTTGATGAAGGCTATCATCATCAATCGCAAGCAACACCCTCGTCTTCTCATTGAAAATACTGAAGTGATCATCAGCCGAAACCAGCACCCAGCCAGTTGCTGAACCATCCCAAAGGTAAGAATACGAATCCAAAAGGACGCTATCTCGTATCTCGCTCATGGTACTTTCCCTTTCGTATTGAATTTGATTATTTCACCGCTCTCGGTGACGATTTGCGAACTCTTTTGAGGTGAGCCCATATTCTGCAAAGTGCGCAAGACTCCTCTGTCCTCCGTCGATGGACGCAATGGAACCGTTTGACCGTTCAACGTGGCGGGGTGCGTATGGTTGATGACGCGGACGTTCGACCCTACAGGTATATTCACCCCGCCTTGCGAGCCACGAATCAAAAGTGTGGTTCCGCCACCACCATTCTTGCCAGGGCCGGTGATATATACCTGTGCAAACTCGACGTAATGCGTGCTTTGCAGTTGTGCCATCTCAGCGTTGCTTAGCCTACCACTAAGCTTCGTTGCGGTGCCCGCTTGTGTTGGAACATGAACGTTATCCAACGCATTCATCAGTCCACTATTTGACGCTTGTCGAGTCGCATTCGACCCCATCGTCACCCCATCGTCAAGCGCACCGACGAACCCCGAGGTTACCCTGCCGCGACCGCCGAGAAGCATCGCCGTCACGGGCACCGGCACAGGGAGCCCCGCCAAGTACCCGCCCGTGGCTTCGTTTGCCCGGCGGCTAGCGTAGTTGGTGGCCGCGTAATCGATCACGTTTCCGGTGGCAGAACCAGCCACTCGGAGAGCTGACCCACCTTGTTTCGCAACACGTAACGGTGCAAATGCAAGCGACGCCCCGTCGGCATACTGCGCTGTCGATGGCTCCGTGGGCTCCATGTACCGCGTGCCGTCAGCGAACTTGTACTGCCGCGTCGCTCCGGATGAATCCACCGACCTCGACGAGACCGGAAATCCCTTTTCTGAATAGAGGTCGTGTACCCCTGGCTTGCCGGTGAATTGCTGCATGAACAGCTGCGTGGCACTCGCCATGAACTGCGAATTGTTTTTCGGGGCAGAAGTTCCCGATGAAGGCTGGGAGCCCAGTGATCCACTCAGCCGGCCAAACTCCGACACGGACATCAGCCCGCCCGTCCCGTACGCCCCCCACCCGGACGCTGGGACGCTTCCCTTCCCGCCATACCCAGCCCACTTGGCCGTCAGGCCGCTCGGGTCGACGCGATCGAGCGGATCGTTGCCGACGTAGCGGAAGAGATTTGTGTCGCCGCCCGCAAAGCCGCTCGGGTCTTCGTTGACGAAGCGGCCGGTGTTCGCGTCGTACCACCGGGCGCGGTCATCCGAGAGACCAGTCTTCTCGTCAATCGGCCGACCGGTGTAGCCAAACGCCACCCCCACGCCCGAGCCGGGCAGCGTCGCGGCACCGGGGCTTAGACTGGCTGTCCGTGCGAGCACCTTCCCAAAGCTGTCGTACTGCCGGTGCTCGACGACTTTCCCGCGGTCAGCGGCGTTCCCAGAGACGATGTCGCGGATCGTGCCCTGGTGATCGGCGAGCGTCCAGAACGTGCTCGTCGCACCTGCCGCGATCTGATCGACCGCCAAGATCGCGTCGCATCGAGGTGGATCTCGAGCGGGCGCACGTCCCCGGCGTAGGCCGCGTAACTGACGTCGTCGGCCAGAGGCAATAACTCATACGCTCAAACAAGCACCTCTTTTCGGAGCGGAAGATGCCACCAACTGTGATTGAAACACCTGAAACCAATCGATCCCGACAATTTCATCCATCTCGCACGAGCCCAGTCCCTTCAAAAACAAAACCCTCGGAGAAAATAGTCGACTTGTCGTAGACCGCCCGCTCAAACGACGCATCGACCAGATTACAGTTACTAATATTAGCGCCTCGTAAATCTGCTGCGTCAAAACAACATCCGCTCCAGTCCGAGTTTGACATGTCGGCATTCACAAGACTTGCCCGATCGAATTGCGCAAACTGACCATTGCAATTCGTAAGCGTACTCTCCGTCAAGTCCGCCTCCATCATTAGAGCCGTCATGAGTTTTGCCCCAACAAATGACGCTTGCCTGAAGTTTGTTCCAGAAAGACTTGCTCCCCTGAGGTCCGCCCCTTGCAGCGATGACTTTGACATATCGGCGTCTTCGATCAACGCGCGGTGCAGGTTCAACCCGTCTAAACAAGCACTCTTTAGATTATCACCATCAATATACACGGTCGTTCCGTCCTGTTTTTTGATGACCACCATTATCATTCTCCCCAGTCGTCTGCGCTTATCCGTACGCTTCTTATAGATTTTATTTTTTCAGATTGACTTCGGGACATAACGCCGGGCTCAATCGCAGGCTCTCTGCCGAACAACCTACCTGCGACGTATCTATGGTTTCCTTCCACGATTATACCTTTGTCGACTTTGATCGGAGGCGGCACATCGCCTGCTTCAAGTCGTCGCACAAACCTCTCCACCTTCGGTATGGAGATGCCTCCCTGTGTCGTTCTAATCTCCGAACCTTCGAGTGCCTGCCGAATGCTCACCTCATTAACTTGTAGTTGCGACTTTGCGCTAACCTCCGAACTTCTTCCCACCGCCGCGACGTTCTGACCACCAGCCCCTACCGAACCAAATCGCGGTGCCAGAACTTTTGCGGCACCGAAGCCGA
>JBAXSN010000211.1:0-4143 GCA_037130675.1 Verrucomicrobiota bacterium
GCGCGTCGAGCGCAAACAAGAGGCAAGAGGCTCAGGTCCACATCGCCGCCCCGAGGCGGCTACAAAAACGCCAGACCCTGCACCAAATTGTGTGTTGTTTTCAAAGAAGGCTTCGGAGTTCGGGTTTAACTCCCTCTAGCTAATAGGAAGCATCTTCTGCTTCCACCAACTGACAATGATCTGGGCACTCCCCGCCCAATGCCCAACCATTGGTGGCGCAAGAATGGGATCGTCAGCCGCCAACGTGGCAGTAGTGAGATATGCCAACGCCAGCCCCTACAACCGCCGTTCTGCGCTCTGTAACTCGGCGTTGTTGAGGATCACGTCGCGAACCAGCGAGGCCGGGGAGACTTTCGCGGTCAGTAAATCCATGTTGCCGTCCCTGCCGACGACGATCAGGGCAAAGGGTGAGGTAACGCCGTAGCGTGAGGCCACTCCCTCGCCGTCCTTGGCGATGACGAAGGGGATGTTGGACTTTACGGTGCCGCTATCGCTCGACGCTTCGGTGAACGCGGCGGCGAATACCGCGCCCCGGGCGGCAAACTGGGTGTATTCCGCCTCCAACCGCTTCACCTGTTTGCGAAATGCGCTGGATTTCGGCGAGGTGGCAACAATCAATACGACGGGCTGACCCCTGAGGCCCTTCAGCGAAGCGGACTTGCCGCCCGACCAGGTGAAATCCGGGGCGGGCCGGACCACTTCGGCGGCAGCGGTTGTCGCTGCAACGATGAGCGCGATCAGGGTGAATACGGCGAGGGTCAGCGGCAGTGGTTTCATGCTCAAACTTTTAGGATTTCGGCTTCCTTGGTGGTGACCGCGTCGTCGATTCCCTTGACGTATTTGTCAGTGAGCCCCTGGACTTCTTTTTCCAAGGTCTCGAGATCGTCTTCGGTGATCGAGCCTTCCTTCTCCAGCTTCTTGAGCGCTTCCATGGCCTCGCGACGGAAAGCCCGGATGCGAACCCGGGTCTCTTCGGCCATTTGCTTGATCGTCTTTACGAGGGAAAGGCGACGTTCCTGGCTCAACTCGGGAATGCGGAGCCGGATGATCTTGCCGTCCACCTGGGGGTTGATGCCGACCTTCGATTCCTTGAGCCCTTTTTCGATCGCCTTCACGGTGGATGCGTCGAAGGGCTGGATGACAATCAAGCGCGCTTCCGGAGTGGTGATCACCGCCATCTGTTTGAGGCGCATGGAGACGCCATAGGCGTCCACCTCCACATTTTCAACGAGGGCAGCGGAGGCCTTGCCGGTCCGCACCGCTGCGAATTCGTGGTGCATGTATTCCAAGGCCTTCTCCATGGCCTCTTCGCCTTCCAATAAAACGTCGTCTGAAGTCATAAATTTGAGTTCTGCTATTCCGTTGAAGTAACGAGGGTTCCGACGGCTTCGCCCAAAACCACTCGTTTGATATTATCCTGCCGCATCATGTCAAAAACAATGATCGGCACCTTGTTGTCCATGCAAAGTGAAAAAGCCGTGGAATCCATAACCGCCAATCGCTGGGAGAGCGCTTCGGTGTAGGTGATCCGGTCGTACTTGGTTGCCGTGGGATCTTTCATCGGGTCGGCCGTGTAAATTCCGTCAACCTTGGTGGCTTTCAAGATCACTTCCGCGCCGATCTCGCTCGCCCGTAGCGCGGCGGTGGTATCGGTGGAAAAATAGGGGTTGCCCGTGCCGGCCACAAAAATGACGACGCGCCCCTGTTCGAGGTGGCGCATGGCGCGCCGACGGATGAACGGTTCGGCGACATTTTTCATTTCGATGGCGGTCTGGACCCGGGTGCTGACGCCGATCTGCTCCAGCGAGCTTTGCAAAGCCATGCCGTTGATGACTGTGGCGAGCATTCCCATGTAGTCGGCAGTCGTCCGTTCCATGCCGCGATGGCTGGCGGAAAGGCCGCGCCAAATGTTTCCGCCCCCGATCACGACGGCGACTTCGACGCCCAGTTCGTGGACTTCCTTGATCTGGCGGGCAATGTCGCCGGCGATCTTGGGCGAGATGTTGTCCTTGCTTCCGGTTTCTCGTAATGCCTCGCCGCTGACCTTCAGGACGATGCGTTTATACTTCGGTTTGGGCCGCTGGGTAGGGTCTGACATAGCGAAAAGCAATGAAAACCGAGAGAGCGCCGTCCATCAAGCCTCATCTTGAAGGAAGTTTTATGAAAATCGGAGCCGAGGCGCTTTTCTCGTTTGCCACGACAGGTGCTATATTCGCTTGCTTGATGCGCCCTGTGCCCGGAAAATACTGCCCTAAATCTGATGCAGACTCCCTCCAAAGGCTATATCGCGAATCCGTCCGGCACCACCATGCGGATTGAAATCTCGCCTGAAGCAATCCATGAGACCAAGCGAAAAGCCAAATCGAGTTCCGCGCGCCTGAGCTTGGCGGCCCCCAGGGAGCCGAGGCTTTCGGTGGGAGCGGAACCGCTGGGCGGCCTTCATTTCCAGCAGCTTCTCCAGAATATTTATGACGGCGTGCTGGTCACCGATCTGAGCGGCCAAATCCTGGGGGCGAACATCCGCGCCAACAGCTTTTTTCTCTGCACCCCCGGCCAGCTTCACAACTACAACATCCTGACGCTCATCTGCGGGGCGAACGATTCCCTGCTTCCGACCATTCTCAAAACCTTGGAGGGGAACCGGTTTATTTTGATGCAGGCGTATTGCAGGCGAATGGACGAAACCACTTTCCCCGTGGAAATCTCCGTGAACCGGTTGGCCATCGCCGGCATGGATTGCCTCAGCTTTTTCGTGAGGGATGTCACCGTTCGCAAAGAGCAGGAAGAACGGCTGCGAACCGGCAACACGGCGATCCAAAACGCCAGCAGCGGCATCGCCGTCGCCGGACTCAACGCGGAGATCGTTTACTGCAATCCCGCGTTTCTTTCCTATTTCGGGCTTTCGTCCGAACAGGTTGAGGCGTTGCCGAACTTCCGGGAGTTCCTCTGCGAGCCAGCCCTGGCTGACGAGGTGATTGCGGCGATCTGGAAAGGCAAGACGTGGGCCGGGGAACTGGAACTCAAGGTCGCGGATGGGAAGATTCTGTTCGGGCACACCTCGGTGACGCCTAATCTCGATGCCGATGGCGAACTCGTCGGCATGGTTTTCTCCGTCCTGGACGTCACTCCTCAGAAGCGGGCCCAGCAGCAGCTCCAAATTTTTGCCGAGGAGTTGCAGCAAAAAAACGTGCAGATGGAGGACGACTTAAAAATGGCCTCCGAGCTCCATCAGGCCTTTCTTCCGCTCGCCTTTGAGGGCTTCCCACGCGACGTCGCCCCTGAAAATCTGCTGCTTGAGATCCGCCACCTTTACCAGCCGTCGGGAATCATCGGCGGCGACTTTTTCGACATCCGCGAAATCTCCGACCATGAAGTGGCCGTGTTCATCAGCGATGTCATGGGGCACGGCGTGCGGTCCGCGCTCGTGGTGGCGATGATCCGGGGGTTAATCGAGCAAATGCGCCCACTGGCCACCGACCCCGGAGCGCTGATGACACATCTGAACGCCACTTACTCCAAGGTTTTTCAGCATCTCGGTGGCGACGTCCTCTTTGCGACAGCGCTCTACGTGGTTTTCGATACGCGAACGGGCTTGCTGCGCTACGCCAATGCCAGCCAGCCTCAGCCCTATGTTTTGCGGCCGACTCGGGAGGAACTTCTCCGGCTGCAAGCGAACGAGGAGAATCCCTCGGCGCCGCTCGGGCTCTTTGCAACCGCCAATTACGAGACCCAGAGCTTCCAACTGGAGCCTCAGGATCTGCTGCTTCTCTATACAGACGGCCTTTCGGAAGCCGAAAGTCCCGGCGGCGAATTCTTCGACGCGAGCCGGTTCGAAAAAACCCTTCGGGATAATCTCTATTCCACACCGAAGACGCTGATCGAGGGGCTGCTGGCAGACGCGCAAAGTTTTTCCGCGGCCGAGGCTTTTTCCGACGACATCTGTTTGCTCGCGATAAAAGTTCTCCGGCTGACCGGCGAGTAACTGCGGGGGCGAGTCCAAGGAAGAAGCGTGGGCGTCCCGCCAATAGTGTTCGGCATGAACCCGAACTCCGAAGCCTTCTCTCTGAAAACAACACACAATTTGGTGCAGGTCTGGCGTTTTTGTAGCCGCCCCGCTCAGTCGGGGCGGCGATGTGGACCTGA
>JBAXSN010000212.1:0-4036 GCA_037130675.1 Verrucomicrobiota bacterium
TCTTGAACCCCATTCAAGCGCACTACCAAGCTGTGCTACGGCCCGATTTGAGAGGCGAGACTGTTCCTTTCCTTGGGCCACTTGGCAAGCGGGAATTTTGGGAAAGTTAGAAAAGAGAGGTTTTTGGGGGAATGGGAAGCATGGGAAGTATGGGAAAATACCCTCCCTTTACATCCGTCCCATAAGTCCCATAAGTCCCATAAGTCCCATCCCAACGAAAGTTAAGGTCCACCTCGCCGCCCCGACTGAGCGGGGCGGCTACAGCACGATTGACTGGCGCGAACGGTTCCGCTGTGGCACGGTGACTCCCTGCATGATCCGCACCCTCCTGCATCAACTCCGGCGACGGTTGCTGCTCCAGTTGTTTTTGAACGCCTTTGCCGGGGCAGCGCTGGCGTGCTCCGGGGTGCTGCTGGGGATCGTTGCCGTCCTGCACCCGATGCCTTGGCCGGTTCTCGGGCTGCTCGTGATGGACACGCTGTTCGTGGCGCTTGGATTTGGCGCGGCACGGGTCTGGGTGAAATACCCCTCGCTCGAACAGGTCGCGAGGGAGATCGACCGGCGGGCGGGAACGCAGGACCGGTTGTCCACGGCGCTGGCGTTTGGAAGCTCCGAGCAGCCAGCAGGCTCGATGCAATCGGCGGCGCTGGCTGAATGCCAATCGTATCTGGCCACGTTCGATGCGGTTCGCTGGACGCCGCTCGTTCTTCCAAAGGCGCTCCCGTGGCTTGCCGCGCCCCTGCTCTCGATCATCCTGCTGCGCCTCTCGGTCGATTTCGCATTCGCACCAATACCCGCCGCTCCCGTGCGGCCGCCCAATCCCGCCACGCTCAAAACCGCCGCCCGTTTGGAAGAGATGGCGAATCGCCTGGAGCTTCGCAAAAAAGAGGAGTGGAAGCCGGACCTGCAGAAACTGGCGGAAGCGCTGAAACGAAGCGCCTCGAAGCTCCGGGCCGAAGCGCAAGGCGAGGCCCCGGCGAAGGCGGCTCTGCGCGAACTTTCCGCGATGGAGGAATTGCTCCAGAGCGCCCAGCAGCGGCAGGCTTTGGAATCGCTCGGGGAGGCGCTCGCCCAAGCCGGGCTGGCCGAAGAGGCCGCCCAAGAGCTTAAAAACCAGAACGCGCCAAAGGCCGCGGAGAAGCTCGAAGAACTCGGAAAACGGCTCACGGAAGGCAAGAGGAAGGAGGCTCAACTCAAGCTGCTTGAAAAGGCGCTGGCCAATGCCGCGCAAAGTCTTGGCGCGAAATCCGAACT
The DNA here is from genome assembly GCA_037130675.1 of Verrucomicrobiota bacterium. Lineage (GTDB taxonomy): Bacteria > Verrucomicrobiota > Verrucomicrobiia > Chthoniobacterales > Chthoniobacteraceae > JBAXSN01. The sequence continues at coordinate 1,255 of JBAXSN010000212.1, forward strand.
CGGATCTGCCGCAGCCAAGGGCGCAGCCGCCGGCAAGCAAAACGATCCTGCCGGAATGGGCCAGGCGATCAGCCAGATGGGCAAGTCCCTGCGCAACCAGGGCAAGAGCGGAGCGGGCGGCGGCAGTGGAGACGCAAAGTCGATGCAGGGAATGATTTCGCAACTGCAGGAAATGAAATCCGGGAGCGAGGGAGAATCCGCCGGGCAGCAACCTACCCCCCCGCCACCGCAATCGTCCAACGCCGGCGCGCAAGGGCAAGCCGTGGCGGGATCGTCCGAGCGCATGAAGCCGACAGGAGATCCCAAAAACGGGATGACCAGTTCAGAGGGCGGGCAGGCAGGCAGCGATCATGACATCGGGAGCCGGGAGACGATTACCGGGAAAGCCTCAACGCCCCCCGGCCAGGCTGGGCTGCAGGTGCAGTTGGAAGGGATGCTCGGGCGGGGTGAATCGCTGAGATCAATGGTCCCCGGCACTTCGGGGCCGGAGACGGCAAAGAAGGAATACCGTGCGCTGTATGACGCGACGGCGCCAGCGGCAGAGGATGCGTTGGCACAGGAGAACATCCCGATCGGCTCGCGGTTGTATATTAAGAGGTACTTTGAAGCGATCCGACCGAAGTGAACCTGGAAAAGCGATTGGGTCTCGCGCCAAGCTCTCAAAGGACGCCGAGACAGAGCTTATGAAGTGGAACGGGTGCGAAGGGCGTCGCTACCAAGAGTGAGCTTCGCTGCGGTCTTTGCGGTCTTGGCGCGAGACTCTTCCGCCCGTTTTTAGGGATGAACGGCGTCACCGGGTCCGCAGGAAGAGTTCCCGCCAGAGCCAGCCCGATTGCGCGGCGAGGGAGAGCAGGGCCGGGCGGAGCAAGGGCTGAAACAGAGCCCATTGCAAGCAGCGCGCGTAGCGCAACCGGCTGGCGAATGCTCGATCGCAATCCTCCGCGATTTGCTGGCGCGCTTCCGTCCACGAAAGTTCGCGCCGGCTAAACCGGACGAGAGGCCCGACCGCCTGCTCCGCCGACTCGAACGCCATCGACATGCCGTTTCCCGTCACCGGCGGAATCATGGTCAAGGCATCCCCGACACAACACTCGTCTTGCAGAGCCGCGCGTTGCGGCCGCAAGGAGAATCCGGCCACCGAGCAAAACGACTGCTGATCGAACCGGGCCGGGGCAAGTCGCGAGTGCAACGTGGAATCGCAAGGGCCGCCGAGCCAGTTGCGCCAATCCTTCGCGAGGCCCGGCACGGTTTGCCGGCTCCGGAAAAGGCCGCAGAGGTTCACCTCGCCACCGGGCAGCCGGGAGAGCCCGACATAACCGCTCGGGACGAAGTGCATTTCCAGGTCAGACTCCAGAGCGATGTTCCGGGCGTGAACCTTCAGCCCGAGGAGCCGCCAGCCATCGGCAAACGGTTCCACCCGGCGACCGTTGCTGCGCACCACGGCTGGCCCAAAGCCGCCGCGCCAACGTATTCCCACCCGCAGTTCTCCGCCGAGCCGCACAAATTCACGAGCCAGCAATTCATCCAATACGTAGCGCGAGATGCTCAAGGCGGCTTGAGGAAGCGGACGCGCAGGTCCGCTTGAAGCCCCCTCGAAAAACGCTGCGTTTTTCGCCCAACAAGCTCCTGCGTTCTTGATCGGCTTTAGCAAACCGAGCCGTTCGATCGACCCCAGCCCCTGCCCGCTGATGAATTCACCGCAGACCCGGTGGCGTGGATACCGCCCGGCCTCCCACACGGTTGCCTCCACCGCGTTTTGACGCAGCCCAATGCCCAATGCCAGCCCGGCGAGTCCGCCCCCCACGATGGCGATGTGTTCACTCATTTCTTTTCGCGGCAAAGCAATGGCTGAACAAGCCCGCCTTGCGCTCGTCCAATAACCAACCGACACCCGCCGGCCACAGCGCGGAAAGTTCGCCATCGCGAAAGCCCGCACGCACACTGACCACCGCATCGTGCCGGGTCACCGCATTGCAGCCGATCAACGCGAGCAGTCTTGAAGCATTGAGGGTGATCCCGGACCGGCGCGGCTCGCATGCGATGAACTGCTTGGTTCGGGCCGCGATCAGGCGCAGCAGTTCCCGCAGTTCGGGATCGGGAAAATGGTGCAGGAAAAGATTAGCGAGCACCAAATCCACGCACCCGCCGAATCCTTTCAACCATTCAAAGACGTCCGAGATGACCGGGGTCACCCGCCAGTTGAGGGCTGAGAGCGCCTGCTGCACTTCGGATGAAAGCGTCCGATCGCGATCCACCAGAACGGCCTCGCCGATGACTCCGACCTGAGACCAGTCGCGCGCCAATTTCAGAAGAAGCGTTCCGTCGCCTCCACCGAGCTCCAGAACTTTGAGCGGCCCGGCGCGATGGCCGACTGGCGTACGGCAAAATGCCTCTGTCAGGATTCGGGCATTGCCCATGATGGCATTTAAGCGCCGCAAATCCTGGCGGGAGCCGATCGCCAGCGCGTCATCGGGCGGAAGTTCGTCGAGCAGTTCCGGTTTTACGATACGGCGCATACTGACCATTCGGAGACGGAGCGCCATTGGGCTGGAATTTGGCCAGTGGTGCAGGGGTGAAATCGGCGCGCCATCCCAAAGCTGCGGAGGACCGTTACCTTTACCCACAAATCTGAACGCGTCAGCGCATCGTAGCGTTTTGTCTTTTGGACAGGATTAACAAGATTGACAGGATAAGATTCGCGGATACTAACCGACGTCGCAGGCTTCCGGGTGCAGGACAGGAAAGTTACAGGGATTAAGCGGCGGCGGGGAGGGAGTGGTTG
>JBAXSN010000213.1:0-3954 GCA_037130675.1 Verrucomicrobiota bacterium
TCAGTCCCGCCCCCGGTAGCGTGCCTTGCCGGATCATTCGTCGGGGAAACTATACGCCTGAGCACCGCGCGAACTTCCGGCTCCGTAGTAGAAGCGGCTTCCAGCCGCTTTCCCTAGGAACGAAGCGGCAGGGATGCCGCTTCTACTACCCGGCGAGACCCTCGCCGCAAACCAAGTTTCAAGTCAGAAGGGGAAAGGAGGCGCTCCCTGGTTTCCCAGAGAGCGCCCGTTTTGGACGGCTGTAAGCCGAATTCTGTCGGCCTGCGTTGCCGCAGGCCGGATGACCATTTGTCTCGCGCCCCCGAAGCGGCGTGCCGGCTTTGCGGCGAACCGCGCAGCCTGATGCGACTATTACCCGGAAGAAGCGGGCAGGCTACCCATCTCCCTGTTCTGTCTTGCACCGCATGGGGTTTTTCGTGCCCCGGAGCTTGCGCACCGGGCGGTGAGCTCTTGCCTCGCCTTTTCACCCTTACCCACTCCTTTGCAAGCAAAGGGATGGGCGGTTTATTTTCTGTGACACTTTCCGTTGCCGCCAGCTTTCGCCAACGACCCCCGCGCATTTTACGCGGCATGCTGCCTTGTGGTGTTCGGACTTTCCTCCAGCAGGTTTCCCCGCCAGCGGTCATCCGCCGTCCACAGAGAACTCTACGTGGGTGCGGCTGGTAGAGCAAGCTATGAGAAACGGCCTTTCGCGCCTCGGTTTTATGAACCTGATGAACCTGATGGACCTGATGGACAGCGTGGACGATATGGACCCGGAACCGGGGCTCCCTCTCCCGTCCGGAAAGCGGCTGGAAGCCGCTTCTACTTCTCCCCGTCTCCCTTCCCCTACCCCGCGGCGGCCTTGATGGCTTCCAGCTCTTCCCAGCGGGCGAAAAATTGTTCGAGCTTCTTGCGCTCGCGCTCCAGTTCGTCGGTCAAGTCCTGGGTTTGCTGCCCGTGTTTGCGGTGAAAGTCGGGATCGGCAAACATCGCCTCGATCTCGCTAATGCGCTCCTCGACGACCAGGATGGCGGTTTCCATTCCTTCAAGTTCGCGAGCTTCTTTGAAGCTGAGTTTGCGGGGCTTCTCGACCGGTCTGCGCGGTGCGGGCTTGGCTGCGGCGGGGCCGGGATCGGCGCCCCATTGCTGAATTTGGCGCTGGCGCTTCTCCCAATAGTAATCGTAGTTCCCGACGCTGTAGTTCAACTGTCCCTCGCCCTCAAACGCCAGGATGCCGGTGCAAACGCGGTTGAGAAAATAGCGATCGTGGCTGACGACCAGCACGACCCCGGTAAAGGAAAGAAGCGCTTCCTCGAGAATGCGCAAGGTGGAGAGATCGAGGTCGTTGGTCGGTTCGTCGAGAATCAGGAAATTGCCGCCATTTTTTAAAATCCGCGCCAGGAGCAGCCGGCTGCGTTCGCCGCCACTGAGGAACCGCACCTTCGTGACGATCCGGTCCTCGCTGAAGAGAAAGCGTTTCAGGTAGCCGCGCACGGGAATGCGGGAGCCGCCAAACATGACGAAGTCGCCGCCGTCGCTGATGGCGTCGAGCACGGTGTCGTCGTCGTTGAGTTGAAGCCGCGCCTGATCGACGTAGTTGAAGCGAGTAAGCTGCCCCGTCCGAACTTCGCCGGTGTCGGGTTCGATTTGCCCTAGAATGATGCGCAGCAGGGTGGTCTTGCCGAGGCCGTTGCGCCCGGTGATGCCAATGCGCTGGCCGGCTTCGAATTGGAAGTTGAATCCGGAGAAAAGCCTGCGGCCCCCGAAGGTCATCCCGACATCGATGAGTTCCGAAACGCGGTTGCCGAGCTGCGGCGCGGGCGGGATGACGAGATCGACCTCCTGATCCATCTCCGGCGCGTCTTGGGAGGCAACTTCGAAATACTGGTCGATGCGGCTCCTGGACTTGGTCCGGCGCGCTTCGGGAGAACGGCGCACCCATTCCAATTCCCGCTTCAGGAACATCTGGCGTTTGTGCTCCGCGGTTTCCATCGCTGCCATCCGCTCGGCCCGAGAGACCAAGTAATCGGTGTAGTTGCCTTCGTAGGGGAAGAACGAGCCGTTGACCAGATCGACGATCCGGTTGGTGACCCGATCCAGAAAATAGCGGTCGTGAGTGACCACCAGGAACGCGCCGGGATAGCTCTCAAGGAATCCGACCAGCCATTCGATCGATTCGGCGTCGAGGTGGTTCGTCGGCTCGTCCAGGATCAGCAAGTCCGGCTGCGAAACCACGGCCCGGCAAAGGGCGACGCGGCGTTTCTCGCCCCCGGAAAGCTTGGCGATTTCCGCGTGGGCCGGAGGGCAAAAGAGTTTGGACATGGCCGTGGTGATCCGGCGGTCCAGATTCCAGCCGTCCAGGACGTTGATGCGTTCTTCAAGCTCGTGGTGGCGGCCGGAGTGGCCGGGGAGCGACTCGAATTCCTCGATGAGATCGAGCAGGTGCTTCGCCCCCATCCGGATGTTTTCCACCACGTTCAGTTCCGGATCGAGCGCGAATTCCTGGGGAAGATAGCCGACGACCAAGCCGCGCCGGCGCGCCACCGTGCCGGTGTCGGGCTCCATCTGCCCGGCAAGGATGCGAAGGAACGTCGATTTTCCCGAGCCGTTCCGGCCGACCATGCCGATGCGGTCGCCTTCGTGGATGGAGAGCGAGGCGCGATCGAGCACGACCTGTTCGTTGTAGCGAACATAGAGGTCCTGGGCGGTAAGGATGCTGGCGGAGCCGGGTGCGGCCATGGGTAAAATAAAACAAAAAGGCGATGCCGGGGCATCGCCTTTTTGAAAACTGATTCCAGCGAAAATTAACGCTTGGAGAATTGGAAGCGCTTGCGGGCGCCGGGCTGACCGGACTTTTTGCGCTCTTTCATGCGGGGATCGCGAGTCAGGAGGCCTTCCTGCTTCAAAGTGCCACGCAGACCGATGTCCACCAGAAGGAGGGCGCGGGCAATGCCGAGGCGAACCGCACCGGCCTGGCCGGTAACGCCGCCGCCGTTGGTGGTGGCAAGCACGTCAAAGGTGTTGATGAGCTTGGTGACCGTCAACGGAGCCAGAACGGTGTTCTGAAGAGCGATGGTCGGGAAGAATTCTTCAAACGGACGGCCGTTGATCTCGACTTTGCCGGTGCCGGCCATGAGACGGACGCGGGCGACCGCGGTCTTGCGGCGACCGGTGGCGTTATTGGTAACTGCTGTAGCCATAAAGGTAATCGGTGAGAACTAAAGTGCGGCAGGAATGGGCTGCTGGGAGGCGTGCGGATGTTCGCTGCCCTTGTAAACTTTGAGCTTGGTGAAAACGTGACGGCCGAGGCGGTTGTGCGGGAGCATGCCTTTGACGGCGTGCTCGACGATGAGCTCGGGACGGCGCGCACGGCGCTGTTTGAGGGTCTCGGTGTGGTGGCCGCCGACGAAACCCGAAAAGCTCATGTAGCTCTTGGCTTCTTCTTTTTTGCCGGTCACGCGAACCTGGTCGGCATTGATCACAATGACGAAATCACCGGTGTCGGCATGGGGGGTGAAAATGGCTTTCTCCTTACCACGCATCAGATTGGCCGCCTTGACAGCAACACGGCCCAGGACCTGATCTTTGGCATCAATGACCCACCACTTGCGCTGAACCTCGTTCGCTTTGGCTGAAAATGTCTTCATAAATCGCTTCGAAAGGGCGTGCAAACTAGTGAGCTGACCCATCCCTGTCAAAATGTTTCTTTGATCCCCGGTGAAAAACTACGGGGATCGCGGCCAAACGACGGATGGGACAACGAATGCGGTGCCCCGAAGTTCCAGAGGTAATCACAGAACAACTGGTCGTCGCAAGAGGAAATGTGGAGAATTGTTTTTTTGGGGTGCGGTTAAAGGTGGTGTGAGCATAGGAATCCGGAGCGCCAACGGCGCGGCTAACCGTAGCCCAGGGCAACACCCTGGGTTGCGAGACCAAGAGGCTGGAGCCCTGTAGGGGCGACCCATCAGTTAA
>JBAXSN010000214.1:0-3931 GCA_037130675.1 Verrucomicrobiota bacterium
AACGCTGAAGGAATCCCATAGATCGCCACCGGACGTCGTGCCGCCAGAGCCACTACTGGTGCCGCTTGCCTTCCCAACGCCCGATCCACCGGTGTATTGCGACAACAGCGCTGGGCCATTCGTACTCAGGCCACCGGTGGAGCCGGACGTCGAGCCTCCAGTCCTAGATCCAACGCTGAAGGAATCCCACAGATCGCCACCGGACGTCGTGCCGCTAGAGCCTGAGGTCGGGGCAGGAGGCGATGAGGTGCCAGATGAGCCGGGCGGGGGGCTCGAACAAGTCAGAATGACTCCGCTGGAAAAAAGTACCCCGGTGCCGAGGGGGGCGGGAGCAAGCCCTGGCGCGCTCCACGATTCGGGCCCAACGCCAGCGAGCATCGCTGAGTTTCGAGGGACTCAATCACCGCGCGCAGTGAAGAATCGCGGGGAGGTTTTTTGGTGTTTCGCCGACTCACTGGACTTCTCCTCGGAAGACCTCTCAGGAGAGGGCACACCCCCCTCTTGGAATCCACCCTAGGAAAGGCTTTCTTTTCCGTCAAGGAATCGGTTCGAAGTGGGATTCAATTTGGCGGCGGAGGGAATTGAATCCGCGTGGCAGCCGCAGGAAAGGGCTCGTCCCGGGCGATGAGGGCCCGGCGTCGAGGTTCAGGCCTGCCAATGGCGATGACGGCTGCCGATCAAGCCTTGGGGCAGTCCCCGATTACTCGTCGCCCAGCCCGGCTTCACCCTCCCGAGGCCCGCACCATGGCCAGCACTCCCAAACGGACAGCAGCAGGCAGCCGGCCCCACGCGGCGACCACCTCTGCCAGGTCCGGGGGAACAGCGTTGGATTTCACGTTGGTGCTTTGCTCGATCCCCGGTTTTTCCCGAGTGAAACCCTGTTCCTTCGAATCCTGTCCCCGCCACTCACTTCATGCCCGCCCGGCCATCCTGGCCCGGGCGGGCTGTTTTTTTGGGGTCGCATGGCCCCGGCGGGCTTTTTTTGCGTGGCCTCCTGCCGCGGCACGCCAATTCCCGAAGAACCCGCTGCAGCCCGTTTGGTAGCTGCGGGTTCTGTCGTTTCATGCGGCTCGCTGCAAATCCCCGCGGTCACCTGCGGCGTTGGATTTCGCGTTGGAACAGCGTTGGATTTCACGTTGGTCCTTTCGCGCTTCGACTCCGGCCGCACCGGCCCCCCTGCTCCGCCCACCACGTCCTCGAAATGGTGGTCCCGGGACATGAGGTAGTGCTGGACGACCACCTTCTCCATAGTCGTCCGCGGGTTCGCCGTCGGATTGGCTGCCGGCCATTCGGCTTCGGGGTTGTCCACTCATGCCCCAAACCCTGCCCGCTCTCAAACGCCCGCGCTCCGAGTTCGACAGCTAGCTCCACCCTTGCCGTGAGCATCTCGACCAGCCCGTCGTTCACGAGCACGACGTCGCAGTCGAGTTGACCGATCATCCGGTCGCTCCGATGGGGCTTGAACAGGCCGTCGGCCTTCGCCACGTTCGGGCTGTAGACCCACACGACGAAGCCGCCCCGCCGGCGGATCGCGTCGATCTGGTTCTGGCAATTTGCCCAGATTTGGTGGCTGGCACCATTTTTTCCGGGCGAAGAGTGGATCTTGATTTCCGCGGAGTGTGAATAGCCATGATTCTCCCGGGGTGCCGGTGCTGCGGATCGAAGCCTTGCTACAACGCGCGCCAGTCGCTCCTCATCACGATCCAGGGGTTCGGCCCGGAGCATGTTGCCTACGGACTTCGTCCGTACCCACACTGGCTGGCGTGTGCCGCGGGCTGGGGGCGTAACCCTCGGACGATCAACGGCACCCACCGGCTTCGACTCGACGACGGAAGCGTTTGCCGATGGATCGCCTGCCTGCCGACGCCGATTCGGCGAGAAGCTATCTCTGCCGCGGCTAGCGACGGGCAAGGCTTCAACATCATCTTTGATGCTGGCGGTCTTCCTACTGTAACGATCAACCCAGACAATCCGGCTTTTTATGGAGAGGCGGAGACCGTCTCCGGCGACTCTTTGCCGCAGCGGATCACGCTGGCTGGCGGGGCGGTTGTCGTCACGATAGAGAGCGACGACGGCCGGCCGCTCCCCAACGACACGACCGGCTTCGTTGGCGGCTTCGTTTCATGCGGGTGCCCGGAGCCGTCGCCGGGCTATTCGTGGATCTCTCTCGATCCTTCGTGTCTCGGCGGCGACGGCGTCGTTTGCTATGACGACTGGCGACCGTCGATCCCGGACGTCGAGCTAGATCTCAAGGTGCAGGGCATTAGCGCAAAGATCGACGCCGTTGTGAGCCGGAGATACTCCCTTCGGCGCGGCACCACGAGCGGGACGCTGCTTTTGCAGGAGACATACGATGGGTCTGGCGACGACGGCGTCGGCTGGTCGACGCAAGTCGTCTTCGACTCCAATACGGGGTCAGTCGCCACCGTAGCCGGAGACCTTTTCGTCTATCTCTCGATCACGCCGATGGCGGGGAAGCCGTGGGAGTCGGTCTTCGAGCCTGAATACTTCGGCCCCGGGGGGCCATCGTGGCTACGCGACAAGTCGAACCCGACTGTCTGCGATGAGACAAAGAACCGCTACGCGATTCAGGTCGAAATCGAAGGCCGCGGCGGGTTCGGAAACCGCTTGGGGTTCTTCACGATGGCGGAGTTCTTCACCGATCAGTGCTTTGACCGGCTCTGCAACGGCGTCCGCCCGTTCCGGGTCGAGAGAGACCACGTTCACCACTGGCCCCCGTCGGAGGAGCTAGCGGGAATGGGAGGATTGGTTTTGCCCGGCCCGACCATCAAGCTCACGGTGGAGCGAACATGATCGCCTGCCGATTCGCCGGGGGCGTCTGCGAAGTGTGCGGCGCGACGTCGTCCCGGGACGACGTCATTCGCTCGTGCGGCGGTGCCGTAGACCCAGCCGCGGCGCTTCGTCAGCCGCCCCAGCCATGCGGCCCGGGGTGTCAGTTGAAGAAGATACTCGACTGGTTTCGCTTCTCCGACGAAGACTGCGGCTGTTCAGGCTTCGCCGCAACCATGGACGCATGGGGGCCGTCGGTGTGCCGGCGGCGGCTCGACGTCGACATCATGCCGCACCTGAAAGCCCAGGCCGCGAAGCGGAATCTCGGGTTCGCGGCACCGCTGGTTCGGCCGCTCGTGCTCCGGGCTATCAGGCGAGCCGAGCTAGAGTCAGCGGCGGACGGCCCTAAAGGCCTGAAATAAGGCACCCGAAAAAACCTACCGGCCTCTTCCGTTGATCGCCATCCCCCGTCTGTAGCCCTCCCAAGACGCCGAACGAATTGGCTCAGGCACGCCGGCCCCCGGACTCAGAAACAGCATCCAGGCGCAATCCGGTGTCGCCGGACCCAAATGGGTGGACGGCACGGCCTCATTACCGCTACGCGTAGTACTCTAGAAAACGGCAGTTCTGGCAGCGGAATGTGTGGATTCGATATGTTTCCTTTTCGATAACCTTAACAGTTCCCAAAAAGTCTTTCTCTGGCTTCCCGGCTACCCACGTTCGGACAGAAATATTGGCGGAGGTCTCGTCAACCACGAAACCCTCTTTCATCTCCCCGCTGCATTTAGGGCACTTTCGTGTGGTGGTCATAAAATAATTTGGACCTCCGTAGAACAATTGCAATCAATGGCCCGCGACCTTACACGAACCACGCCACAGGATTTTATCATGATGCCGCTGTATTGCGTGGTTAGGCAATCCCCGGCAATCGCGTCACGGGATCTCTACCTCATCTCCGTCGTGAGCAATCGCATCCAGCCGCAAAAAGCGAGGACCGATTCTGGAAACTACGCGATCCGGCAATGCCACAAGACCACCGGCATAAACGGCTGCCCAACACAGAACAGCATCCGGGGCTAACGAATACAGGGCGATTGCACCATATCTCAAATGCTGACAAGGACTTTCAGCAGGTAGTCCT
>JBAXSN010000215.1:0-3877 GCA_037130675.1 Verrucomicrobiota bacterium
CCTTCTCTGAAAAGAATTTCACGAGCCGAACACTTCTGCGGAACTCGGGTTAACCCTCAAGTGAGTGCGCCCTGCCGGGCGCACCAAAAAGACGAGCCGGGGCTTCCCCCGGCTCGTTTTCGCATTGGGAAGGAATCGGTTGGCCCTATTCCTTCCTTTATCGCGGCGGCTGCTCCCTAGGAGCACCCCTGGCTGGTGCCACACTCGGTGCAGCATCCGCACGCGCCTGCGCGAATCACTTTATTACTGCCGCAGTTCGAACAGGTGACATCCATGAACATGTTTCCAAGCGCTTCTTTGACCCGCTCCGCATGGCTGTCGCCGTGGACGTGCCCGTTGTGAGCCGGCGTTCCCTCGGAATTAACCCGGTTGGTGATCACGTCGAGCACTTCCTTTTCGCCGGTGCGCGCGAGGTCGGTCACGGGGCGGTTGATTACTTTTTTAGCAAGCTCTTCGAGTTCCTTCATCGGCAACTCGGGCTGGCTCTTCTGCGGGGAAGTCGCCTCCTTGTAGCCTTTGATGAACTGGCAGCCAAGCCAGCGGAACACATAATCGGTGATCGACGTTGCGTTGCGAATGTCCGGGTTTTTGGTGAAGCCCGACGGCTCGAAGCGCTGGTAGGCGAACTTTTTGACGAGACTCTCCAAGGGCACTCCGTATTGGAGCGAAAGGGAGGTCAGCGTCGCCACGCTATCCATGAGGCCGCCAATGGTTGAACCTTCCTTCGCCATCTGGATGAAGAGTTCTCCCGGCATGCCGCTCTCGTAGAGGCCGACCGTGATGTAGCCTTCGTGCCCGGCGATGTCGAACTTGTGGGTCATCGACAACCGGGTGTCCGGCATCCGCAGGCGCACGGGCTGATTGACTTTGTGCCGCAGGCCTTCGATCTCGTTTTCCAGTTCGATGATCCGCGCTTCCATCGTCTCTTTGTCGGAGACTTCCGCCTCGATCGCCGTCAGGTCGCCGCCCATGTCCTTGGTCTTTTTCGTGTTGAGCGGCTCGGACTTCTTGGAGCCTTCGCGGTAGATGGCGATGGCTTTTAGCCCGAGTTGCCACCCCTCGATGTAGGTGGTCATGATCTCGTCCACGGTCGCCTCGTTCGGCATGTTGACCGTCTTGGAAATCGCTCCGCTCAAGAACGGCTGCGCGGCGGCCATCATCCGGATGTGCCCCTTGTAACCCAGGCTGCGATTTCCGCGGTGGGGCCTGAAGGCGCAATCGAACACGGAAATATGCTCTTCTTTGAGGCCGGAATAAATGACCTCGCCGGTTTTCTCGTCGAGCACGTTTTCGATCGTGTCCCACTGGTCGATGTGGGCGATGATCTTGTCGATGGCTGCGGGATTGTAGCCGAGCGTGTCGAGAGCCGGACGGACCGTCTGGTTGACGATTTTGAGCATGCCGCCGCCGGCAAGCAGTTTGTATTTCACCAGGGCGATATCAGGCTCGATGCCCGTGGTGTCGCAATCCATGAGGAACCCGATCGTGCCCGTGGGCGCCAACACCGTCACCTGCGCATTGCGATAGCCGTGCTTTTGGCCGAGGGCGGCCGCGGTGTCCCAGCAGCGCTGGGCTTCCGCTTTGAGATAGCCGAAACGCTGGGTGCTTTCGATTTTTGCCACATTGCTGCGGTGCAACTCGATGACTTCCTGCATCGGCGCCACGTTGTCTTTGGCCAGCGGCTGGGTGATGCTGCACGTCCGGGCATCCTTGTAGCCGGCGAACGGCCCCATGACTGCGGAGAGCCGAGCGCTCTGCTCGTAGGCATGCCCCGTCATGATGGAAGTGATCGCGCCCGCCAGGGCCCGACCGCCGTCGCTGTCGTAGCCGAGGCCCATGCTCATGATCAGCGCGCCGAGATTGGCATAGCCAAGGCCCAGCGTGCGGAAAAGATGCGAGTTTTCGGCGATCTGCTTGATCGGATAGCTGGCGTTATCGACCAGGATTTCCTGTGCGGTAATAAAGATGCGCACAGCGGCTTTAAAGCGCTCCACGTCGAAAATGCCGTCCTCGCGCTTGAACTTCATCAAGTTCAGCGAGGCGAGATTGCACGCCGTGTCGTCGAGGAAGAGGTATTCCGAGCACGGATTGGTGGAGTTCTGCCGCGCGGTCCCTTTGCAAGTGTGCCACTTGTGGATCGTGCTGTCGAACTGCATGCCGGGATCGCCGCAAACATGCGTTCCCTCGGCGATCTTGCGTAGCAGCGTTCGGGCGTCCTTCTTTTCGCAAGGAAGCTCGTCGGTGACGCGGCGCGTCCACCATTCGCGGCCTTCGACGGCGGCCTGCATGAACTCGTCGCTGACGCGGATCGAGAGATTTTCGTTCTGATACATGATCGAGCCATAGGCTTCGCCGTTGAAATTGCCGTCATAGCCCTGCTCGATCAACGCCCAGGCCTTGCGCTCTTCCTTCTGCTTGGCCTCGATGAACTCTTCAACGTCCGGATGCCAATCCTTGAGGGTGTTCATCTTGGCCGCGCGACGGGTCTTGCCGCCGGATTTGACCACGTTGGCAACCTGGTCATAGACCTTCAGGAACGAAAGCGGGCCGCTCGGCTTGCCGCCGCCGCTAAGTTTCTCGCGAGTGCTCCGGAGAGGCGAGAGATCGCTGCCAGTTCCCGAACCGTACTTGAAGAGCATCGCCTCGGACATCGCCAGTTCCATGATGTCCTCCATGGTATCCTTCACCGACTGGATGAAGCACGCGCTGCCCTGCGGGTACTCATATTGGCTCTTGGCAACCTCGGCCTGGCCGGTCTCCCGGTTGAAGAAGTAGTTCCCCTTCTGGCCGTCTTTGCCGATCTGATACTGGTGATAGAGCCCCACGTTAAACCAGACCGGGCTGTTGAAGGCGCCATACTGGTTCAAGCACATCCAGGTCAGGTCGTCGTAAAACACTTCCGCCGTTGCCGCATCCGCAAAGTATCCGTCTGCAATTCCCCAATCCGTGATGGTCCGGGTCACCCGATGTATCAGTTGGCGGATCGAATTCTCCCGCCCGCCCTTGTGGGGATCTGTTCCATTGGCGATGTCGCCATAAAAATACTTCGAAACGGCGATCTTGGTAGCCAGTTCCGACCAACTTTTCGGCACCTCGACGTTCTTCTGTTCGAAAATCGTCTGGCCTCCGTCGTCGGTGATCTTCGCGGTGCGCTGATCCCATTCGACTTGATCAAAAGGCGCAATGTTCGGGTCGCTGAAAGTGCGCTCGAATTTCAGACCTTTGTTTTTACGTTTTGCCCCTTTGGAGGGGCGCAGGCGATCGTTGCCTGAAAGCTTGAGACGGCTGGGACTCATCCCGGTTTTTAATGTGTGCATGGCGGCTACTTCTACAATACGGCGATTGGGCGGATTTCGAGGCTGGTTCGGTGAATAAATGGTTAACAACCGCCCAAGAAGCGGTGAATTCCCGGTGAACGGCTTGGGAATATCAACCACATCTGATGGGGGAGCAAGGACGCCTATGCCACTATATCTTGTGGTTTCTCGCAAGCGGAAAAGTTTTTCTTTCGCAACTTTTCCGCTTGCCAAGAAATTGGCCATTCCGCCGGTTTCAGTCTTTTTTGAGGGGCGAAAAACGCCGAAACGCACACGCGATGAGGCACTTCCGAAGGCCAAAGGAGCGTGAATTTTTGTCAGTTGGGCCGAGATGCACCGCTACGCGGACGACTTCGTCATCTGTTGTCGTCCCGGACGCCGATGATTTAGTAGAGTAGGCGGGGCTGACGGATTGAGAGGCGTTAAAGGCCAATGACCGTCTCGCACCCGCCCCTCATCGAACCGGACGGACGGATTTACCGTATCCGGCTCTCCGGGTTCGTTCATCCCGAACTCCGAAGTTGCGGTTTGCTGTGGCTGCGGCGCTCTGTCGCCGCCGG
>JBAXSN010000216.1:0-3841 GCA_037130675.1 Verrucomicrobiota bacterium
GATTCTCAACACGGCCACCAGCATCAAGGTGTTCATCGATATCTTCATCGGCATTTGGGCGTTCGTCTTGGCGTACATCTGGGCCAACCATATCGAAAAGCGCGAGGGCGACAAAGTCCGCGCTGCCGAGATCTGGCAGCGTTTTCCGAAGTTCATCCTTGGCTATGTGCTGACCTTTGGCCTCTTCCTGGCGCTTGGCCTCGCGTTCCCGGCTCTGGTTAAGACCGTGACAACCGTTCCCGTCACCAGGGAAGTCAAGGTAACCGACTCTGTCACCGGCAAAGAGCGTTTGGAAAAGGTTCCGGTGATGAAAGAGGTCGCCCAGGTTGATCCCGCCACCGGGCAATCGACGCTCGTGGCAGTGCCGCAAACCAAGCAGACAAGCAAGCCCGGGCCGGCCAAAAACTCGACCGAGCAGGCCAACATTTTCCGGGTGCTGTTCTTCTGCCTGACCTTTTTCACCATCGGCGTGGTTTCCAACTTCAGGAAGCTCTGGGAGGAAGGGATCGGCAAGCTGGCCGCGGTTTACGTGGTGGGGCTGTTCGGCTTCATCATCTGGTTTGGCCTGGTCATCTCCTGGGTGTTCTTCGGTGGGATCCATCCTCCGATCGTGCACCCTTAGGCGGTGCGCCGCGACCGCGTTCTCAACTCTCAACTCTCAACCGGAAACACGACCTATGGCTGAAGCCCCGAAAATTGGCGAAGAACTGAAGAAGATGCGGCCGGAGTATGAGCCCCTGCTGCCGGTGGAGAAGAAGCTGATCGCCTGGAGCCTGGGGATCGGCCTAACTCTGTTGGTAGTGCTTTACTTCGTGAGCAGGCTCCTGCCGGACTGCAACCACGTCCGGTGACCGCGCAGGGTCTCTATGCCCCAGCCCGGTTGAGGTCAGCGTGTGAGGCCGAGCCAGTGCTCCATCATGGCTTCAATCTTGTCCATCTGGGCCGGAGCGAGTATTCCCAGGCGCCTCAGGAATTTCGCGGATGGGACCGCCAACATGCCTTGCACGTTGAACACACCTGATTGCAAGAAAGCAATGGGGAGCGGGACTTCAAATTGAGCGCCCCGTGGTTGGGTGGTATGGGGGATTACCTGAATTAGAGCGTAATCGCGGTCAGTGTGAGGACGCTTACCACCAGCACCGGACGGACTTTTGCGGCGAGCCCAAGATCTGCAAGCCAAACTTCAGACCTCAGTAAAACCCCCATTTTGGGAGAGAAGCAATCGCAAGTTCAGACTTCCTGAGCTGGGCGGAAAATGCGTTGGCACATTTGGGCTGTCTGTCAGGCGAGTTCATAGATCAACCGCGCACCGGTTTCAGGGTGGCAGAAGGCGCTCTGGGTTAGCTCGGCAAGCAGGGCGCTCATCGCCTTGTCATGCGCTGGACAGGCCATGCGATGGATGCGGACGGTCAGCGTGTTTTCCAGTTCATTGGGTTCGAGGTCAGCGGCGGAAACGAAGAGTTCTCGCACCAAGGCTCGCGCCTCCTCTTCCTTGGCCAGGTGCGGGCGCAAGAGTCCGACCAGCGCCGTTTCGGCGCGGTAGGCAATCATCTTGATGGTGTCCGTGAACATCTTCCCCAATGGGGCCAGTTGTCGTGGGCGTTCGTTTTCCGGCAGCGAAGCGAGGGTTACTTTCTTTGGCGTATTGTGCCGCTGGAGGCGCAACTCGACCGTGTCGGCTTCCAGCCTTTGAATATCCTGAAGCTGTTCGGCCCGCGCTTGAATATCGTCTCCCTCATTTTGCAGGGTCGCCGCGCCCAGTTGGGCGTGGATCTTCCGTATCTGGCGGGAGTGGTCTTTCACGGCCTTTTCGAGGGTACGCCAAGCCGGGTTGACCACCTCCACTGTGCCCGGAATCTCTTCGCCGCCATACTGCACAAGTCCATCCAGGTCATAGTGTTGCATCATGTAGCCGAAAAAGTTTTCCTGGCACCAGCGGGAGAACATCCGGCCCGCGACGAGCGGACTATCCAAGCGGCGGGCGGTGGTAATGATGGCCGTCTGGTGGCCGGTTTGGGTCAAACGCCGAACCTCCAGCACCGGGATGGAAACGTCGGTGGCCGACAACACGGTTGAGCGGGAGGCCAGTTTCATGCGCGTCGCGCCACCGCCGGGCACCGGCACCTCGATTTCCGAGAACTCGCTTTCCGGCCACAGATCCTTGACCGCCTTGCGATAGGTGAGGGCGCCGATGCGCTTTTCCCAGAGCTTGGAGAACAAACTGTGCGTCGAGCCCTCGCGGTCGAAGATCACGACGAAACGATGTCGCAGCGGATCGGCGGTCAGTTCGGCCTCCGACGGTTGCGCGGGAACACTGGCCAGCAGTTCGGGGACGATCTCTGCGAGCAACGTGGCGGCCAGGCCGTCGGTGACCGCTTTGGAGACCACGAAAAACGGACGCCCCAGCGCGTCGTTGATCCAGTAATCGGTGGTGCCTCGCAAACAGAGTCTTTCGCGCGAAACATAGCGCCGGGGCAGAAGGGTACCCGAGCCGTGATAGACCCGAACATGGCCGTCCACATAAAGATATCCGGCTTCCTGCGGGTCCGCTTCCATCCAGGTGCGGGAGAGTTCCCGCAGCCACTTTTCCGGCGTACCGTTGTCCGTCAACAACGCGATCTTCTCGCGCAAGGTCCGCACCTCCGGCACCCGGTCAAGCCCAACCACCTTGCCCAGTTCACCGGGTGAAATATGCCGCAGCCCTTCCGGTCGGCGAATCCGTGCCAACGCCATGAACCCTAAAACGATCAGAATGTGCAGGGCACTGTAATACCCTTTGGGCAACGAGAGATGCCGGTCCAGTCCGCTCAGCAGACCGTTGCCGCACAATGCGGGCAGCCCGGCCAGCAGGCCGCCCAACTCAACATCCCGGCAGCGCTCGAAGCGCGTGAGGGCACTCTTGATCAAGCCCAGGGCCGCCGCCATGCGTTCGTCGGCTCGCGTGCAGGCCGTTCCCATCCCCTCGGCGGCCTGCGCATCCGATCGGCCTCGCTCCGACTTGGTCGTCCCCTCCACGTCGCCGGAGGAGACGCTCACACCGGTGGCGGCCGGCCGGAGAACACACCCGCGGCGCACCGCTTTGCGTAACGTCGATTCGCCCACCCCCGTCAGCCGGGCTACCTCGGCAATCGTCTTCCCGGCCGCGAGCAACCGCCCGCATTCAGCCGCTTTTTCCGGCGTTATCACTGCACCCCCGCGCCCGGGGCGAGGCGCATAAAAGGAACCGGGACCCTTCCGGTCCAACTGCTGGGTCCAGTGCATGAGCGTTCGGTGCGCAATCCCCAACCCGGAGACCTCTACCTCGCTGGCGCGGACGTGTCCATTGGCCACGAGCGTCGCCAGTGCAAAGCGCTGCCCGGCGGCGTCGGTCTCGGCGTGCGAAAAATAGTTATCGGAGCCAAGGAAATAGGTGACATGCCCCTCCTTTTTCAACACGCTGAGCGTCACGCCTATTCGAATCGCTCCGTCCGGAAATCCCTGCAATAATAGTTGTGACATGGTGGAACCGCTTTGGGATTTGATCCCTCGTGGGACCGTTTGTTAACCCCCAAAGAATCCACCCTGCCGCTTGGATTGTCACGCAGCCAAATGTGCCAAGTCATTTTCCGAGAATCATCACCCATGCCGGGTCGAGCTCAGGAAGTCTGAGTTTAGTGCTCGGCCAACAACCGAAGATCAGCAATCGAGCGCTGTATAGCAAACGTTTCGGCGCGATTCAAGCGCGCCTGCGGGACGAATGGTGGCAAGGGCGCAACTCATGTTATCGGAGCGCGGACATTCTTGTCCGCCTGGGGCTTGCCAACGCGGCCGAGGCGGACAAGAATGTCCGCGCTCCTTTCGC
>JBAXSN010000217.1:0-3774 GCA_037130675.1 Verrucomicrobiota bacterium
ACTCGATCGGTTTCGGCATGGCGTGGTCATGGCTCAACCCGCATATCTTCAACCGCTCGAGCGAGCTGATGTTCCAGGGCTACTACCAGGCGCACCTCTACGGCGGTGCCTTCATCCAGCCCACGCTGAGCTACATCCCGACCCCCGGGGCATCCTCCTCGCTGCCCGGCGCCTGGGCGATGACCATGCGGTTCACCCTGCTGTTCTGAGGCGACTTGCTACAAGCGACTGCGCCGCGCCCGCGCGACGAGAGGGAGAACGCAAAGAGCGCCTAGGGCGAAGAGGCTCAGGGCACCCGGCTCCGGCACGCCGACGGCATTCCATGTGGCGAAGGCATCGGTGGAGGAGTAAATTCCGAGGCTGGCGCCGGGGATTGCGCCCTTGAAGTCGGCCAGAAAGGCGTCGAAGTTTTCCGCAGTCCACTGAGGCTGGCCAAAAAATGTCGTTTCGTAGGAAAACATGAGATTTAGTCCGGGTGCCGTCAGGTCGCCGAGGGCGCTGCTATACTGGGTTTCGAGAATGCCCGCTATGCCCGAAGCGAGGTTCTGCGCGCCCTGGGGGGAGGCGTCATTGTAATTGAGGCTGCTCTCGTGCGCGTCCAAGTTGTAAACCTGTATCGCGAGCAGATCGAGGCCGATGGCCGACAGGTTCCCGGCCGTGGTCCATGCGCCGGTCGAGCCAATCTGGACGGAGCCTAAAGATTTGCTAACAAGATAATCATGCACCCAGCCGGTTTTTCCAAGTGTCGTGGCGTTCTTAGCCATGTAGGATCCTTCGGTTTCGAGGAAGATGCCGCTGAAGTTTTTCAATCCGGCGGTCGTCAGCGCGGAGTTGATATCAAAGAGATAATCGACGTAGGCCATGTAGCTATCAGCGGTGGAATGTGGATACGTGCTCCAGTTGGCATAGTCGGCCCTCGTGGCGTCAGGGGTAAACCATAGCGAGCCGCTCCAGCTGGTTCCAAGGCCCCTCACAAAAGCCGTGATGTCAGAAATCTGCGCCGCAGCAGGGCTGCTTGGACCGTCGGCGCGGAAAAGGAGGTTTGCGGGATTGGCCTGGGCAAACTCGCCGGCCGTTTTCGTGCTATAGTCCGAGGTGGCCTGCATCATCAGATCGAGCGCAGGGTAGGTGACTGCCTGGAGGGACGCGCAGGCACTGAGGCTGATGGCTGCAAAAAGGAGGCGCGGCAGCATAACGGGTGGCTATTCTTTCGCTGCGGAGAACTTTCGGAAGAAAAGCAGGGCAGCGAGTGCCGCGAGGAGGAGGCAGACGGTTTTCGCCTCGGGAACCTGCGAGAATTCCTGGAGGTGCCCGTTAAGGTAGAGGAGGTTGGCCGTGATATCGGGGTTGGTGTCGAAGCCGGGAATGAACTGGTAGAGGGCGATGCCGGAGTAGCCCTTGGCGGGGTCGATGAGCCCGTTGCCGGAGTCAACGAGCATGCTCACAGTTGCCTGGAAGACATCGGTCGGCGAGTCGATTTCCAGGATCCACTTGTAGGCGACGTCGTTCGCGGAAAGAGCGCTCACGGCAGTTGTCAGCCGACCGAGGCTGTCGGGGCCTCCTCCATCTATATAGGTGGGCATGAGCAGATAGTTCTGCGGGCTGGCAGGCATCGTGCCCAGGATGTCCTTGACGTAAGCGGGATTATTAGGGTCCCCATCGCTGCCGAGATAGCGCGCGCCCAGATAGAAACTGAATGATTTTCCGGCATCATTGGAAAACTGGCACATCGAAGTCATAAAGGCTTTCATGTTTCCGCCGAGCGACGGGGGAGGATTCCCCACCACGAAGTTGAGCTCGGAATCGACGGTGAGGCCGCCGGTGAAGGAATTTGTCCAACTTCTCGCGGTGAGCGCGTCCTGCACGACCGCCGCCGTAGTTGTGCTGAAGGTATAATTAGCGTCCGAGTTGATCGCCGCTGTGAAAAGCGGCTTGACGGCACCAGGGCTCCAATAGTCCGGATAAAACCCGTCGGGAAGCCGAGGCCAGGCGCTGACCGTGTCGCCGCCAAACATCTGCGCGGCCTTGAAATACACCTCCGTAACCACCGCCGGCATGGCGGCGCTCATCGCTGGCACATCGCCAGAGTCAGAAGGATAAAAATATGCCGGCACGGAATCCACAGCCCATGCCGACGCTGCAAAAATCATCGCCAGCGCCGGGCACAAGAGCCAACTTTTGATGATCCTGGAGAGGCTGGCCGCGATATTTTTATGATTCTGCATATGAGGAGGTTGCGCGCTGCCTAAATAACCGCTTTCCTTGATCTGTCGATAAAGAAACCAATGTCTTTAATTAATTATTGCTTGCTTTCTCAGCGCCGGCGCAACAGGGTGGACGGATGAAAGAAGCCGTCCCCGCCAAAAGCGGCAGCGTCCCGAGCGACGCGCCAAAGCTCAGCCAGGAAGATATTCTGGCCCGCTTCCCGCCCGAAAAGCACCAGGAGTTTATGCGCCGCGCGATCTCAAACTCGGCCAAGGCCGGGGTTGACTACAAGACGGGCGGCGCTTTTGGCGCGGTGATCGTGGCCACGGACGGAACAGTTCTTGCCGACGGGCTCAACCACGTCGTCGCGCAAAACGATCCGACATGGCACGCTGAGATGCACGCCATACGCCAGGCGTGCGCCCTGCTCAAGACCCCGAAGCTGAACGGCTGCATCCTCTACACTTCGAGCGAGCCGTGCCCGATGTGCCTCGCCACGGCCTACTGGGCCAGCCTGGATGGCATCATCTATGGCGCCACCGTCGCCGACTCGAAGAAATACGGCAACTTTGACGACGACTTCATTTACGAGCAATTCGGCAAGCCCGTGGCAGATCGCGCGATCTCCGAGCAGAGCCTGCTGCGCCTGGAGGCTGTGGAAGTCTGGAAACAATATTCGGAGCGAACCGACAAAATCGATTATTGACATCGTCGGGTGTCAGGCCCTCTCGCGGCCCGCAATCACCGCATCATGAGCACCCCCGCCTTTATCATCGCAACCGCCCGGGTGCGCCCCGGAACGGACGCGGAGTTCGCCGCATGGAAGGCCCGCCACGACCTGCTCGTCGGAAAATTCCCCGGCTTCGTCAGCAGCGGCATCATCCCGCCATCGCACCCCGGCAGCAACGAGTGGACGATCGTCCTGAATTTCCGCTCCAACGAGGATCTTGTTGTCTGGCAGCAGTCGAAGGAGCGGGCGCACATCATCGCGGAGGGCGGCCCTCTCTTTGAAGGGGAAGCCTTCGGCGAAGTCGTGCAGGTCGGAGAGAGCGGAGATCGGCCGGACAGCACGGTCACGGAGGTCATCTTCTCAAAAATCCGGCCCGGCCAGGAGGACGCCTACCGGGAATGGGCGGCGCGCATGCAGGCCGCCCAGGCGAAATATCCCGGCTACCTCGGCACGTTCCACCAGCCGCCGGAGGAGAAGGGCGGGCTCTGGACGACGATCATGCGGTTCGATTCCCCCGGGCATCTGGAGGCTTGGATGAGCGCGCCGGAGCGCAAGGAGATGCTGAGCGAGTCGGAGGCCGTCATCGAGCACGAGCAGCTGACCCGCCTGGCGACATCCTTCCCTGGCTGGGTGCCGATTGATCCGGCGACGGGCGAGGGGCCGCCGAACTGGAAGGCTGCCATGCTCGTGCTCCTCGGCCTCTTCCCCGTCGTCATGCTGGAAATGAGGTTTCTCAATCCGATCCTGGCGGAGCTCGGCCTCCATACCTCGCTGGGCACATTCATCGGCAACTCGATCAGCGTGGCGCTCACGAGCTTCCTCACCATGCCGTGGTGCGT
>JBAXSN010000218.1:0-3665 GCA_037130675.1 Verrucomicrobiota bacterium
AGGCCAAGCAGGCGGCATGAACTCTTTTGACGCTTGGGGGATCCGCCCCCCCCCGGATTTGGAATCAAGGCAAAGCAAAGGTAGGCTTCCAACGAATCGACGTTCTATTCTGCCCCCCCCGGATTTGGAATCAAGGCAAAGCCCATCCTTTATGCGCAAACGCTATCTCTCGATTCTGCCCCCCCGGATTTGGAATCAAGGCAAAGCGTCCTCGATAGGTGAGCGCTCGTCGATGTTATTCTGCCCCCCCCGGATTTGGAATCAAGGCAAAGCACGGCTTGGAAAATGGCCAAGGAAAGATTGATTCTGCCCCCCCCGGATTTGGAATCAAGGCAAAGCAGCGGCGGAAAGGATTGGCGGTCTTGATGTCCTTGGGATTCGTAATGAGCGTCAACGCCTTCGCCCTTTCGATCAGGATGTCTCGACGCTCAATGGTCGCCGGGGTTGCCCTGGTATCGGAGAGAAGTCGGATCGGCCATTGCCTTGGCGACTACCCGGCTTTCCTTCCAAGAGCCATACCCTGCGCCCACGAGCGCGAACGGGAGCGCCGCGAAGAACGTCTCCGGGTTGCTCATCGTCTCCTTGAGAGTAGATTGCCAATCCACGGAAGGGACATCGCTTTTCAGAGCTGAAACCACCGATTGAATAGCCCCCGGAGCCGCCGCCATGACACTCATATCCGCCATGGCTTCTGGGGTTCCGATTGCGGTGCCGACAATGTTTACGACGTAAAGGGGGCGGAAATAAAAGAGCCGCAGGCTCTCAAGGGATCGGAATCCCCAGCCAACGGCTCCGCGATTACCATCGCAGAGCTTGCGGGCCTTGTCAAGGAGGCGTGGCCGAACGATTCCATCGATCTGGGAATGCCCAGGCACGAGGGGCGCGAAACTGGATCGAGGGCGTCTTGGATTCCGCAACGGTGGTTATTCTGCCCCCCCGGATTTGGAATCAAGGCAAAGCAGACTTTCCGGGAGCCGTCCATATCCTGGACTTCTACCATGCCGCCGAACATCTCGCAGAGCTATGCGAAGCTCTATACGGCAAAGCCAGTGAGAAGAGTAAGTCGCAGGGCGAGATCTGGCGGACCCGCATGAAAGAGGACGGCATCGATGGAGTCATCGCAGCGGCGCAGGCGGCGTTGCCTCGCAGCGGTCCACGCCGCAAGGAAGCAAAAAAGCAGATCGCCTACTTACAGAAAAACCGTGACCGAATGCTCTACGCCACATTCCGAGCGGCGGGCTACTTCATCGGTTCAGGCGTTGTCGAAGCTGGATGCAGAACCGTGGGACAGCGGCTCAAACAATCCGGGATGTTTTGGTCTTGTCCCGGGGCGCAGAACGTCCTGAGTATCCGCTCCGCTCTCTTAAGCAACCGCTTCGATGGTTATTGAAACCAGCGTAACGCCTCTAATGAGCCTCTTGCCGAAGCCGCGTAGCGAAATCGGTAACTTTGGCGTCCTGCACCCTCCGCCGCTTTGGGAGAAGACTTTGATTCGCTAAGAGGCCGCAGCATGCGCTATCATGCCTCCCGTGATCCGCAAACCTCACAGCGCTTTGATCGTCGTCGGGCACGGCTCGACCGTGAACCCGGACTCCAGCGCACCAACGCGGGCTCATGCCGAGGCGATCCGGCGCGAAGGGAGGTTTGCGGAAGTGCGGGTGGCATTCCTCAAAGAAAAGCCCAGCTTGGCAGAGGCGCTCTCAAGCATCGAGAGCGGCGAAATCTATGTGGTGCCCAATTTCATCAGCGAAGGGTATTTCACCCAGAGGGTGATCCCGCGAGCGCTTAAACTCGATGGCCCGATAACCGTTCGCGATGGCAAAACGCTCAAATATTGCAAGCCTGTCGGGAATCACCCGCAAATGACCGAGGCGCTGTTGCGCCGTGCCGCAAACGTGGCCCCGGGAGTGCCGCCCTCTGAATGCAGCTTGGTGATCGCTGCCCACGGCACGGGCCGGGATCCCCACTCCGCCTCGGCGGCGAAACACCAGGCCGAGGCGATTTCGGCGCTCGGCAAGTTCGGGGAAGTTTCCGCGGCTTACATGGAGGAGCCTCCCCTGATTGCCGACTGGCTGGCTTTCACCACTCAGCCCAATGTCGTGGTGGTGCCGTTTTTTATCGCTGACGGCCTGCATAGTTTCCAAGACATTCCGGTACTGCTCGGGATCAGAAGCGACCAAGGGCCGGTCGCGAGCGAATGCGCCGTGCCGCCCGCATTTCGGGAGAATCCGCACCGAATTCATGGGCGCGCCCTCTATTATGCCAGCGCGATTGGCACGGAGCCCTATTTTAAGGAGGTTATTCTCGACCAGGTGACCGATTTCGATGCAGCTTTCGGGAACGAATTATGATCATCCGGGCGCGAACAGTGGTCACAATGGACGGCCCCTCTCTGGAAGACGGCGGGGTGGTGGTGGAGGCTGGGCGGATCAAAGCGGTGGGGCCTTATGCGGAGATTGCGCGCTCCCATGGCGGACGGGAAGCAGCGGAGTTGATTGATTTGGGCGAGCAGGTGCTCCTCCCTGGGTTGATCAATGCCCATTGCCATCTCGATTACACCTCGTTGCGCCGATCCATCGCGCCGCCCAAATCGTTTACCGGCTGGATTTCACGCATCAACGCGCTCAAACGCCAGATGAGCGATGACGATTATTTGAAGGCGATCGCAAATGGATTCGTCGAGCTGAAGCGCTGGGGCACAACCACGGTTTGCAATCTTGAAGCGTTCCCGGAATTGCTCCCGCGCCTGCCCGCACCGCTGATCCGGACCTGGTGGTTTATGGAGTTAATCGATATCCGCAGCCGCATCGCCACAGAGGCCTTGTTGGAAGGAGCGCTTGCTTTCTTCGAACGACGCGACGGTTGGCTGGGCGGCTTTGGCCTGAACCCGCATGCTCCTTACACGGCTTCTCCCGAGCTTTTTCGGCTGTGCGCTGCCTGTTCCGAGAGGTTCGACATGCTGCTAACGACCCACCTGGCGGAGTCCGCCGACGAGGAAGCCCTCTTCCGCCACGGGCAGGGCGAGTTGTTCACTCTCCTGGCAGGACTCGGGCGGCCCATGGGCGACTGCGGAAATGCGACTGCCTTCGCCAATGCCATTTGCAATGGATTGGTCGGGCCGGGCTGGATCATCGCGCACGCGAACGAACTCGAGGATTCCGATCTCGCGCTCATTGGCGCGACTCCCGGCGACTGGCATTTCGTCCACTGCCCCCGCAGTCACGCTTACTTCAGACACCGGCCGTTCCGCTGGCGGGAACTGGAAGCGCTCGGGGCCAACCTCTGCCTCGGCACCGACAGCCTTGCGAGCAACGATTCGCTCAGCCTCTTTGCCGAGCTGCAAGCGGCACAAAAATCCGTTCCATCGTTGACTTCCGAACAGTTATTGAAAACGGTAACGATCAATCCGGCGCGGGCCATGAAGAAGAGCGGCGAACTGGGGGCGATCGTTCCCGGAGCGCATGCGGACTTGATCGCGTTGCCTTTTGCTGGAAACGTCACCGATGTTTACGATGCCATTATTGAAAACCAGCGCCCGATCCAATGGATGATGCTAGACGGAGAAGTATGAGGGGGCTGGAAGGGTGGATCATACGCGCTGCCTCGCCTTCGACGGTTTGCGAATCGGAGATTCGGGGACAAGTGCGTTCCCAATCAAGAGATTG
>JBAXSN010000219.1:0-3582 GCA_037130675.1 Verrucomicrobiota bacterium
CACGTAGGGTCTTTGAGGCTCGGGCGGCAGCGGCAGCGCCGCAAACGTCTTGGGGTCGCCGTCCATGACCGCGGCGGCCTCAAAGTCCTGGGAACTCGCGGTGATTTTCGGCGCACGCGCCTTCATCGAGTCCGCCTCGCCCCGCGGCGTCGGGAACGCGAGCACGGCGATGTCGCGGTAATAGTCCCGTTTCACCTTGGGTCGGGGCAGCACGGCCGAGCAATGCACGGGGCCCTGAACGGCGAGTTCGCTGGTGACGACCATCTGCATCCCCTGCTCGGGGGTGATCCAGGGTCCGCCGCTGCCGGCCCAACCCCCGCAGTTGGTGATGTGCAGCTCCAGTCCCAGCCGGTGGGCTTCGGAGATGGCGTGACGGGTCATTTGCCACCACTCTTTGCTCATAAATTTCACGGCCCCCGGGAGAATTCCGCCATTGTCGGCCTCCATGATGAGCGCCCCGCCGAGTCCCACCCGCTTCATCGCTTCCAAGTCCGCTGTGATCCCGTCCTTGGTGACATTCCCGTTCATCCACCACCAATACGTCTGCGGCTTGGCGCTGTCGGGCGGATTTAGGAATCCGCGTTCCAGATCTCCGT
Organism: Verrucomicrobiota bacterium; assembly: GCA_037130675.1. GTDB lineage: Bacteria > Verrucomicrobiota > Verrucomicrobiia > Chthoniobacterales > Chthoniobacteraceae > JBAXSN01. Next base: position 597 of record JBAXSN010000219.1, read on the forward strand.
CCGCACCCAGGGCCGCTGAGCCGAGGAGCAGTATGGCTCCTAACATCCGTAACGCATTTCGAGTAAACATGATTCGAGATCTCCTATTGCTATTTTGAAATTATTTGATCGTAAGTTTTGGCCACCGAACCTGGAGCGGTGGGGAAATATAAAGACAACCGTATTGCGAGGATGAACACAACCACCCGCTCATGGAGCTTTCGCGCGATCACATGGAATATCTTACAGCGTCATGGTTCGCGGCTGTTGTCGGTAGTCCGACGGCGAGAATCCGGAGTGTCTTCGAAAACATTTCGAAAAATAGAGCGGGTCGTTGTATCCGCAACTGTCGGCAATCACCTTGATGGAGAGGGAGGGAAACAGCAGAAGCCGACGGGCCAGCTCCATCCGGCAGTTTTCAATGTAAAGGTGAGGAGAAACCCGGAGGTGGCGTCTGAAGAGAAAGGAGAGTTGCGAGACCGAGAGGTGGGCCATCGCTGCCAGTGTCTGCAGGGAAAGCGGCTCGGCCAAATGGCGTTGGATGTGCCCGATGACAGTTTCCAAACGGGGGTCGAGGTTTTCCCGGGAACGAGAGACGAGCGCATCGCACCGCAGGAGCAAGCTCTCCAAGGCATTCATCGCCAGCCAGTCACGACGGGGCAACGTGCTGGTGGCAAACCGGTACATTTCATGAAACGTATCAACGATCCGCCGGGCGGCGGCGGTGCCTCGGGGCAAATTCAAAACTAGGGCGCCGGGGATCGGTTCGGCCCAGTTTAGCAGCGGCAGCCAGGAGGAGGGGGCATGAAAATGCGCCCAAATCAGCGCCCAGTGCCCGCTCTGCGGATTCGTGCCGTAGTCATGAAACATCTCTGGTTTGAACATCACCAGCTGCCTGGGCTTAAGGGAAAGCGTCCGGCCTTCATATCGGATGATGCCGCCGCCTGAGACTCCGAGGATGATAAGCCAATCGTTTGCCCCCGATGGGCGGACAATCCGGTAATCGGAGCGCATCCGCCGGAAGTACCCAACCGTCAGGTTGGCATATTCGCAATGCAGAATGTATGAGGGATTGTAACGAGGATCGTTCAGGCGCAGGGGATACGGTCGTTCATCGGGGTTCATCGGGGTCAACTCTTGAATCATCTTGACAACTCCCGTTCGAATTCACGAGTAAGAGTGGATACCCGTTGAGCGAAGGCCGGGGCATTCGATTGGTTCGTGTCCAGTCGCTTGAGCAGATGGGTGATCGCACTCCCGTCTTTGTAGCCCAGGGTCCGGGCGATGTCGATGCTTCGCTCGCCACCCAATCGCGCAAACACCCAAGCCTTCCAGCATCGTTCGCTTTGTTCGCCTGCCAGCGTCGCCGCGACCGCTTTCCGATGCATGGCGCTCTCCGTGCGCGCCACCCACTCCACCTCCTCGGTTCCCGTTTTCGCCTGAAGCAATCCGCTTGCCCGCTCCAGAAGGGCGTCGCCGCCGAGCACCAAGCCCATGCGCAAACTCTCCCACGGGCACTCGACGACCGATTCAAAGGCGCTTTCGATGAATTGCTCGTACTCGCGCTGAGCGGCCCGGCGGGTCCTTCCGAAATAGCTCAACCAATCCAAGCAGAGCCAGCCCGGAGCCGAGGTCTGGCCGGTGTAACTTTGATGGCTGCTCCAGCGGTATTCCCGCAGCGCCTCCCGGCGCTCCGCCGGCACGGATGCACTCTTGTTTTTCGGGCGCACCGGGTTTAGGTGAACGTAACGGATGAGTTCCATCGCGTAAGAATCCGCCTCCACGAGGTGGGCCTTGAATCGCCCTTGAAAAAGGTGCCCGCTACGGCGATGCCGCCGATTGAAGCGGATCGTGTAGGTTGTTTGCAGCCAGCCGATCGCCCGGCTGAGATTGCCGCGGGGAGTTTCAACCAGCAGATGGTAATGGTTCCCCATCAAGCAATAGCCGTGGACCCGCAACCCATGCTGATCCACGCATTGCTCCAGCGCCGCCAAGAACAGTTTTCGGTCCTCGAAATCGCGAAAAATCAACCGCCGCTCGTTCCCCCGAGCGGTGACATGATACACTGCCCCTTCAAATTCGACTCGAATCGGTCTGGCCATGAGCGCATTCAAGCCTCTTTTCCCCTAAATTGTCAAGTTTCAAGAGTTGACCCCTCGTTTACGGTTGCGTCATAGGCGATGCTGACCCGTGCCGCGACGAGGCTTCCAAACACGGGGGTGGCCGACGTGAGCGTTGGAAGCAGGCACGCCAAGAGGAGTGCCCAAAGGCGAATTACACTGACTAGCGCCTGAATCCTATGTTTCATCGTTAGCTGTAGAACTCGATCATCTCGTCGATAGCTGCTCGAAACCATTGCCAAAACGACTCGAATTCGTCTTCGTTCTCCCATCCAGGAGATGTGTATCCGTTGATTATGGCAATAACCTCACCCCGTCCCTTTTCCAGACATGCGACATCGTCGGTTCCTTGTCGAAGCGCGATTGGGAATAACTCCCTTCCGTATCTTTCGCGAAGCGCAGGGTATGTTTTCATCGCAAAATCAGCATCGACAAGACACCACGGCTTGAAGTTCACACTGCCTTGCTCTACCAGGTTCCGAAACCCAGTTGGATATTCAAACCAGTCTGGCAAATTCCCCTTTTCCGCGAAGTAGTTCATATTTTGATTCATGGTGTGAAGCTCGGGGTAGATTGGCGAATTCCGGTAAATGGAGACCCGCCAGTCATCGGGGTCAACTCTTGAATCTTGACAGCATTTTCTGATGTCGCTGTTTACACCCATAAATTTCGGTCCAGCGTGCGGTATTGAATCGCCTCGCTCAGGTGATGGGCGGCGATGGCGGGGGCGGCTTCGAGGTCGGCGATGGTGCGCGAGACTTTGAGGATGCGGTCGTGGGCGCGGGCGCTGAGATTGTCAATTCATCGGGGTCAACTCTTGAATCTTGACAGTTCATCGGGGTCAACTCTTGAATCTTGACAGCATTTTCTGATGTCGCTGTTTACAC
>JBAXSN010000022.1:0-26425 GCA_037130675.1 Verrucomicrobiota bacterium
TGCCGCTTCTACTACCCGGCGAGACCCTCGCCGCAAACCAAGTTTCAAGTCAGTGGCTGAAAAGCCGCATGAGCTCACACCACCCCTTAACTGTGCCCGTTTCACTGGTGGAATTTGAATGGTCCTCCCAGAATAAAGATCGATCAGCCAGCGGTTTCTGTGTATGTCGGTTCGGGTAAGCCGATCTAATTTTCGCACAATGAATACGCTGCGCATTGCCCGCTCTACGCAACTCCCACGTTTCCTCGCTCTCCTGCTGATTGGGTGGGTGGCAGCCTCGGCCCCGGCGGGGGCGATGAATTATTCGACGCCTTACGTGCGCAATGGGCTGCCGGTTACTTTTGGCGCCATGGGGTTCGGAGCGGTGATCGGGGAACTGGAAGTCGATCATGGCGGCGACAATGGGATCAACATTTACGACAATGCGCCCGACTGGGGGTTACAGACTTACCGCGATGTTCAGAACTTTTCCGAGGGCGGCCTGGCGTCGAGCGATGACAGCGCCCATGGCACTCTGGTTGCCCATATCATGGACAATATGTTCAGCTTCGATGACACCGGAAGTGTCCCGTATGCGAGCTCGCAATACTTCACGACCTGGAGCGTCGGCATGGCGCCACGGGCGGAGTACCACGGCGCGCTCTTTGGCGGTTCGAGCGACAAATCGGAACTGATCTCTCTCAACAGTTCGCTGGCTTCATTGACGGGCGCTTCGCAGGTGCAAGCCATCAATAACAGTTGGGGCGGAACCGTTTCCAGGCAGGCCGAGTTGGACGGCAACTCCGTTTATTCCCTGCTCATGGATGAGTATGCGGGCTACAAGGGCAAGATCAACGGCTCGGCGACCGGCTATCGCGACACGCTGATGGTGATCGCTGCCGGCAACGAAGGGACGAACGGCGGACTATTGACCGCTCCAGCCGACTCTTTCAACGGCCTCACCGTCGGCGCGCTGGATGTCGGCAGCCAATCGAATTACATCGACGACCCGGCGCGGGTTCCGTTGCCTAAAGTGGCGTCCTTTAGTTCCTGGAAGCCGCTGGCCAATGGGCGGGCGGGCGTGGATGTCGTTGCGCCGGGGTCGAACCTGGCGGTGATCGAGCATTTTCTGGTGGAAACCGACGCCAACAGTCAGTTGGTGGTAAACGACCTTGCGGGGGTGCTCGGGAATGGAACGAGCTTCGCCGCCCCGCATGTGACGGGAGAGGCGGCTCTGCTTTATGGCGCCACCAAGATCCCCTGGGACACCAGCGAGAACATCGTTTCAGAACTCACCACGACGGAAAAGGGGCAGGCGTTTTCCACCGATCACAAATTGATCAAGGCGCTGATCGTCAACAGCGCGGACAAGATCGCCGGATTGGATGCCGAGGGGGTGGCTCAGTCGAATTGGCAGCCCGGCCAAGTGGTGCTCGACCCGAACGGAGTACCCGATGCGGTCGTGCCCCTCAACTACGCCGTAGGCGCGGGCAAGGCCGACGCCCTGAACGCTTACCTTGGCTACCGGGAGATCGGCAACCGCTTCTGGTATCTCAACACCGCGACCCACACGGGCGAGAAGGACTTCTTTAACTTTGACTCAGGGGACCTTGTCAACGAGACGCCCGGCACGTCGTTCCTTCTCAGCATGACCGCCACTCTGGTCTGGGATCGGCATGTCGATTTCGCGGTGAACACAGACCTGGGCGATTCGACCGACTTCGGAACGCTCACCAAGAATCTCCTAAGCAACCTCGATCTCATCCTCCAGCGCGAAATCGCTCCGGATTCCTGGCAGGACGTGTATCTCTCCGCCGGGGACCTCGGCAGCCTTGAGCATATCTATATCCCGTCGCTTTCCGGCAATGATCATTATCGGCTCGAAGTGGTCTCCACCGGCCTGGTCGACCCCTCCGCAGATGGGAGCTACGCCGAAAATTACGCGTTGGCAGTGGCCTTCGAATCGGTGCCGGAGCCGGGCACTTGGGGCATGGTGCTTGGCGGCCTGCTCATTCTTGGCTTTTGCCGACGCCGGGTCTAACTTCGGGTGTTTTTTGCAGTACAATCTTCCTTTCATGAACCGAACCACGATCCAGAACACCTTGGCCGAACTTGGCACAAGGCCCACGAAAAGCCTCGGGCAGAATTTCCTCCATGACGAGGAAGTCTGCGCGTGGATCGTGCAGCAACTCGATTTGCAGCCCGAGGATCACTTGGTGGAAGTCGGGCCGGGCCTGGGGGCGCTGACTGAGTTCGCGGTGGACCGGTGCCGCTCGACCACGTTGATCGAAAAGGACGGCCGGCTCGCCGATTTCCTCCGGCAACGGTTCTCCGAAAAGCCCAACGTCGAAGTGCTCCATCAGGATGCGTTGGAATTCGATCCGCGCGGGCTGTTCGAGCACGGTTCCACAAAGGTCCTTGGCAACCTTCCTTACTACGTTTCCAGCCAGGTGCTCTTCCAGTTCACCGCCGAGCCGTCGCCGGTTTCCCGGCTGGTGTTTACGCTCCAAAAGGAGATGGCCGAACGCCTTTCTGCCAAGCCGTCCACCTCCGAATACGGCGCGATCACACTCATCGTCGGCAGGCGCTGGCGGGTCGAATACCTGCGCACGCTTCCGGGCAGCGTTTTTCTCCCGGCACCCAACGTCGAGAGCGGTGTGATCGTCCTGACTCCACGCGACCCGACCGAGTTTCCTGACTGCGACGGCAGGCTGTTCAATCGGCTCGTGAAAGAGGGCTTTTCCCAGCGTCGCAAAATGCTGCGCAAGATGCTCGCGTCGCATCACCTGGATTGGCCAGCGCTATGTGCCGCCATCGGGGCGCCGGAAACCGTCCGCGGCGAAGCGCTTTCGCTGGCGCAATGGATCGACCTGACGCGGATCGTTGAAAAGGCGGAAGATCCGGCGCAGCTCCCCATGCAGGCCCAGGATGTGCATGGCGAGCAGTTCGATGTGGTAAATGAATCCAATCAGATTGTCGGCCAGGCCAGCCGCCATGAAGTTCATACCCAGCGGCTCATGCATCGGGCCGTTCACATTTTTGTGTTCAACCGGAAGGGCGAACTCTTTGTTCAAAAGCGCTCCCGCTGGAAGGACGCCAATCCGGGCCGGTGGGATTCGAGCGCGGCGGGCCACGTCAGCGCCGGGCAAACCTACGACGAAGCCGCCGCTCGCGAACTCCAGGAAGAACTGGGGGTGTGCGCTCCGCTGGAGCGGATTGGGGAATTGCCCGCCACGCGCGCCACGGGGTTCGAGTTCGTGCAGGTTTACAAGGCGGAACACCCCGGCCCGTTCAAATGGCCGGCTGCGGAGATCGAGACCGGCTCGTTTTTCCCGGTGGAAATGCTCGACCGCTGGATCGCCGCCCGCCCTCGCGATTTCTCCAACAGCTTTTTGGAATCGTTTCGGCTCTGGCGCGGATGAATCCGGAAAGCGAGCCGCGGAGCGAACGGGTCTTGATCCAAGTCGGCCATTACCTCCGGTCGGATCAAGCCGAAGAGCGCGGGCTGGCTTTGCTCGCCATGGGGCTGGCTTACTGGATCATCCCGACAGATGGCTTTTTCTCTCTGTTCGTAAACGCCGCCGATGCTTCGGCAGCCGCGGAGGAGTTGGAAAAATACGAGGCCGAGCGGCGGCTTGAGCGCAAGTCCGCCGCCGAGGAGATCCGCGAGCACGGCTATCCGAGCGCCAAAACCAAGATTCCGGCAACGTCCCTGATTGTGTTCTGCTGGATCATGATCGGCTATTTTGCGGTGCAGATGTTCGCCGGCGACGGCCCACAGGGCCGTGGCTACAACCCAGCCGGGTGGACGGCTCGCGGGGTGGCGGATTCACACGCCATTTTACAGGGGCAATGGTGGCGCGCTCTGACCGCCCTTACGCTGCATGGCGATCTTGGCCATCTCGTGGCGAATCTCGGCGTGGGGGTCATCTTCGCGGGCGCGCTGCTGCGTTTCCTGGGGGTCGGCTGGACCTGGCTGGGGATTGTGCTGAGTGGGGTCATCGGGAATCTCCTCAACGCCTGGGGGCATCGGGGGGACGCCCACGCCTCCATCGGGGCATCGACTGCCGTGTTTGGGGGCCTCGGGATGCTGGTCGGCTTGCAGTTGCATGCCGCGATTCGCAATCGCTGGACGCACCGCGAGCCCTCGCGAGCGAGATTCCGCGACACGCTCTTTCCCATCGGCGCCGGACTCGCCCTGCTGGCCTATCTCGGGACCGGCACGGAAACCGGGCGCGTCGATGTGATGGCGCATCTTTTGGGGATGATTTCCGGGGCGGGGATCGGGCTTTTCCTTGCTTGGTCGCAGCTTCCGCGCCGAACCGGGGGGGCGATGCAGAAGCTCCTAGCCGCAGTGGCGATGCTTCTCCCGATACTTGGCTGGGCACTGGCTTATCTTCACGACCGTTGAAGGGCCCTGCTCGTAAATAGATCAGGTGGAACTCAGCATCCAGGGGCATCGCCCGAGAAACGTCGATTGGAAGCGCGCCGCCGCGCTGCTTTACGGGGATTGGGGAACCAGCAAGGCCTATGTTATCGGGCTCGCCTTCATGGCGGCCGGGTTCTCCTCGTTGCCGTTGATCCTGGCGGTCTGCGCCCTCACCGGATTGGTCGCGATCAACTACGCGGTGATCTGCCGATATTTTCCCGATGGTGGCGGCGTTTATTCCGCCGCCCGGACTCAGGGCCGGTTGCTGGCAGTTATCGGCGCCCTGCTGCTCATTGCCGATCTCACCGTCACCGCCTCCCTGAGCGGGTGGTCGGCGCTAAGCTACCTCGCGTCCGGGGCGGAGCAAGCCGGGTGGGTTAAGCTCCTCAAAGATCACGTCCCGATCTCCACCACCTGCGTCCTCCTGTTCATTGGCTTGATTAACTGGTACGGGCCGAAACACAGCGGGAGCCTCGCGGTGGTGCTGGCGTTGCCCGTCATCCTTGTGGTCCTAGTCCTGATTGCTGTTTCCGCGCCGCATCTCACCACCGAGTTCCTTCAGCGGCCCCATGAAAATCCGTGGAAGGTTTGGGAGCAATTTGTGGGGGTCATCCTCGCCCTCAGCGGCGTGGAGGCCATCGCGAACATGACCGGCGTCATGAAACTGGACCCGGGATCGACCCCGGAAGATCCCAAGGTGGATCGTGAGTCGGCCAAGGCGATCTGGCCCATTGCCATTGAAGTGGTCTTCGGTACCGCCATTCTCGGGTGGGCGATGCTTTCTCTTCCGAAGGTCATGCCGATGGGCAGCCTTGAGGCGGTGATGGCTGCGCTCGACAAGCGGAGCGAGGATATGCTCCGGTTCATGGCCGAGCAATTTGGAATGGCCACAGTGGGACCGTGGTTCGGAACGGCCTTTGGCTGGGTCGTGGGCATCGTTTTCGCCCTGCTCCTGCTCAGTGCCGCCAATACCGCGATCGTAGCGATGATCGGTCTGCTCTTCATGATGGCGCGTGACGGCGAAATGCCGCCCAGCTTCACCAAGCTCAATCGCTATGGCGTGCCCATCGTTCCGCTCCTGATCGCCGTGGGGTTGCCGATCGTCGTGCTCGTTGCCGCGCCGAACTTCAGCGCGTTGGCTGGGCTGTACGCCATCGGCGTCGTCGGCGCGATCACCGTCAATCTCGGTTCCTGCACGTTCAACCGGGGTGTCGGCTTTACCTGGTATGACCGGGTTTTGTTTGGACTCACTTTCGGGGTGCTCTTCGCGGTGGAAATCACCCTGGCGAAAACCAAACCCGACGCTCTCTTCTTCGTCATCTGCGTGCTTGGGATCGGCCTTGGCCTGCGCGCCTACACGCTCAAACGCGCCGGGCTCACCAGCGTCACCGTCACCAAAGAACTCGCTGAGATCTTCACCCCGGACTCCATTCAGAAACTCCGGCCGCGTCTCGCCGAAGGCCAGAAGATCATGGTGGCCGCCCGCGGGATTACGCCGGTGCTCCAGTATGCGCTCGACGAAGCGCAATTGCGGAAAGCCACCTTGTGCGTGCTTTACGTAAGGGAATTGGCCGTGTTCCTCCCCGAGGCGCCCCCGCGCGCCAGCACTGGACGTCCCAAGTGGCAGGACGACCCGCAAGCGGCCGCCATCATGTCGCTGGCCATCAAAGCCGCCGAGGAACGCAACGTGAGCGTGATGCCGATCTATGCCGTCAGCGAGAATCCGTCCAGCACCATTCTGGACCTGGCAGCCACCCTCGGAATCGACTTTCTCATGCTCGGGGCGTCGCACCGGATGAGCATGACGAAGATCCTAAAAGGCGACGTCATCGCCCAAGTCGCCGCCGGGCTCCCGGAAGACATTCAACTTATCATCCACGGGTAGGGTGTAAAACGGTGGATCGGCACGCCAGCCCAAAGCGGCGCAGAAGCGCACGCACTACAAGACGCTGGCGCGCCAGTTGGAGTCCCATATTGCGCGCCAGCGTCTTGTAGTGCTGTGGTGCTCCACAGCTTTCGGATGGCGCGCCGATTTCACCTCACCTTCCGACGCGGTGACATGGTGAAAGCGCAATGCATCCCAGCCCCAGTTGCACGTGGGCGTGGTGAGGATTCCAGTATGCAGCCTACCGGTTCCGCTGGAGGCGTTTCAATTTCCCGGAGAGGCTGACCTTCGTGGCGGAGTTCATCCGGTCGATGAATAAGATGCCATTGAGATGATCCACCTCGTGCTGCAATGCCCGGGCCAGGAAGCCTTCGGCCTCAAACTCGACCTGCCGCCCATCGATGAGTTGGGCGGTCGCTTTCAGCGTCGCCGAACGGAGGATGTCGGCGACAATTTCCGGAAAGCTCAGGCACCCCTCGATACCGATCTCCTTCTGTTTGCCGAGTTCGAGCACCGGATTGAGAAGCACCATCGGCATCCAATCTTCGATCTTCACGGGTTCGCCCTCGATCTTCATGACGCTCGGGCGATCTTCCACGCCCGCGACATCGACAATGGCGAGTTGCAAGGCGTGCCCCACCTGCTGGGCCGCCAATCCGACGCCGTTCGCCTCGCGCATGGTCTCGACCATCGCATTGGCGAGCTCCCGAATTTCATCGGTGATCGCCTCGACCCGTTTCCCTTTGGCCCGCAGAACCGGGTCTCCGTATTTTACAATTTCCACTGATTACCCCCTCTTTTTCTCAATCGTTTCGGTAAACGCCGGTAAGCTACCCTTAACTCCGGCTTCTTTCAAAGCATCCAATACACGGACCACCACGCCGAAGGGAGCTTTTGTGTCCGCCTTCAACGCGATGGGCCGATGGTCGGCCACGACCTGGCGGACCGCCTGCACCAAGGGTGCCCCCACTTCCAATTCATGATTGTCGAGCTTCACAACACCCTCCGGGGAGACCGACAACTCGATGAGTTTCAGATCTTCGGCCTTGGCATCAGGCAGCGCCGTGCTCGATTCCGGCAGCTTGATCGAGATCGACGGTTGCGCCCGCTTAAAGGTTGTCGTGACGATGACGAAAATTAAGAGGATCGCGAAAATGTCGATTAACGAGACGATGATGACTGCCGGCATCCGGCGTTTGCGCTTGTAAAAATTCATTGGAAATGCGGCGTGGGCGGTTCTTCGTCCACCACCGGAGCGACGGCAGGCGTTGCATCCAGGCGGCGCTTCTTGGTGTGCGAGTAGCTCTTGGCCAGGAATTCGCCCAGGATCGACTCCATTTCGGCGCTGAGCGTTTCGACTTTCTTGGAGAAATACGAATAAGCGATCAGGCTCGGAATGGCGATGGCGAGGCCGGCGATCGTGGTATTGAGCGCCTCGGAAATGCCTTTGGCGAGGCCGCGCGGATCGCTAACCGTTTCGCTGGCCCCGAGATTCGCGAACACCGCCACCAAGCCCGAAACCGCCCCGAGCAACCCGAGCAGCGGGGCGATGCCGACAATAACTTCCAGCACGACGAGCCCGCTCTCCATTCGGATGACCTCGTGCCGGGCACGGGTCTGGACGGCTTCCACGTTCTCCGAACGATTCCATTCCAGATGATTGATGCTGACCTCGGTGATCCGGGCCAGGGGCGAGGCATCCTCCTTGACCAGGCGCTGGAGCCGCGAAATGGCGCGCTGGTTGTCACCGGGAGGGAGTGCCTCGATCTCACTCCAGATCCGGGGCGGAATGATGCTGTCACGACGAAGTCCCCATCCGCGCAGGATAATGGTGGCCACCGAGACGACGGAACAGATGACCAGCAGGTACATGAAAAACCCGCCGTGGATCAAAAATTGGGTTATGGAGAAGGCGACGACCATTGGGTTGGATAGATAGTTAAGGTTAATACGATTTCGACATGCTGACCTTTCAACCGGGCCAGCCGCTCCGGTGGGATCGGCGGAAACTCGGCTTCTTTCACAGAGCGAACCGCATAAATGGCATTTGTCGGATTCGCAGTGTTGGAAAGAATTCGCATATCGGAGGCGTGTCCCTTCGCATCGATCACGAACTTGATACGCACCTCGCCGACCGCCAGCAAATCCAATTTCGATTGACGGTAAAAATTCCAGCACGAACCGACTGAATTTCCGACCGCATTCTTCCAGGCGGTGATCGCTTCGTCGGCAGCAGGATCGTCCGGGCCGTTGTCACCAGAATCAGCCGACTCGGGTGAACTCGCATCGACCGGCGGCGGGGCGGGCGCGGGAGTGGGCGATGCGCCTGCACTCGGAAGCGGTGTCGGACGCGGAAACGTCGCCCGCAGCAGGGAGGTCATGGCGACCGGATGCGGCACCGTCAGCGGCGTGGGCTTTGGCAAAACCGGGGTGGACTCGGCCACCGGCGCCGTCACGGCGGGCGCAAGGGCCGGTGTCGGCGATGGCACGGCAGCCGTAACCTTCGCCTGTTTCACCGGAACCGGCTTTTTCGGAGAATGCGGTTTAGGCATCGAAACGACTTCGGCTTTGCCCGGTTTCACCGTCCCCGCCTTCTCTTCGTCGCCGATTTTGCTCCGATTAGCCTCAATGGAGCGGCCTTCGCCCTGGATCGGCACGACCTTCGCAGAGGTGACCGACACCAGACTTTCGGTGGGGAGCGGCTTGGACAACTCGGGCTTGGGCGGTTCCTCTTTAGCGAGTTCCGGCTTGGGGGTTTCCTTTGGCAGCGGTTCGTCTTTCGGGAGCGGTTCGTCCTTGGGGGGCATCAAGGTCACTTCCATGGCTTCAGCTTCCTTTTCCGGAGCGTTTTCCACCGGCTTCGGCTCGGGCGTCAACGCCAGCAACGTGAAAAGAATCACGTGCAGCAGCACCGATAGGGCGAAGGCAATGACAACTCTGCGGGGGTCAGACATTTAGAATCCTTTGGAAGGAACCGGAAATCCTACGGATGGGACCGCCGGGACGCAACCAAGGATTGCAGGTGCGTTTCGCACGGGGCGGCGGCGTAACCCAGGAGTGATGTAGTCGGGCTCGCCCTGTGGGCCGTCGGTGTGGGAGGCGCTCGACACAGAGAGTGAGGGGCGCATAATGGAATCACATCCCACCCCGACGTCGCACAGCGACGTGGCTACAGCGCATAGCGACGCGTGGCTACAGCGCGCACCAAGTAGCGGCCTCCAACCCCTGAGCAAAAACGATACCGAACACACGTCCGCGCAAATCCCGGCGTAGAGCCGGCTACAGCAAGAACTTTGAGCGAAAAGAGGCGCGGGGAAACTCGGGTTTGCATTCTCAACTTGCGCGAGCGCCCGCAGCCATACAATCTTTGGGGCTCAATGACGATCCCTTCCAATCCTTTTGCCGCTCTCCGAAACGACGGCCGCGCCCTCGATCAACTCCGACCCATTTCTTTCACCCCGAACTTCGCTCCACATGCCGCCGGCTCGGTGCTGGTCTGCTGCGGGAACACCCGGGTGATCTGCTCGGCGATGATCCAGCCGGAAGTCCCCCGCTGGATGAAGGAACAAAAGGTGCAGGGAGGCTGGTTGACGGCGGAATACTCAATGCTCCCCTACTCCACCCTTGACCGCAAACAGCGGGACATCTCCAAAGGCAAGATCGACGGGCGCTCGTCGGAAATCCAACGGCTCATCGGTCGCGCACTTCGGGCGGCGGTGGACCTCAAGGCCATGGGACAGAATACGCTGTGGGTCGATTGCGACGTGCTACAAGCTGACGGCGGCACCCGCACGGCTTCCATCACCGGCGCCTGCGTGGCCAGCGCGCTGGCGTTCGAGAAACTCGTGCGCGCCAAAACGCTCGCGAGATCGCCCATGAAAGGGCTCGTGGCGGCGGTGAGCGTGGGAATTGTCGATGGCGTGCCGATGCTTGATCTCAACTATATAGAGGACAAGGACGCCAGCGTGGACATGAACCTGGTCATGACCGAACAGCTTCAATTCGTGGAGGTCCAGGGCTCGGGCGAAGAGGCGTGCTTCAGCGATGGCGAATTGGAGTCTCTGCTGGCCCTGGGCCGCAAGGGAATCCGCGACCTGCTCAACGCCCAACGCGCGGCCATTCAGGCCGGCATCGCCGCTGAAATTGCTCGCCAATAAACGGGCGGCGGATTAACCAGATCAGGCGGCAGTACGCAATCCAATAGGCAGGTGCCTCTTCACCGTAACATCACACCCAGAAAATACCGCTCAATGAAAAAAGCGCTCATCACCGGAATCACCGGCCAGGACGGCTCATATCTCGCCGATCTCCTCCTGTCCAAAGGCTACGAAGTCCACGGAATCATCCGCCGGGCCAGCACCTTCAACACGTCCCGCATCGATCACCTCTACAAAGATCCGCACGTCAACGGTGTCCGGCTTTTTCTCCATTATGGCGATCTCTCCGATTCCCTCAGCCTCACCCGTCTGATCGATCGCATCGGCCCCGATGAGATTTACAACCTGGGCGCACAGAGCCACGTCCGGGTGAGCTTTGACATCCCGGAATACACCAGCGACGTGACCGGCGTAAGCAGCATCCGCATCCTGGAGGCGATCCGCGAAACGAAAATCCCTGCCCGTTTCTATCAAGCCTCCAGCAGTGAGATGTTTGGAAAAGTCCAAGCCGTTCCACAGACCGAAACCACGCCTTTTTGGCCACGCAGCCCGTATGGGGTGGCGAAAGTTTTTGCTTATTGGGCAACGGTCAACTACCGCGAAAGCTATGGCATTTATGCCACCAACGGGATTCTTTTCAACCATGAGAGCCCCCGGCGCGGCGAGACGTTCGTCACCCGAAAAATCACCCGCGCTGTCGCGGCCATCAAGCGCGGGCATGAAAACGCGCTCTTCCTGGGCAACCTCGATGCGAAACGCGACTGGGGATACGCGCCGGAATACGTGGAAGGAATGTGGCGCATGCTCCAGCAGACCGAAGCGGACGATTTCGTGCTGGCCACCAACGAGACGCACACAGTTCAGGAATTCGTCGAGGCGGCATTCGGGCACGTTGGGCTTAATTGGAAAGACTACGTGAAGTATGACGAGCGGTACGAACGGCCCGCGGAAGTCGATCTGCTGATTGGGAATCCGGCCAAAGCCAAAGCCAAACTTTGTTGGGAACCGCAGACGAAATTCAGCGAGTTGGTGAAGATTATGGTCGATGCGGATCTCGCCCTGCTCGATGGGGATACAACGCCGCGCTAGGGGGAAGATGGGGAGACGCGGGGACGGGGAGATTATACACCCCGATCTCCAGGAATGGCGTCCCCCACAACCAACAGTTTGATTTACCCTCTTAAAAACACTTGACCGTTTGCCATTCAACGGACAGTTTTAGCGCCCTTTTTAACGAAACAGCTTTATGTCAAGAATCTGCACCATTACAGGAGCCAGCATCACCCGCGGCAGCGTCATTCACCGCCGCGGTATGGCCAAGAAGAAGGGCGGCGTTGGCCGCCACGTCACCAAGAACGTGCCCCGCACCTTCTCGCCCAACCTGAAAACCAAGCGCCTTTGGGTGCCCGAACTCGACGCTTTTGTGGTGATCAAGCTTTCCGCACGCGCGCTGAAGACCGTCACCAAGAACGGCGCTTACGCGACGCTCAAGAAGGCGGGCTTGCTTTAAGGTTCCCGAGCTTTTCAGCCCACCAGCCTGGCCTCCATCAACCCTCATTCGTTTTATGGCTTTTAGCGTAAAAAGCAAAAAGAGCGGGAAAGAATACTTTCTGCACGAGCGCAAACAACAGCTCAAGGGCGGCCAACAGGTCACGCTCTATTATTTCGCCGGCGCTGCCGGGGATTGCGCCATCGATAAGCTCCCCGAGGGCTACGAAATTTCCGAAAACGCCAACACCGGCCTGCCGTTGTTGAAGAAAAAGAAGTAACGGATATCCAGCAATTGTTTTGAAATCGGCGGCCTCGCAAGGGGCCGCCGATTTTGTTTGCGCCTGATGAGGTAGGGACGACGGTGAACCGCCCCTATACAATCTCATCAAACTCGGCACCGCTATCCACCCCCACCTCCCTCGTTACGAAGCTGAGCTTCGTAACGCACCCATCTTCGAAGCTGTGCTTCGCGAACCTTCGCCGCGCCAAAGCCCCCCGGAATTCCACAGAGCCCGTCAAAGAGCACCTGCACCGTGCGGTGGTCCAATACGCTCCGAGCGCGCACCGAAGCCAAGCTTCGAAGATGGGTGCGTTCCCAAGTCAAACTTGGGAACGAGCTCAGGGGCGCTAGGGGCGCTAGAACAGCGGCGCGGGAGCCATCACCGGCTGTGGGCTGCAAAACCGATCCACGCAGTGCTGCCAGCTTTCCTCACCGCTTAAAATCTCGATCTCGACCCTCAAAAAGTAGATGGGCAGTTCCATGTCCTTCAGCTTGGGGAAGCGCACACAATCCTTTTCGGTCGTCAGAATCGCATCGACATCGCGGTTCACGCACCGGCGAATGAATCCGGCGATCTCTTTTTCGGTAAACCGATGGTGATCGGCAAAGTGCCGGGACAATTCGATTTTTGCGCCCAATTTCCGAAGCGCATCCTCAAAGCTGTCAGGCTGGGCGATGGCGGACAGGCAGCCGACATATCGGCCCTTGAGAAAGTCCAGAGGCAACCGCTCCCCGCTATAGACGTGCTGCAAGTGTTGGGGACTATGCGTGCATTCCACGATTTCCGCCGTGCGGTTGTAGAGGCGGATGCGATCGATCAGATCCGAGTTGTCCGCCCCTTTCGCGCTCTTGGTGATGAGAATATACGAGGCCCGCTTTAGGTTCGGCGGCGGCTCGCGCAAGGTCCCGCGCGGGAGCAGGTATTCATTTCCAAAAGGAGCCTGCCGATCGACTAGCACGACATCGAGGCGGTGCTTCAGGCGGATGTATTGCAACCCATCGTCGAGCAACAGCGTGTCGCAGCCCATCTTTTCAATCGCGTATAGCCCACTCTTGACGCGATCGCGATCCACCAGCACGACCACGTCCTTCAAGTTGCTGGCGAGCATGAACGGCTCATCTCCCGCCTCTTGGGAGTCGAGCAGAAGTTCCTTTCCGTCGGAGACAATCCGGGGCACAAACTCGTGTTCGGCGCCGAAGCGATTGATCAGGCGCTTGAGCAGCGGCGGCTTTTTGCTTTTGTAGCCGCGGCTGAGGATGGCCACCCGGCGACCGCCCGACTGTAACGCGCGGGCAAACTTCTCGACCACGGGGGTTTTACCGGTGCCGCCCACTGTCAAATTGCCAATGGAGATGACCAGACACCCAAGCTGGCGCTCCCGGAGTAACCGCTTGCGATAAAGCCAGAGCCGTAACTGAACGATGCCACGGTAAATGGCCGAGAGCCCCAAGAGAAACCACCGGAGCAGGGCCGCGCGTTTGCCATAGCGATTCCCGAGGATGACCTCGATCGCGAACTGTTCAAACTCGTCGAGCCAACGGCGCATGTGAGCGGCTATTGTTTGTCGATTTGGACACCCCGATTTTCAGCGGTCGTGATGACCGTCCGGGCCTGAATGCCTTTCGGCAACGCTTTTTGCATGGCTGCGGCAACCGCCTCCGCCGTTTCGAGCGTGACGCAGGCGATGGTCGATCCGGACCCGCTGAGGTATCCGCCAATCGCCCCGGCCTCCTCCCCTGCCCCGATCACATCCGGCAAAAACGGGATGAGCGGCTGCCTGAACGGCTGGTGAAGATAATCTTCGAAGGCTCCGGAGAGCGCCTCGTATTGGCCGCTCGCAAACGCGGCGGTAATCCGGGCCGCGTTGCCCGCGCTGACGACGGCCAGTTCGTGCTGGAGGTCGGCAGGGAGCACTTTGCGCGCTTCCGGCGTCGAGACTTCGAAATCGGGAATCAAGAGCACGAACTTCAATTTCGGGGAGACCGGAAACGCCAGGCAACTCTCCGCGCTGGCCACCGTGAACCCGCCGAACTCGGCCGGCGCGGCATTGTCAGGATGCCCCTCCAGTTCGCTGCAAAGCATGAAAATCTCTTCGCGCTCCAGCGGCCCGCCCGCCAGTTCGTTGAGGCCATGCAAGATCCCAAGCCGCACCGTCACGCTGCTGCCGAGGCCGCGCGATTGCGGGATATCACCGCAAATCTGCCAGTGGAACTCGAACGGCTTTAACTCCGCAGTCTTGAAAAAAAGTGCGGCGGCTTTGGCGGCCATGGAGTGCGGATTCGGGTTGCCCCGGCGGACGGTGACCCGGTTGTAAAGACGCAACGCCACCCCCAGGCAGTCGTAGCCGGGGCCAAGATTCGCAGTGGTGGCAGGAACGCGTGTGATAACAGAATCCATAGGAAATGGGATAAGCATGGTCGAAGCCGCGCCAGATCGGAAGAAATTTTCGCATGACAATAGCAGAATGCGACGGGCCTTCAGCCCTCAATCTGTGAGGGTCGTAAACCCGCCCCAGCGCGATTAGGTTAAGCCTTCGATCGACGCGCCCTCCCGAAGCTGTGGAGGACCACAGCACTACAAGACGCTGTTGCGCATCAGAAGGCGTCCCATCAACAATGTTCGGCATCGTCTTTGCTTAGGACCAAAGGTCCGTTCCATACCAGCCTGGGGCAACGCCCCAGGAAAATTGGAAGACGAATCAGGGCTGAAGGCCCGCACTATTCCGTGCGCGATGTGATGGCTCGGGCCTTCAGCCCTGGATATTTCTAAATCGTAACCCTGGGGCGCTGCCCCAGGCTGATATGAGGTCGCGCCGTTGGCGCTGAAAATCCTGATTTGCGCCTGCGCCCACTACGCCGATGGCGTAACCGACGCGCGCCGAAAGGCCTGCTTTTTCCTTTGCCACCGTCGCCAGCACCCCTCGTCCGTTAGCGCCTCCTCCAGCGCCGATCCCAACTCGTAAATGGTATTGTCGAACCCGAAGTATTCGTAAACCGCAGCGTGCAATCCCATGGCCTCGGTCATCTCGTGAAATAGCTCACGGCTATGCGCGCCGGGAAATTCCAAATCGTCGGGGTGATCGAACGTAAACTGGCAGGCGGCAAGATCCTGCGAATGGTGCCTCCGACAAGTGTGCGGGCGCACGGCGTAAACGCTACACCACCCGTCCCGTGAAAGCGGACAGGCGATATTCCGCGTGGCATGCTCAAAAACCGTTAATCGGGTCACCAACTCCGCGTGCGAGGCCAATCGTCCCAGCAGTTCGTCAAGCTCTGAGGGCGTTAACTCCATCCGCAACGTATCGGCAATCAGGAACACCTCCGGCGCATAGACATCCACCCGCAACCAGCAACAAAGCGAGCACCCGGCACGGCACACCAACGAAACGCCGGTCTGTGCCACCTGGGTTTCATTCAGCCGGTCATACGCTCCAAGCGCCCGCAGCAGCGCTGCATGAAAATCGTCCGCCGACTTCGCGCCGGAAAGGTCGTCGGCGAGTTGAGTGATGGAAGGTAGATGAGTGTCAGCCACGGATTGGGCAGATTATCTGGAGAAAGAAAACACGAGCTACAGCATCCGGAATGGCCGGCGTTCGTTCAAACTTCCACAACGCGGACACCGGGGGAGCGGTTCCTCGGTCGGATTCTCGAACTCAAACGCGCAGATCGTGCAGCGGATCCGGTTGCGAACGGAATGCCGCTCCCTGCGCTGGCGATTGACCTCGAACAAAATCCAGAGCCCGAACACGGCCATTAGAAACAAGACCAAGTAAACAAAAACCAAAACCGTGAGACTGACGTGGATCATCGGGAAAGGCTCGCCGGCGGGTTGGGTTCGGCTGTGGAAGATGGGGTTCCACCCCAGATGAACCTGGCGAAGCCCCAAGTAAGGGAATCGTCAGGGCCAGGGGCGATCGGTGAAAATCGGCGCGCTTCCAGAAGCGTTTCGCTTTCCTGATCGAGGTTTCGGTCCCCGGAACTGGTTTGCAGGAAGCAATACCGGACGTCCCCAGCCTCATTGACCCCAATCAGGAATTCGCCGGGTTGGAGATTGGCTTTCATGGCGGACGCGGTGGAGATCGGGGCGGCGGGGTGAGGGTCGCGAGCCGCCAGATTAGCCGAGAACGTCAGGGACGAAGGGACGCCAACGACCGGGGTCACCAGCTTTCGTGGGACCGGCGCCGTAAGAGCCAGGGAGTCGAGCGCTGGTGGAAAACCGATGGCCTCCGGCAGATGTTCCACCGGCTTTGGCTGCGTATGCACGGTGGCATACGACGGATTATATCGAAGTTCTCCCAAGCCCGGCGGCGTGGCTTCCTGGATGCTCTCGTTGGCGGTCGGGTTCTGCGCCTCCACCCACCGCAGGATTTCCTTGTTCTCCGGAGTGGACGGCGGAACGAACGTAACCTGCGCAGGAGGCGGGGCGATGGAGACGGTGGGCGGATAAACCACCTGGAACAGGTAAAACGCCAGGGCGTGCGCCGCCACTGAGCCCAAAAAGAGGGACGGCAACACCAGCGAAGCGCTTCGCTCCGGCCATCGAAAAATCAGGTTCCCGCGAAAGACCGAGTTCATGGCTGGCTGCTGGCGGCGACCGCCACGGAATAGCCGCGTTGCAGGCCGATGTTCATGACTCGCGACACGGTGTCATAGGGGACCGCGCGGTCCGCCCGGATGATCAACGAGCGATCCCTGGCCGTGCCTTGAGAGAGCTTCTGGTCCAGTTCGTCGGCGGTCACCTTTTCGTCCTGGAAATAGATGACCGGGATCGCTCCCGCGGTGATGCTGACGATCTGAGGCGTGCGCTCCGGACCCAGGGCGAAGGATGAAAACGGCAACACGACCGAGAGCCCCGGCTGGAGGATAAACGTCTTGCTGAGCGTCACAAATGCGAGCAGCAGAAACAACACGTTTGCCAGCGGAACCAAAAGGTAGAGTTCCGGGGAATATTTGACGGTCCGGTGCAGTTTCACAGGCTTGGTTGGCTCTGGGCCGGTTTACTCCGAAGCGGCCGCGGCCGCACGGCGGGACCCGAACTCGATGATCCCCTGCGCCTCGGGCGCCTTGTCGGTGATCATGTTGACGATTTCGATGCCGCCGCGCTCCATGTCGTGCATCAACGTGTTGACGCGGGCCGAGAGAAAGCTGTAGGCCAGCGAAGTGGGAATGGCCACCACGAGGCCCGCGGCGGTCGTCAGCAGGCTCTTGTAGAGACCGATCGAAATCTCGGTGGAAGTGGAATAGCCCACATGACTGGAAACGGTGACAAACGCCTCGATCAACCCCGTGACGGTGCCGAGCAACCCCACCAAGGGAGCCACGTAAGCGATGGTCGCCAGCATCGGCAGATGCCGTTCCAGCTTGGGCATTTCAAGCTGCCCTGCCTCCTGGACAATCACCTTCAACTCCGGGCGGGCGCCGGTATGCCGGAGCACGGCGGCATGAATCACCCGCGCCACGGGCCCCGGCGTGCTGGCGCATTCATGCAGGGCTTCCGCGAAGTTGCTCCGGGCGATCAGGTTGGAGAGGCCCCGCAGGAATTCGCCCACGCGGATGGTCGAGCGGTGATAATAAATCAGCCGCTCGAAAAAGATGGTGACGGAAACGATACTCAAGAGCAGCAGCAGCCACATCAAAGGCCCGCCCTTCTGCATATAGTCGATCATGGCGGAGTTATAGGCCCCCCTCGCGAGAATTGCAACGAGTAGCGAAAATCGAAATGATTGCCTAAATCGGCCCACAATGCTCTTGTCTTCTCAACGCAGATGAAAAGCTCCCCAGAACCCTCCGAGACTCCCTCAACTCCCGACCCGCTCTCCGAGCGGCGGCTTGGCGAAGAACAACTGCAGCTTGAACTCCAGCGGGCCAGAGCCGCCGCGGAGGCGTCGGAACGCGCGAAAAACGAGTTCCTGGCCGTGGTGAGCCATGAGATTCGCACGCCGATGGCCGGGATTATCGGGTTTGGCAATCTCCTGCGCGACACCAGGCTGGAGCCGCATCAGCAGGAATGGGTGGAGGGAATCCAAAGCTGCGCGGATTCGCTGCTTTCGCTCATAGACGACATCCTGAACTTTTCAAAAATCGAGTCCGGAGCGATTCAACTGGAACGCGAGCCGTTCAATCTCTGCCGGTGCGTGGAAGATTCGATGGGCGTCTGCGCCCAGGAGGCGGCGGTCAAAGGATTGGAGCTGGTGTGCGAATTCGAGGACGGCTTGCCCGAGTGGATCCTGGGCGACGCTGTGCAACTGCGCCAAATCCTTGTAAAGCTCGTCGGCAATGCGGTGAAATTCACGGCGACGGGCGAAGTGATCGTCACGGTCCGCAGGCTTGTCGATGCGAGGGGCGCACTGGCCGAGTTTGTGATCCGCGATAGCGGCATCGGGATCGATCTCGATCGAATTCCGAATCTTTTCCAACGCTTCAGCCAGTGCGACTCGTCGATGACGAGGCGCTATGGCGGCACGGGCTTGGGGCTGGCGATCTGCAAGCGTCTTGCGGAGTTGATGGGCGGCCAGATCGGCGTCGAGAGCGTGCCGGGCAAAGGTTCCGCGTTCGCCTTCACCATTCTCGCCCCGGAGGCAAACGCACCGCAGCCAGTCGCCGAGTTGCCTTCCCTCGAAGGGGTTCGCGTGTTGATCGTGGATGACAATCAAGCCAGCCGGACGGCATTAAAAAACCGGCTGGGCCGCTGGAAAATGGTCGCCGTCGAGGCGGACGGCCCGGAATCCGCACTGAATCGACTTCGAAGCGACCCCGATTTTGACCTTTTGATCACGGATCTGACGATGCCGGAGATCGACGGAATCGAGTTGGTTCGCCGGATTCGCCAGCCGCAAGGCAAACGAATTCCCGTGGTTTTGCTTACGCCCTTGGGAGTCGCCGATTTGAGCCGGGAGGCCCGCGCGGCGGGAGTCGGGGCGACGCTCACCAAGCCGGTGCGACAGCATCGGTTGCGCAGCGCCATCACCCGGCTGCTTGGCGACTCGGGACGACTCATCCAACCCGCCCCGGCGACGGTCCTCCCGTCCGCCCCAGCCGTTCCCCTGGGCCATAGTTATCCCTTGCGCATTTTGATGGCTGAAGATTTCCCGGTGAACCAAAAAGTAGTCACGCTGATGCTCAAGAAGATCGGCTACGCCGTCGATGTCGTCGCCACCGGAAGCGCCGCCGTCGAAGCGTTGAAACGCCCCGACTACGATTTGGTGCTGATGGACATGCACATGCCGGAAATGAACGGATTGGAGGCGACCCGGGAAATTCGGCGCTGGGAAAACGAGACCGGCGCGAAGCCCGTGTATATTATCGCGCTCACGGCGGATGCCCTCAGTGGGGATCGCGAGAAATGCCTGGAAGCGGGGATGAACGATTACCTCGCCAAACCCTTGCGCCCGCACGACCTGCAAAACGCCTTGCAGCGCTTCGTGCAGAAGTAAACGAGCAGCGTGTAACAGAAACAGTTTCGCATCTCAAAAGAGGGCTCGCGCCAAGGACGCCTTACCTTTGAAACCCCTGTGCCCCCACATTAATCGTCGGCATCGCCCGAGCGGGCACCTTTTGAAGGGCGATTCAAGGCCCATCGCTGTCAACATTAAGTTTCAAGAGTTGACCCCTCGTTGCAATGGATTTGTGCGCACAGAGTTCGTGGCAGCGACCGCATTGCACGCATTGGAAGGGGGACACGCTCACCGAACCATCCCGAGCGTTTTCGATCGCCTGCACGGGGCAGTGTTTCACGCAGCGGTTACATTGGAGGCAGGATTCGGCATTGATCTGACGCCGCCAAAAAGCCACGGCAGAAAACAGGCCTAAAAGCACTCCATAGGGGCAGAGATACCGGCAGAAAATCCGGGGGACGAACCATCCGGCAATCAGAGTGGCGGAAAGAAGAGCCCAGGTTTTGGAAGATCCGGCAAGGATGAGCACTGGCTCGGCATATTGCGACGAAGCCAGGGAAGCCAGCTTCTGAAGCAAGCTGTGGCTTTGGAAAAAGGCGGGAACGTATGGGTCAATCTCGCAGGGGAGAAATCCGCAGCCCAACCAAACGCGCACGGTCGTGGCCACCAGAATGGCAGGCGGAATGAAAAGCAGAGCGCGATGAAGCGAGAGCGGCAGAGGCTTTGCCTTGGGTGAGGAAAGCAGGTGCTGCAAGGCCCCCAAAGGGCAGACGGAACCACAAAACACCCGGCCACAGGCAAGAGCCGCCACCAACGGGAGGAGAAAGAGAGCGAGCGTCGCGAGGCCAACCAACTCGGGATGTTGAATGCCGAGGAATACATTGGCCGTGGCTCCCACCGGGCAGATGCATCCGCCCCGGGCAAACCCAAAATAAAGAAGCGCGAAGGCAAGCTGAATCGAGATCCACCGCGACGATCGGTTTGTTCTGACCAACCACATCCCCGTGATGAGCAGTCCAGCCATCACCGCAACATCGGCGTAAACCCAGGCCCTGGCGGGAGCCGGGTATTCGCGGGGAATGGCATGGTCCCGGTAAGTTTGGATTTCAGACCCGACAGCTTTGCCGGGATCGAACGAATCCGGCTCGTCAACGGCTAGGGAGGCGGATACGGCAGCAAAAGCAATCAGGATCAATGCGAGCCACGACCCTAAAAGGCGAAGCTTGCCCCGGGCTACAAAGTTTCGAGATGGCGGGCGGGCATCGGCGCGCCGGCCCAAAGCTGTGGAGCACCACAGCACTACAAGACGCTCACGCGCATGAGAGGGCGTTAATAACCGCGCGCCAGCGTCTTGTAGTGCGCGCGGTACTCCGCCGCTTTGGGAGAAGGTATAATTTGCAAACGGGCAACCCATATAAGAAACCCCGCTTCCTAACTTAAGACGGCTGCTCCTCCGGGATATAGACGCCCCGGAAGTCATTGGCGGGATAGAGCGGCACGCGCTCAACGGCTTTGCTGGGGCAGACGCGCGCGATGGCGCACTCGTTGCAGCCCAAACAGAGGTCGGGGCGGATGATAAGGAACATGGACCGGCTGCCATGAGTGTTGCACTGCTGGATGCACTTGGCACAACCGTTGCAACGGTCGGGGTCAATCGTATATCGGTAAGCTCCATCAAGCCCCCCAAAAAGGCTGGCCCGTTCCACAGCGTGTTCGGGACAGACCAGGCGTTCCGTGGTGGCGATGAGCGCACTCGGCGTTTTCAGGTCCGCCAAATGGCCATAACACGCCACGCAGTTGGAGCACTTCTTCTGATCGTTGACGGCTTTGACTGCGGAGGGATGCCGGACACAAGCCGTGGCGCACAGGCCACAGTAGGTGCAGGCATCCGGATTGATCTGCCAACCGTAGCGATGAGGCGGTTGAATGAACTCGGCGTCTTTGCGCCCCCCAGCCAAGACACGAGCCGCCACTCCGGCGAGTGCCGTCGCTCCGAGGACACGAACTCCGCGGAGAAGGAACTGCCGCCGGGTGGAAACAGGCTTCACGGTTTTGGCCGGGAAACTTTCCAGGAAACCGGGGCAACAAATCCCCCGCCGCTCATGCTCTTGGGAAGCTCCGTTGAGGATAACCCGGTAAGCGCCTGCTGAAGGTGCTTCGCGTCGGCTGGCGACACGCGTTTGAGATCAACCATGAAGCTGGTAAGCGGGATTACCTCAGTCTTTCCCAGCACCCGAAACGCATCGGGCGTGGTGACATCGACCGCGCAATCGGCCGTCAGGGCGTAATTGCTGATTACGGCGGCATCGACTTCTCCTTTCATGAGAAGATCGAGGCATTCGAGGCAACTCGCTTTTTGGACCAGCTTCTCAGCGGCGACCTGGATGCCTTCACGCTTGAAGAGCGCCAGGGCGCCTTGGTGCTTTTCGTACGCGTCGGGCTGGCCGATGGCGATTCGGCGCCCGCTGATTTCACTCAAGTTTTGAATGGGTGAAGCTTTCGGCACGAGCACCATCCCCCACAGCCCGGGGTTGCCGTGGAGATCTTGCAAATCAGCCACGCGAACCATTCGCCCACTGCGGCCTTGGGAATGCTGGAAGACGATCCAGGGCTTGCAGAGCACGGCATCAAACTTCCCGTCGAGAAAGGCACGATCGAGATCGTACGGCTCGGCGAAATAGCTTAATTCGAGCTCGATGTTGTATTTCTCCTTCAGCTTG
Source organism: Verrucomicrobiota bacterium (assembly GCA_037130675.1). Classification (GTDB taxonomy): domain Bacteria; phylum Verrucomicrobiota; class Verrucomicrobiia; order Chthoniobacterales; family Chthoniobacteraceae; genus JBAXSN01. The sequence continues at coordinate 22,336 of JBAXSN010000022.1, forward strand.
CGGCAGAAATCGCCGTATTCGCGGGTGGCAATCTGCTCGATGCATTTGCAAGAACTGTCTTTGCAATAGACATCGGTGACTCCCACCACGAGCTTCAGGGGAGCGCTCTGTTGCTGCACGGCCTTGGGCGCAAGAAAAGCGGTTTCCACCTCCTCAGCTTTAGTGGAGGTGAAGGCTAGCCCAAACAGAACCGCAGCCAGGTAGCAAAAAAACGCTTTTTTAAGAATCACGCGCTCTTCGAGTTAGGTTTTTGGAACGTACTGAAGCACGAAATGCTCACTGGTGTTTGCACCAAGATAGACCCGTCCCTTGGAATCAACGGCGACGGAAACCCGGTTGCACCCTTTGACTAATTCCTGAAGATCCGAGAAGGCAAACAGCATCTGGCCATTTGACGAATAGACCTTCACCCGCGACGGGTCTTTTTCGGCGACGACAAGATTGCCATCGGGCAGCACGGCCGCCGAGACAGGATTGCAGCAGCCTTGGAAATCGGTCGGTTGTTGACCGCGCTTTCCAAATGAAGACCGGAGATAGCCGCCAGAGCTGTACCGTTCCAGGCGGAATGCGCCGAGATTGGCGATCAGCACGTCACTGGTTTTCGGATCGACGGCGAAATCGAGAATGCCGCAGCAAAGTCGCAGGTCTTTGCCATAGGACTTGAGCGATTTTCCGGTCTTGGCGTCAAACGAACGCACCGTGTGGGTGCCGCCGAAGTCGGAGACGTAAATCTTGCCGTCCAAGACTTTTGCATTGATGACATCCGTGAGCTTTTCCAGCTTAATGTCCCCGATGGGACTTCCTTCCCAGGTGAACGTCTTGCACAAGGCTTCGAGGGGAACCTCCAGGGTGTATTTCCGACCATTGGCTTGTATCTCCTTGGCTTCGGTCCGCCGCGAAAAGACGTAGATTGTCTGGCCGTCAACCGCCACGGCCGTAATCCCTTTCATGCCGGTATCGAAATTCCGGACGCTCTCACCTTTCGCGGGATCGTAAATGAAAATTTTGTCCATCGAGGCGACAGCCAGGAAGTCGTCTTTGCCTGCGGCAAGAGCGGAAATCTGCGGAAGCCGCTCCGTTTTACCGTAGGTTTGACCGACGGCATAGGTCAGGGCGCCGTGAGCGGGAACAATGGAGAGAGAGATGAAGCCGACTGCGGCAGCCACCGATAAGAAAAGATTCCTCATAAAGTCCTTTTACGTTTCAAGGTTGGAGGTTTTTGGGGCAATGCTTCATTGGAAACATTGTTCGTGGATTAAATCATCCGTCCCAAACGCGTCAAGAAAATACCCAACCGATGCGCCGTGGCGGGCGTTTTCGGAGTTCGGGTTTAACGTGCCCCCTGCCGGTTCCCCTGCCGGTTCCCCTACCGGCACACGTTAAATCCCAAAGATTTAGGCTTTTGAACGGCGGCGCAGACGCTGTCCAAAGGTAAGCATGCCGAGACTGCCGAGGAATATCGCCCAGGTGGACGGCTCGGGAATGGCCAGCGCCTCGAGGTTCATCGTGATCGCGTTCATGCTGGAGGTCCCGCTGGCATTGGCGCTGATGGGAGTGAAGACCAGTTGGCCCGTGTAGCTGCCCATCGTAAGATTTGAATCGAAGCTGATGGTCAGCGCGCGGCTGCCGCTGATCGCCAAACCCGTGAAGCTGTCAAACCTGCTCAGGCTGAAGGCTCCCTTGGCGCTGATGTCAAAGCTGCCGTTCAAGAGATCCTGGAAAACCGGATCCAACTGTGCATTGCTGAGTGCCAGCACGGCGTTCTTGGTGCCGGTGCTGATATCGAAGCTGCCGAAATCAAAGGTGTAGGCAGCATCGTTCACCTTGTTGAGCATGCCGTCGCCGGAGGTCTTGGTCAAGGTCGGCTGCAGCCAAGCTTAGAGCGAGAGGTGAAATCGATCCTTGAGATGAAATGTCGAACCGCTTGACGGAGCGTCGGCGCGTCTCTAAAAATACAGCTTCTTTCCAAACCGTTACCAGTTTTACCCCCTCATGAATACCTCCACCTCCGTTAAAAGCGTGGCCGCTCCAAAACAAGGCATGTTTGCTGCCGCCGACGGCAAAAGCCTTTTCATCACCTTCGCTCTGGTCAGTTCGCTTTTTCTCCTTTGGGGATTCTGCAACGGGATGATCGACGTGATGGACAAGCATTTTCAGAAAGAGCTGCACCTCACGCTGGCCCAGTCTGCTTGGGTTCAGTTCGCGCATTACCTGGGCTATTTCCTCATGGCAATGCCGGCTGGATGGCTCGCCAGCAAGCTGGGTTACAAAGGCGGTATTATTGCGGGACTGCTCATGGTCGCGGTGGGCGGCTTCTGGTTTATCCCCGCAACGAAGATCGCCACCTTCCCGGCATTTCTCTTGGGCGTCTGCGTGATTGCCTCGGGCCTGACCTTCCTGGAAACCGTGGCAAATCCCTACACTACGGTGCTGGGACCCAAGCAGTTTGCAGCGAGCCGGATCAACCTCGCCCAATCGTGTAACGGGATCGGCTGGATTCTGGGACCGATCGCCGGGGGGATGTTCTTCTATGGCCAGGATGCCTCAGGGGCCAGCACCGGCTCCCAGACCCTCTGGATTCCGTATGCCGCCGTGGGCGGCTTCGTGCTGCTGCTCGCGATCATCTTCTCCTTTTCGAAGCTCCCTGACATTCAGTCCGCGGACGAATTCCATATCGACGACAGCGACAAGGCCGTGGCGTATGCGCCGTTGCAGAACCGGGGAATCGCGATGGTGATGCTTTGGGCCAACCTTGCCGTCCTTTCACTTGCAGTGGGCATGATCGTCTCGGCGGTGGTGGCGATCCCTTCCGTGGGCGCGAAGCTCGGCATTACTGATAACCAGGCGATGCTTTATGCTTCCGGCGCTTTGCTTGCAATCGGCTCGCTCGTGTTCCTGGCGAATAACAAGAAGCTCACCAATCACAGCATCTGGAGTCATCCCCACTTCTCCTGCGGAACGCTCGCCCAGTTCTTCTACGTTGCTGCCCAGTGCGGCGTTTTCGCGTATTTCATCAACTACATGACCTCTCAGGTCCCCTCCGTTCCGGAAGCCTGGCAGAGCGGCAAAGGCGCGGCGTGGATCGAGGTCCAGACGTCGTTTTCCACCAAGGATTTCCAGAAGCTGCCGGAATTCGTGAATCGGGTGAAGGCGCAAGCCGACCCGGTCTCTACTTACATTTATACCGGCCTCTCCAAGGACACCATCAAGCGTCTGGACCAGACCGCGGAGGGAGACGCGGACGTTCTCAAAAACGCATTGGCCCGGGATCTCAATCAGATCGTGAAACAGAGCGCGTCCGAGGAGCCGGGCAAGGAACTCCTCTACACGCCACAACGGTTCGCTTCTGTCCGGTTATCCGAAAAGAGCCAGGCGCTGATCAAGGACATGGAAGCCAAGAAAGAGTTCAGTCTTCCGAAGCTAAACCGTTACCTGCTGAGCGACACCTATCCGGGACTCATCGCGTTTAGCGATTCGACACTGACCTTCAGCGACAAGGGCGCATCGTTCCTCGCGTCGCTTGGATTTTTCTGTTTCCTGGCTGGCCGGTTCATTGGCGTCTGGTTGATGAAGAAGTTTTCGGCGCACAAGGTGCTCGCCACCTTTGCCGCGCTGGCCGGCTCCTGCTGCGTGCTTATTTTCATGAAGCTGGGTTGGGTTTCGGCCGTCGCCCTCTTCCTGACTTATTTCTTCATGTCCATCATGTTCCCGACAATTTTCTCGCTGGGAATTCATGGGCTGGGCGCCCGGGCGAAAAAGGCATCCTCCTTCATCGTTATGGCGATTATGGGCGGGGCAATCATGCCCAAGTTCATGGGGCACATCGGTGACCTGCACGGAATGTCAACAGCCTTCATCATCCCGATGTTTTGCTTCGGGTTTGTGGCCTTCTACTCGCTGGCCTGGCCAAAGCTCGCCAATTCAACCGGGTTGCACGGGGTAGATCCGACGCGGGGGCATTAAGGGGAAGAGTCTCACGCGGAGGCGCGGAGGCGCGGAAATGGGGCTTATGGGACAGATGGGACTTATGCAAAGATACATCAGTCCCATCAGTCCCATCAGTCCCATCAGTCCCATCAGTCCCATCAGT
>JBAXSN010000220.1:0-3494 GCA_037130675.1 Verrucomicrobiota bacterium
CGCTCTCCGGAGGGGACTTTCACCTCTCTGTTGTTGCGCGCTCTCAGGCGCACTGAAGCGGCATCTGGCCGCTTCAGTCCTAAGCCGAGCGGTTGGAAGCCGCTTCTCCTAAGGAGAGGGCGGCGATCAGGGAAAAGCCGAGGATGGGGCCGAGCGGCGTTTGGGGCGGAAAAAAACATTGCAAAGAGGGGCGCAACTTTTAACGTAAGCGCGCTTTCACCTTATAACCGCACACACATTATGGCAGACATCGCAAACAAATACCCTGAAAACGTCACTGGCGCGTATTACGTTGATGACCAATGCATCGACTGCGACCTTTGCCGTGAAACGGCCCCGGCAAACTTTTCCCGCAACGAAGACGGCGGCCACTCCTACGTGAGCAAGCAGCCCGAAAACGACGAGGAAATCGCCCAGTGCAAAGAAGCGCTGGAAGGCTGCCCCGTGGAAGCCATCGGCAGCGACGGCGAATAACCGGCTCTGCATACGCCAATTTTGAAGACCCTCACGTTCTCACGGGCGTGAGGGTTTTTTGCCTATGAACTCCTCCACCAGAGCCCGGGTGATCGCCGAATGGCGCGGTCTGCCGGAGGCTTACGTCCGTCCGGACCGGACGACGACCGTGGCCGAGGGCATCGGCAAGCTCATGAAGAGCCTCGGGCTGAGCGAGCGGATTCGCGAAGAGGAAGTGCTCACCGCCTGGCGCGGGATCGTGGGCGATTTTATCGCCAGCCACTCGGAACCGCACCAGCTAAAGGGTGGCGTTCTGTTTGTGCGGGTGCTGCAACCGACGATGCACTTTGAACTCGACCGGGTCTGGAAGCCAAAGATCCTTGAGATGATGAAGGAGCGTTTCGGAGCCAAAACGGTCAGGGAAATTCGGTTTCGGATCGGATAGCCGTATGCAATTTGCATCTCAGGGCCAAAGGCCCGGCAGCATACCAGCCTTGGCCAACGGCCAAGGTCTTCCCGCCGAAGCTACTCAAGGGCTGAAGGCCCGGCGCATAACCCCGGTGAGCATTTGGTGCGGGCCTTCAGCCCTTAAGCATTTTTGCCTGCGGATTCCTGGGGCGCTGCCCCAGGCTGGTATGGATCCGCGCCGTTGGCGCTCAAGAAAGGAGCCGATCCACAACCGTGACTGATGTCATTCACATCCAGAGCCTGACCCTCAGCTCCCACATCGGGGTGCCGGACGAGGAGCGGGCTCAGGCGCAACGGCTCACGGTTTCGCTCACCTTGGAGCCGAAGCTCGGGTTCGCGGCGCTGGACGACCGGATCGAGCAGACGGTCGATTACGCAGCCGTGTGCGAGCTGATGAAGACCATCGCGTCCGCCAAGCCGCGCCGTCTGCTGGAGACGCTCGCGGAAGAACTCGCCGCCGGGATTCTTCAGCAATTTCCCATTCTCCGGCTGAACCTGGAGGTGCGGAAATATATCCTCCCGGACACCCAATTTGTGGCGGTTCGCATTGAGCGCCCGCTCAGGGAATCGCCTTCTCCCCGCTAAATTTTCGAAAGCTCTGCCCATGAAATCCACTGCCCGCTTGATTGTTGCCGCCAGCGAATCCGATCCGGACATGCTCTACGCCACCCGGTTTTTCGCGCCGGATGCCTTTGTCTATTTGGAGAAAGCCGGGCGCACACTGGCGATGCTCAACGATCTGGAGGTGGATCGCGGCCGGAAACAGGCCAAGGTGGACGAGGTTGTTGCCGCCGGAGAAGTGGCCAAGCGCGCGGGGAAAGACCCGTCTGCCACCGCCACACTGGTCCGGTTCTTGAAGGAGCAGCGGGTCCGGCGCGCCCAGGTGCCCGCCTCGTTTCCATTGGGATTGGCCAACGACCTAGCGAAGGCCGGGATCAAACTTGAACCGGTGCGGGGGTTGTTTTTCCCGGAGCGGGAATTCAAATCGGCTGGGGAACTGCGCTTATTGCGCCGGGCGCTGGGCATCACCGAAGCCGGGATGGCGCGCGGCATGGAAGTGTTGGCCGCCTCGAAAATCGGGGCGAAAAACCAGCTGCGCTGGAATGGGCAGGCACTGACTTCAGAAATCCTTCGCGCGGAAATCGATTCCGCGATCCTCCGTGCAGGGGGACAACCGGCGAACACGATTGTGGCCGGAGGCGAACAGGCGTGCGACCCGCATGAGCGCGGCCACGGACCGCTCAAGGCGAACAGCTTGATCATTCTCGATATTTTCCCTCGCGACGCCCGGAGCGGTTACTACGGCGACATGACCCGCACGGCGGTTCGGGGCAAGGCGAGCGAGGCGCAACGGCAACTCTGGGACACGGTGCTCGCCGGCCAGCAACTGGCGCTACGATCCATGAAACCGGGCGCCGACGGCAAAGCGGTTCACGAAAGCGTGCAGCAGTTGTTTACGGATCGGGGTTACCCGACCGAACAGCGCAAAGGCCGCTGGACCGGGTTTTTCCATGGGACCGGCCATGGGTTGGGGCTGGAGATCCATGAGGAACCGCGTTTTGCACGGACCCGGTTCAAGCCGGGCCAGGTCCTCACGGTGGAGCCGGGACTCTATTATCCGGGACTCGGCGGCGTGCGAATCGAAGATGTCGTGACCGTAACCGACACCGGCATCCGGATGCTCAGCAAATTCGAAAAACGCCTGGAAGTGTGAAGCACAAATGAACCCTCCTTTCACCGCAAGCTGCCCCATTCCGTTCGCCGATTACCCTCAGGTGCTGATGGCGCACGGCGGAGGCGGGCGGCTGACCGAACAGTTGCTCGAAAAAATCTTCGTGCCGGCGTTCGATAACCCGATCCTTTCCCAGCGGCACGATGGCGCGCTGCTTGAAGTTGGCGGCCAGCGCCTCGCGTTCACGACCGATTCCTACGTCGTGCGCCCGCTGGAATTCCCCGGAAGCGACATCGGCGCGATGGCCGTCAACGGCACCGTCAACGACCTGGCCATGTGCGGCGCGCGCCCGCTCTATTTGAGCGCGGGCTTCATCATCGAGGAAGGGCTCGCGATGGAAACGCTCTGGCGCATCGTGCAATCGATGAAAGCGGCCGCCGATGCAGCGGGCGTCCAGTTGGTCACCGGCGACACCAAGGTGGTGGACAAAGGCAAAGGTGACGGAGTTTTCATCAACACCGCCGGCATCGGAGTTGTCGAGCACGGCCTGACCATCGCCCCGGCAAGCGTGCGTCCCGGAGACGCCATCCTGCTCAGCGGAGACGTCGGCCGCCATGGCATGGCGATCATGTCCGTGCGCGAAGGGTTGGAGTTTGAGAGCACGATCGAAAGCGACTGCGCTCCGCTCGCCGCTCCCGTGCTGGCGCTGCTCAAGGCAGGGATTTCCGTCCGCTGTCTGCGCGACCTCACCCGCGGCGGCCTCTCCAGTGCGCTGAACGAAATCGCCCACGCCACGCAGTTGAAAATCGCCATCGATGAAAACGCCGTTCCCGTGAGCGAACAGGTTCGTGGCGCGTGCGAAATCCTCGGGTTCGATCCGCTCTACGTCGCCAACGAAGGC
>JBAXSN010000221.1:0-3408 GCA_037130675.1 Verrucomicrobiota bacterium
TATCGAGTTCAGCTACCAGAAAGTTTTCCGGAAAGCCTTCAAAGCGCTCCTTGAGTAAAGTTTTTGGAGTGGTGTGACCATGCGCGTAAGATCGGTTTGAACGAAGATTTTGATAAAGATTTGACAAGTCTTTTAACAGACAATTTACTTCCAAGAGCGGAATTTTGGTGGAAACAAGGCAAGGCTACTCTCAGTATTCGTCCACGCAGAAGTGCAGAAAATGGCGAACTCCTTCCCGAATGGAGTGTTCGAGAAATTCAATATGCACTGAGCGTTTTTCCTGTTGCGTGGCGGAATAAAGGCGGGAAATCGGGGGAGTCTGATTCTCCAATAAAGGCGGGGCTCAGAGCGCGGGGCTCGCAGGGAATGTGGTGAACGATTCGCCGGGGAGGGCGGCGCAGCGAAGGGCTTTGAGCCGTAGGCGAAAAGCCCGCAGCGGAGCCGCCCTCCCCGGCGATGGCAAGTTGGTGGAGATCTTGGGTGCGGCTACCCTGCGCGGCCTATGCAGGTCCAGAAGTCATCTTTAAAAGGAGCCGATCGGCCATGCGCGCCGCAGGATTGCGCCAGGTGCGCCGGTTGTCAAAAGCTCCATCGCAACGGAACCTACTCCCGGTTTAGGAAAGTCGAAGGCCAGGGGAAATGCTCGATCTCTCGCTTCCGCTGTCCCAGATGCGGGCGTACATGGAGCGTGATCCCGGCGGACATGTTCCCCCGCCGCAGCATGGAGGTGAGCCGATTCCAGCAGTTGCTGGACGAGCTCTTCGGTTTGGCGGGCAGAGGCGCAAGGCCCCCGCCCGCCACCGAGAAGGAGGCGGGTTGCATCCGGCGCGCATGCAAAAGAGTGTCGGAACGCATGGCTTTCCTCTGCGGTTTGCTTGGTCAGCAGATGCCCTTGGAGGCAAGTGCCGACGTGGGCTGCTTTTGGCGGGCCTTGCGTGAGCTTGGCTCGACAGAGGAAATCCTCGCCCGTTTGGCCTGCGACTTCAAGACCTCGCTTTTGGCATGTTACCGCAGCCTCAGATTGGCAGCGGGATGTTGTCCCTGCGTGAGCGCTTGAAGCTCCGGCACCAGCATCCCACACAACCGTTTTGTTGGAGCCGGGGCGCGGCAGGGCGAAAACCACCGCGTCATGCAAAATCCAGCACCAACAACTAAGGAACGCCTCGCGCTTTTGCGCTACGAGGTCATCTGCCACATCAAAACCCTGCGCTTGGAAGGAATCCCGCTCGCCGAGAGCCTGCGGAGCGCTTCCTTGCGCCCCTGGCCCGGAGAAGACGGGCAGTATTACTCCTATCGCACCATCGAAACGTGGTGGTATGATCACGCCCGGCACGGGTTCGCGGGCCTGGCCGGAAAAGCCAAACGAGCGGACGCGGGGAAAAGCCGCGCCATCGATACCGAAACCGGCCTGTGGATCATCGAGGCCATCACCAAGACTCCGGGCACGGCGCTCTCCGTGCTCTACCGCCACTGGCAGGACCACGGGCGGGGGTTGCCCTCGCTCAGCGCCGTGATGCGGTTCTTGTCTGCCCACGGTTACGACCGGCGCAGCCTGAAAGCCGGACGGCTGGAAACCGGCCCAACCAAAGCCTTCGAAGCCCCTGCGCCCAACGACCTGTGGATGGTGGACTTCGCCAGCGGGCCGACACTGCGAACATCCGAAGGCCACGCGATTACCACCCAGCTCTGCGTCATCCTCGACGACCACAGCCGGCTCATCACCTATGCCGCCTACTACCTTGCCGGCGACACCGCCAGCTTCTTGGACTGCCTCAAACAGGCCGTCCTGCGCCGGGGACTCCCCATCAAACTCTACACCGACCAGGGCAAGCCCTTCGTCAACACCCACGTGCGCATCGTTTGCGCCAACCTCGGCATCCGCCTCCTGCACGCCAAGCCCTACCACGCCTGGAGCAAAGGCAAAGTCGAACGCCTCATCCGCACGATCCAAGGCGACTTCGAAGCCACCCTGCGACTCGAAGGCGGCCACGTCCACAGCCTGGCCGAACTCAACGCCTCGTTCTCGCGTTGGATCGCCGCCACCTACCACCTGCGAGCCCACGGCTCCACGAACATGAGCCCGCACGAGCGCTTCACCCGCGCAGGCCATCCCCTGCGCACCATCGAAGAGCCGGAAAAAATCGACACGCTCTTTTACACACGCATCGAACGCGTCGTGCGCAAGGACGGCACCGTCACCCTCGGAAAAAAACTCCTCGAAGTGAACCTCGCCCTGCGCGCACTCCGAGTCGAACTTCGCTACGACCCGGTCCTCTTTGACCGCGTCGAAGTTTGGCACAAAGACTCATCCCACGGCATCGCCCGCCTGGCCGACCTCCACCTCAACAGCCAAATCCACCACCAACACCGGGGGACCAACTATGCGCGCTGACACCTCCCGCCAAAAAGAACCCTCTCTTGAGGATCTCCTTCGCGCCCGTGGCCTCCTGCGCGTGCCGTTCTCCCCGGACGAAAAAAGCGCCGACACGTTCCCGACCAGCTCCCACCGTGAAGCGACGACCGGGCTTGACACCACCGCCGCCCTGCGCGGCGTGATGGTGCTCACCGGTTCTCCCGGCACCGGAAAAAGCACGCTCCTCAAAACCTGGATGCGCGGACTCGAACCCAAACGCTACCTGCCGTTGCTCATCACCCAATCCTCGCTCTCCGCCACCGGCGTGCTCGAAATCCTTCTCGCCAAGCTCGGCGAACGCCCCCGGTTCAAACGCAGCACCAACCTCCTCGCCCTCGAAAAACACCTCAGCGACATCGAACCTCTCACCCTCGTGCTCGTCCTCGACGACGCACAGAACTACCCCTCCACAGCCCTGGAGGAACTCCGCATGCTCCTGGGCCTGGGAGGTCGCCAGCGAAGCGCGTTCGCCCTCATCCTGCTCGGCGACGACTACCTGCTCGGCAGCCTGCGCCTCTCCGTCCAACGCGCCCTGTTCAGCCGAATCAGCGCCGCCCATCACCTTCAGCCTTTGTCCCGCGAGGACATCGCCCCCTACCTTAACTGGCACCTCGCCCGAGCCGGTTTGGATCGCGAGATCTTCGCCCCCGCCGCCATCGACCTTCTCGCCGAAGCCAGTGAGGGCAACCCCCGAAACCTCAACCTCCTCGCCCAAGCAGCCTGGCTCGCATCCGCTCGCGCCGGAACATCCGACATCGAACCTGACCATGTCCACGCCGCCCTGCGCCAAGTCCCCGTCGGCAGCGCCAAAATCCATAACCCCTGAAACCCCCGCTCGCCGTGCCAGTGTCCCTGCCGGACCTCCGCGCGGCGTTCGCATTGCCCGCGAGCCCCGCTCAGAAATCGAAAAACCCTCGCGCAGATAGTGAACAATCCATCCTCAACCCCACATTTTAGATCAGCCAAAAACCCCGCGATTATCTCGATGGGCTACA
>JBAXSN010000222.1:0-3377 GCA_037130675.1 Verrucomicrobiota bacterium
ATCCTATACACAATAAACACTCGGTACGCCGCCTGTGTATCAGGGAATTTCACACTCTGTAACTTTCCGGTCCTGCACCCGGACCCGGGGAGCGGTCCATTTCGTCGATAACATCCCCGCCCCGACTGAGCGCATGTGCGTAAACTTAAGGAGCTGATTTAGCCGCTTGCCTTAGGATCGAAGCGACAAAATGCCGCAAGATGCCGCTTCTACTACGGTCGCCCTGACGCTGCCATTGTTCACGCAGTTGCTTGCCAGTCGGATTCATGGCTTTCTCAGAATACCAAAATCGTCAGCTTCTTCGGGCCGTGGGCTCCGAGGACAAGAATACGTTCGATGTCGCCGGTTCGACTCGGGCCGGTGATGAATGAGATCATGCTCGGGTAGTTCGAACCGTATTTTTCCTTCAGCAATGCAAATGCAGCCGGCAAGTCGGCCAGGAGTTGCTCGCGGCGCGCAATGACCACATGATGCGGAGGCAGCACGGAAAGGGCGCGCCCGCCGGAGGTGCGGCTGGTCACTAACACACTGCCGGTTTGGGCGATCAAGGCGTCGCAGAGGCTGATGCCTGCGTCGCACTTCTCAAGCTCTTTGGCGTCGTATCCGCCCGTTGTATCCAGCGTGGGCAGGCCAAGCGGGGTGCAGACGGCTGAGGTCAACTCACCGCAGTGGGTCGCGATTTTCTTCCAGCCTTCACTGGCTGCGATGGCCCGAAGCTCGGCGGCCACAGCTTCGAGTGAATCGAGTAGGCGGAAATCGGATTTCAGATCCGCCGAGTTCGCCCGGAATAACTCGATTTGCTGCTCCTGTGTCGGTCCGACTGCGGGGAGCCAATCGCGAATCTGGCCGTGTGGTTTCGCTATAGGAGCTTTACCGGTCGGGACCAGATGATGTCCGCCGGGAACCGGCGCGCTCAGCGTCAGGGCTTCGCGGATTCTGGCAAGGATGTTTGCGCGGTCACTCATTTGCGGTTCCTCCAGTATTCTTTGAAGGTTTGGGAAGCGATTTTAGGGGTGTTGCGGGTGCGCGTCCAGACGTAGGCCGGATCGAGCTTGGTGCCCAGAATCAGCGGATGGAAGAGCTGGCCGATTCGGGCCAGTTTTTTGCCCCAATCGTAGAGGAATGGGCGGTTAATAATGAAGGTGAACCCCTTAAAAGCGTATTTTTCCCACCAAAGCGGCTTTTGGGCGGCGGCATTGCGCCGGTTTTGCAGCAGGTGATGGTGGAGGTTCACTTTGACCGGGCAGACCTCGGTGCAGGCTCCGCAGAGCGAGGAGGCGGTCGAGAGATGTTTCCAGGTTTGCAGCCCGCGCAGATGCGGCGTGATTACCGAGCCGATGGGGCCCTGGTAAGTGGTGCCGTAGCTGTGGCCGCCGATGTTGCGGTAAATCGGGCAGACGTTCAGGCACGCGCCGCAGCGGATGCAGTGGAGGGCGTCGCGCTGTTCGGGATCGGCCAGCAGCGTGGTGCGGTTGTTGTCGAGCAGCACGACATGGAATTCCTCGGGGCCATCGACTTCGTCGGCCTGCTTTGGCCCGCCATACATGGTGTTGTAGCCGGTGAGCGCCTGGCCCGCGCCGGCGGTGGCCAGCATCGGCAGGAAGAGCGCCAAGTCTTCAAGCCGAGGCAGCACTTTCTCAATTCCCAGCAGGGCGATGTGAACTTTCGGCAGCGCGCAGGTCAGCCGGGCATTCCCTTCGTTTTCGGTGATGGAAACCATGCCCGTTTCGGCAATCGCGAAATTCGCGCCGCTGATCCCTATGTCGGCCGTGACGTATTTGTCCCGCAGCACGCGCCGGGCGATCATGGTCAATTCCTCGGGGCTATCTGTTTTGGCCGTGCCGAGTTCTTTTTGGAACAGGTCGCTGATTTCCCCCCGGCTCAGGTGCATGGCGGGGAAGACGAAATGGTAAGGCGCTTCATGGCGAAGCTGCACGATGTACTCGCCCAGATCCGATTCCACCACGCTCATCCCGGCCTTTTCCAGGGCCTCGTTGAGGTGGATTTCCTCGCCGGTCATCACCTTCGACTTGATGATCGCACGGGCCTTCTTTTCCTGGACGATGCCCAAAATGATGTCGCGGGCCTGCTGCGCGTTCCCGGCCCAGTGGACCTTCGTGCCGCGCTGCTCGGCGTTGCGGGCGAACTCTTCGAGGTGGCGGTCGAGATGGTTGATCGCCTCCCACTTGGTCTCCGCCGCCAATTGCCGGGCGTCCTCCCAACTCTGGAATTTCGAGCGCTTCGCATCCCGGGAAACCTCATATTTCGAGAGAGCGGTTGAAATCAGGGCCCGATGCCTCAGGTCATGCGTGAGGCGTTCGGCGTCGTCTTTGAACTGGGTAACGGGTGCGCTCATCGGGTGTTCAGGATTTCGGCGAGGTGAATGGTGCGGATGGCCTTGCCCTGGCGGTCCAGCAGGCCTTGGATGTGCATATTGCAGCTTGCATCGTTGGAGACGATGTAGTCGGCGCCGGTCTCGATCGCGTTGGCGCATTTGACCTCGCCCATCGCGCTGGAAATTTGCGGGAACTTCGCCGAAAACGTGCCGCCGAATCCGCAGCAGACGACCGGCATTTCCACCAGTTCCAAGCCGCGCACATGCTTCATCAGCTCCCGGGGCTGCTGCTTGATCTTCATCTCGCGCAGTCCGTGGCAGCCGTCGTGGAAGGTGACTTTGTGCGGAAACTTCGCCCCAAGGTCGGTCACGCCCAGCCGGTCCACGAGGAACTCGGAGAACTCGAAACATTTCTCCGAGAGCGCGCGGGCAGCCGCGGCGTGCTCGGTTTTCTCGAAGAGTTCCTGATAGAACACTTTGATCATCGCGCCGCAGGAACCGGAGGCGATCACCACGGCTTCGGAGGTCTCCAGGCTTTTGTTAAGGCAGTGGAGCGTTTTCACAGCCACGGCGCGCGCTTCATCCCAGTAACCGGAATTAAAGGCCGGCTGGCCGCAGCAGGCCGCTTCTTCGGGGCAGACCACGGTATGCCCGAGGCGCTCCAGGATTTCGACCATGCTGATGGCCACCCGCGGGTAGCAGGCATCCACAAAGCATGGCGCAAACAGGGTTATTTTCATGAGAGATAGGAATGGTCGGGTTGGGAGTCCTTAAATCTGAATGATTGCGATCCTTGTGTCGAGTAAGAGTACGTTCAGTGAACAGGGTGCCTTAAGGGTTTTCCACAAGTCTGAACGCGTGAGTGCATCGCAACATTTTGTTTTTTTGGACAGGAGTTACAAGATTCGCATGATTTACAGGATTAAGAACTCTGGATGCTAACCGGCATCGTCAGGCTTCAGGTGAACTCCTGACAATCCTGAAAAGCATGTTAATCCTGACTTGAAACTTGGTTTGCGGCGAGGGTCTCGCCGGGTAGTAG
>JBAXSN010000223.1:0-3255 GCA_037130675.1 Verrucomicrobiota bacterium
CGGCGGCGACAGAGCGCCGCAGCCACAGCAAACCGCAACTTCGGAGTTCGGGATTTATGAGCCGAGTTGCTAAAGTAGGGTTGGAAGGGGTCAAAATACACCCGGCTATTTCGGGGTCGGGAACGGTCGAGCCGAACCACTCCAATTTTTTCGGAGCAGCCCCCTTACTCCCCCGTCTTCCCGATGAGCGCTTTCATGGCGGCGAACCGCGATTTCGCGGCGGGCGCTTCCACGGGCGCGTTGAGCAGCTTCTTCAAATCGATGCGCTCGATGAGCGTGGGATCGAGTTCGCGGATGAATGAACTGGGGGTGCAAGGCGCCACGCTGCCGAACTTCAGCCGGTTGTAGCAATACGTCATCGTCAGCGTAATCTGGGCGCGGGTGATGCCGACGTAAAGCAGCCGCCGCTCTTCATCGAGGGTGCCTTCGACTTTGGAGCGGTCGTGAGGGAGAATGCCTTCCTCCAAGCCGACCAGATAACAGTGCGGGAATTCCAATCCCTTGGAGGCGTGCAGGGTAATCAGCATGACGCCCGTGCCTTTTTCCTTGTCGTCATCTTCCGCCTGCTCCTGACGCAGCGCGAGTTCGTCAAGGTAGCCCCGGAGTCCCTCTGTGGACCGCTCTTGATATCGAACAAAGCCCTCGATGATGTCCCGCACCCCGCTCTCGCGCTTCAGCGCTTCGTCGGGGGTTTTGCAGGAACGCCGCAGGTCGTCGTAGTAACCGGTCTCCTCAATGATTTTGCGGAGCCCGGCCGCTTGATCGACGAGCGGTTGGTTCAGCTTCGTTTCCCAATCATCGAGCTGCTTGGTGAACTCCTGGATCGCGGCTGCCGCCTTCCCCGTGATGGTCCGGCGCAGCTCGGGCAGTTGGAGCGCCTGGAACAGGCTGCACTTGTGCCGCATGCTCAGGTCGAGCGCCCGTTCCACAGTGGTCGGACTGATCCCGCGCGGCGGCGTGTTGACGATCCGCAACAGGCTCACGTCGTCGTCCACGTTGAGAATGCAGGTCGCATAAGCCAGCACGTCTTTGATTTCGCGCCGGTCAAAAAAGCTTTTTCCGCCCACGATTTTGTAGGGGATCTGCAACCGCCGCAGATTCTCCTCCAACATCCGGGACTGGGCGTTCATCCGGAAGAGCACGGCGAAACTTTCATACGGCAGCGCCTCTTCGGTGTGCCGCCGGAAGATTTCGTTGCACACGAATTCCGCTTCCTGACGGTCATCGGGCGATTGCACCAACCGGACCTTCTCGCCCTCGCCTTTGCCGCTCCAGAGGTGCTTGGGGCGTCTGCGCGGGTTGTTCTTGATCAGGGTGTTCGCGGTATTGAGGATGGTGTTGGTGCTTCGGTAGTTCTGCTCCAGCTTGACGACCGTGGGGTTCGAAAAATGATTCTCGAATTCCAGGATGTTGGAAACCTCCGCGCCGCGCCACCCGTAGATCGATTGATCGTCGTCGCCCACCACCGCCACATTCGGGCGGGAGCCGTCGTCGCGTTTGGCCAGGTAACTGACCATCTCCAACTGGAGCCGGTTCGTATCCTGGAACTCATCGACCATCAGGTAGCGGAACCGATTCTGCCAGCGCTCCCGGACTTCGGCATGTTCCGCCAGCAGCTTCACCCCGAGCAGGAGGAGATCGTCGAAATCGACAGCGTTCAACTGTTTCAACTCGGTCTGATACCGCGAAAAGACCGAACCGAGCAGCGTCTTTTCCTCCTTGGGAGCGCTCCAGCCGTTGTTCTTCGCTTTGCTGATCATCGATTTCGCGACGTTCGGCTCCAGCTTTTCGTTGCGGGCGGCTGTCTTGGTGATGATCTTCTTGATCAGCCCGGTCTGGTCGCCCTCGTCGTAAATGGTGAAGTTCCGTTTATAGCCAAGCTTCTCGATGTCGCACCGCAGAATCCGCACACAAAGCGCATGGAACGTGGACATCGTCACGCGCTTGGCCACCGCCGGATCGACCATCGTCGCGAGACGCTCGCGCATTTCGGTTGCGGCTTTATTGGTAAAGGTCACGGCCAGCACGCTGTCGGGATTCGTCCCTTGCGCCAGCAGATACGCCACCCGCGCCGTGATCACCCGCGTTTTCCCCGTGCCCGCCCCGGCCAGGATCAATAGCGGCCCCTCCGTGGTGGTGACGGCTTCGCGTTGCGGGTCGTTGAGGTCAAAGAGGCGGAAGGACATGGCTGCTAAGGGCGCGAGACTCTAGTCGCACGCCCGTCACGCCGCACGCTTTTTCGCGCCAGATCTCAGCTTTGAATGCCGCGAATCTTTCGGCCAATCGGCCAGTCTTTCACCCACCGTGCGCCATCGACTTTCCAGATTTCCGCTTCGTTGATCAGGGTAAAAATGCAGGGCGAGACGTTGCCGTCCTGGCCGACAAAAAACACCTCCACGACCGCATGGCGACCCCGCTGCTGCCACGAGCCGAACTCGACGCGGTTCGACTTTCGGATCTTCGCGAAATCGACCCGGACCAAGCGGGTGAATTCGTCGAGCGTCCACTTTTGCTGGAAAGTGGAGGAGACTTGCGCGTAAGCAAAGGGAACGTCGTCGGAACGGTAGGCGGCCACCTGATCGCGGATCGCCTGAAAAAGCTCTGCGGGATGCGAGGGTTCGCGCCGCGTTTGGTCCTCCCGATGGATCAACACTGCCGTCGCACAGAGGCAGAAGCAAAAGAGTAAGAGGGAAAGTTTGCCGCGACGGTTCATGGCGTTCCCGCGCTCCACATTCATGACTCGGTCGGATTCCGGACTTCACCGAGGCGTTTCAAATACTGAAATGCGTAGAGCCCGGAGTTATGGTTGTCTTCCCACGTGGGCTGCAAAGCATAGCCGCCCACGAGTTGATAGCTCCTGATGCGAAAACTGTTGGGCCGATACGTGACCTCGGGCACGACGACCTGGCCCAGAACGTCCGGTTCACCGCCGCAGGCAGCGCAAGGACAGTGGCGACGCAGGAATTCGAGTTGAAGAAAGCTTTCCGTGCCGTCGTTCCACGCGATGGCAAGTTCGTCCCCGACAACCTGAATATTCAGCGGCGTAAGCCTCATGAGAGGCGGAAATATGCCATGCCATCCGCGAAGAAGCAAGGGAAGTGAAAATACCCGTCTCGCAGGGGGTGCGGTTAAAGATGGTGTGAGCATAGGAATCCCGGAGCGCCAACGGCGCGGCTAACCGTAGCCCGAGGCAGCGCCCCGGGTTGCGAGGCCAAGAGGCTGGAGCCCTGTAGGGGCGACCCATCAGTTAAGTCG
>JBAXSN010000224.1:0-3241 GCA_037130675.1 Verrucomicrobiota bacterium
CGCCGCCCGGATTACCTCAAGGCGTGGTGGAATGTGGTGAACTGGCCCGCGGTGAGGCCCTCTATGCCGCGGCGGTGAAGTAACGCTGACCTGAGCACGAGCTTTGAAAGGCACCGGAGTGTAATGCTCCGGTGTCTATTTTATTAGCTCGAAACTTGGTTTGGAGTGACTGCAAACCTTGTGGACATGTGCTGATACGTGCGAATTCCGCCGGACAGGTTCTTCACCCGGTAGCCGTGCTGCAACAGGATTCGCGTGGCATAGTAAGCGCGCTGCCCGACGCCGCAATAGAGCCAGATTTCCCGATCCTTTGGCAACTTAACCATGCAGGGGCGAATGTCATTCAGAGGGAGGTTGATCGCTCCGGGGATCTGGCCTTCCTCGAATTCGTCTGGATCGCGCACATCCACCAGGAGGGCATCGGTTGAACTCAGTTCACTCCAGTCCGCGAGCGGGAGATCGCCCCGGACGTGGTTGGAAGCGATCATTCCCGCGAAGTTGACGGGGTCTTTCGCCCCGCCAAATTGCGGCGCGTAGCAGAGTTCCGCCTCTTCCAAATCGAACACGGTTCCGCCAAATTGGATGGCAGTCGCGATCACGTCGATGCGGCGTGCCACGTCCTGTTCGCCCACGGCTTGCGCGCCGAGGATTAGCCCGTCCGATTTGCGGAAGATCAGCTTGAGGTTGATCGGCTTCGCGCCGGGGTAGTATCCGACATGATGCGCCGGATGCAGGTAAATCTTCTCGTAATCAGAGATGCCCGCGCGCTTGAGGCTCTTTTCGCTCGCCCCGGTGCTCGCTACCGCAAGATCGAACACGCCGCAGATCGCCGTGCCTTGAACGCCGCGGAATTTCGAGTCGCGCCCGCAAATCGAATCGGCGGCGATCCGGCCCTGGCGGTTGGCGGGACCGGCGAGGGGAATCAACCCCCATTGGCCGGTGATCGTGTCTTTGGTTTCCACGGCATCGCCCACCGCCCAAATGTTGGGATCGGCAGTGTGCATCTGGTCATCGACCCGGATGCCGCCGCGTTCGCCGAGTGCGAGGCCTGCCGCTTTGGCGAGCGCCGTTTCCGGGCGCACACCGATTGCCAGAATAACCAGATCGCCCGTATGCGCCGCGCCGGATTGAGTTTTGACCGTGAGTTTGCCCGTGCTGTCGGTTTCAAATCCTGCCACGCCATCGCCCAGCGCCATTTTTATTCCGTGCGCTTCCAGCTTTTGCTGGACCGGGTGCGCCATCTCGGGATCGAGCGGCGGCATCACTTGATTGAGCATCTCCACCACCGTCACGGAAAGTCCCCGGTGAACGAGGTTCTCCGCCATTTCAAGCCCGATGAATCCCCCCCCGACGATCACAGCGCTCCTGGCTTGCTTCTCAGTGATCCAGGCGCGGATCTCGCGGCTGTCCGGAATCGAGCGCAGCACAAAAATCCCCGGCAGATCGATCCCTGGCAGCGGCGGGCGGACCGCGGCCGCGCCGGGCGATAAAACCAGCGCATCGTACGACTCCCGGTAAACCCTCCCGGTGCCGAGTTCTTTGACTTCGATCTCACGGCGCTCGCGGTCAATGCCGACCACCTCGTGACGGGTGCGGACCTCTATATTGAACCGGTCGCGGAACAGCGCTTCGCTAGCCAGGAGCAACTTCGATTCATCCTTGATCACGTCGCCTACATAGTAAGGCAGGCCGCAGTTTGCAAACGAAACATAAGGGCCGCGGTCCAGGATTAGGATTTGCGCCTCTTCATCCAATCTCCGGCAGCGGGCCGCACACGAGGCTCCGCCCGCAACACCTCCGACGATGACGATCTTTTTTTCGCTCATAAGGTTATTCAGTTAAGGAATTTGCGGCTTAGCACGAACAGCACGAACCCTTCGGCGCGCCTTGGTTCCATGGCATCCTGGCGATCAGGCTGCGCATCGGGCACAGGCCTGTGGTGCCCGCCATGATGAGGCCGGCTCCAGCAAAGCCAGACAACCAGATGAAGGCCGGATTGACGAAGTGCGCCAACAAGACCCCGCTGAGCACGATGGTGCCGATGGCCAGTTGAAGTTGGCGATCAAGCGGCAGCACCTGCTTTGCGCTTCGCTCAACCGGCAGTCCCGCATCGGCCCAGGCCTGCGTGCCGCCTTCCACTACCGCGCAGTTCTCAAAGCCCGCTGCTGCAAACTGCGCCGCCGCTTTCCCGGCGCGAACGCCGCTATGACAAAGAATGTAAATGGGCGAGTGGGCATCGCCTTTGCGGGAAGCAATCACGGCTCCGCAGTCCAAAGCGTCCAGCGGGTAAAGGCGCGCGCCGGGGACGTGAACGCCCGCGTATTCGGCCGGGGTGCGGACATCGATGAGGTCAACGGGAGTGGCTGTGGCGAGCACAGCCTTGAGTTCGTGAATGGAGACGGTTTTCATGATTTTATTCGGGTGATTTGATGTTGGAAGTTTTGCCAAAAGAAAAAGTATAAGGCGTGAAAATTAGGGCTGGTTCTGCCGCGCCGTCCGCATCTCTTCCATGCAGGTGAAGACCTTGGTGACGCAGGAGATCGCCAGCCGATAGAAGACCTGCTGTCCGCGCCTTTCATCAATGACCATGCCCACGTTCCGCAGCACGGAAAGATGATTGGAGACTGTCGAGATGTCGCACCCGATCAGTTCCGTGAGATCGGCAACGCACCGTTCGCCGTGGGAGAGGACGTCGATAATCAGCAACCGGCTGGAGTGTCCCAGCGCTTTGAACACATCCGCGCCCGCCCGGTACTCTTGCGGGGGCCGGGCTTTATAAGTTGGGAGTTTACGTTTGCCGGATGGCATGTTTGGCAAAATGGCAAAATAGCCAAGGGATTGCAACAACAATCTTCCGCGCAGCCGCTCGAAAGCCGGAAAAGTGCTCACGCGAAGGCGCGAAGGAAAGAAAGAAAATTCTTAAAGTTCCTGGTCTGCGCTCCATGGTAGAAGCGGCTTCCAGCCGCTTGTGGAAGGGGGCTTGCCTTACGGACGGGAAAAGCGGGCGCTTGCGGGACCGAAGCGGCAGGGATGCCGCTTCTACTACCGTTACCAAGTTTCACTTGGTAACGCACCCATCTTCGAAGCTGTGCTTCGGCATCCTCGTCCTGCCATATCCCCTCCGAATCACCGGAAATCCTTCCTCTCCTCCTTCGTGTCTTCGGTGCGTCAGGCCAAGCCTGATTCCTCTACTAAACTGAAAAGTGAATAGCATGACAAATAGGTGTCCATCATGTAGCCG
>JBAXSN010000225.1:0-3236 GCA_037130675.1 Verrucomicrobiota bacterium
AAAATCAACAACTTGGCGAACTTTACAAGATTTCAACTGCCGGATTTAGGTTCATTTTGCGTGGTGGGCGGAGCCCGTGGGGACTCGTTCCCAAACTCCGATCCCAGCGCCTCTGCCGGAAAACCCCTACGGCCTCCCGATTACTTTGACAATCTCCGGGTCGATGCTGCGCAGGTGCAATTCGCGCTGGGCATACGGGATGGCGATTCCCTCCTGAACAAACGCCGCGTTGATGGCCACGGCGAGGTCGCTGCGAATCTGCATCCACTCTTCAAAATGATTGGTCCACGCCAAAAGCTGGAACTCAAGAGCATCGGCGCCAAACTTGACGAGCAACGCTTTGGGCGCGGGATCGAGCGCCACCCGTGGGTGCTTGATGGCGATTGCCTGTAACAACTCGATGATCCGGCATGGGTCGGCTCCATAGGCGACCCCGATCGAAATTTCGATGCCACGCTGGCGGTTGGAAAGCGTCCAGTTGATCACCTGATCGGAAATGAGCTTGCCGTTGGGCACGATGATCTCGGAGCCGTTCCCGGTGCGGATGATGCTGGCGCGAATGCCAATGCGATCGACCACGCCGGTGGCGGCATCCATCTGAACCACGTCCCCGACCTTCACCGGGCGTTCGAAGAGCAGGATGAGCCCGGAAACGAAGTTGTTGAGGATGTTCTGCAATCCGAAACCCATGCCGACGCCGAAGGCGCCCGCGAGGATGGTGAACCGCGTCATGTCGATGCCCAGCGCGGCGGTCGCCATGAAAAACCCGATCACCAGCACGATATAGTGGAGGATCGTTGAGATGGCGTAAGGCAGGCCGCGGGAGAGCTGAATGCGCGGATAGACATCTTCTTCGAGAACGAAGCGGAAAAATCGGGAGATCAGGAAGGAAGCCCAAACGGTGACGCCAAAGCCAAGAACGTTCCCCAGTGAAAGGTTCAGGGAGCCGACCGTCAGGCTTGCGGTGAGCACGCCGTTGGCGGCGTCGATAAACGAGCTTCGCAGGGAAAACATCTCCACCGTGCTATAGGCCCACAGCACGAGAATGCTCAACGTGACGATTCGCCGCATCCGATGCCAAATCACGATGCGGTGCCGATTTACCATGCCGAGATCGGTAAGCGGACGCACGGAAAGCGCCCCCATGATCAGCCCCCCGCCGATTCCGATAGCCGCGTAAAGGATGACCGCCAGATAGCAACTCCTCAAAACGGCATTGCCGAGGAGGTTTGCCAGGCTGACATAACCGAGAGCGTTGGCGAGGGAAGCCGCCAGGAAAAATCCGGTAGCCAAGCGGGCTCCGGCCCGGATGGTTCTCGAAGGGCCTTGGAGCGCCCCCTTCGAGCCGGCGCGCGCGGGCAGCAAGAGCCACGCGGAGAAGAGGACGCCTCCGCCCATTTCGGCGAGGAACAGCAGCCGAGACAGCACCGGAAGGGAAGCGGCGATCGTCCGGAGTTGATCGAAAAAGTAGAAGCCAATCAGCGCGTTCAGAACCGGGAAGAGTTGCGGCTCAACCAGGCGCCGAAGAATGAGAATAGCGGGAACCAGCGCGGCCGCTCCCCACAACGCCCAAAACAGGGGCGGCGCCTGGGGGTGAAGCCAGCCGCCGATTACGAGAGCCAAGGCGGCAGCCGTCGCGACGGGAATGTCGAAGATCACTGCGGCGTGCTGGCGTTCGGGTTCCCCTTCGGCCCACGGCTGCACCCGGCGGCGCGCCCAGTGGATGCACAAAAGCAGGACGGCAAAGAGGATAGCGTTCAGGAGGAATTTGACCGATTCCCGGCTGGCATAGGCCTGAAGGTCCGCAATCTGGGTGCGGAGGGTCTCCTCCACCAGATCGCGCCCGGTGCCAAGGCGCACTTCCACATTCCAGATCGGCGGGCTGTCGGTGGCAAAGAGGCGGTTCACGGCGGCCCCCCGGGCCTGCTCGACTGCCGCAAGGGCTGCGGTGATCTGGACATCCTGATCCGCAGCGCGTTTTTGCAGGGTCCACAGTTCCTTTAGCCGCTTTTGGACGGCGTCGCGCGTCTTTTTTGCCTTTTCGATGAGTCCCTCGACTCTCTGGAGCACCTCGCGGGGAGCCCCGGAACTCTGGGCGAGCTTGGAAGTGGCTTCCCACGTTTTGGCGAGTTGCCCAAGCCGCGCGATCTGTTCATCGTGCTGGGCGGCGCGGCGGGTCAGGTCCCGCGTCCAAACGGAAAGACTTTCATTCAGCTTTTGCCAGGCCATGGCCAATCCCCTAACGGTTTCCAGGGAGGGGCCGCCTTCCAGGACCTTTTTGCCTTCACTCACCCGGGCATCGATCTCGCGGAGCAACGTCGGCAGATCCCCATTGGCCGCGATGATGGGCTGTTCAGCGGTCAATTCGGTCTCGATGTCTCCCAGAATCCCGGAAGCGACTTCCGCCTGGGTTGCCAGTTCCGCCAACGGAACCGGGGTCGGCGCAGTCGCCGGGGTTGCCACGGGGGACGCGGTCGCGGAGACTGCGGCCACCGGCGAGTCTGTGCCGGACGCTATGGGTGCGGCGGAAACGTGCGCCCCGATCAGGGCCGCCGCCAGGGCGATGAGAAAGCGAGGAATTTGACGCATGGGGAAAATACCTGGAAACCTTAGGTGTATCCGGTGAATTCCCGGGGAAGTCAATAGTGCCGCTCCAGAGGAGGGCTCTTAAAGGAGAGTGGCCGTCGTGGCCGCTCCGGGCGGCGGGCGGGACCCCAATAGTGTTCGGCATCCGCTCCATACCAGCCTTGGGCGACGCCAGGCATCGCTCCAGGAATTTGCATTTGACATCCGGCAGAAGAACCCGCGGTAGAGTAGATTTGACAGCGCGGTTCTGCCACTCTCTACTCTACCGCGAAATCCAATTGCTTTTGCTAGGTTTATCGCTCCTTTGCGGAGGCTTGCGTTTGCCTTGGTCGTCTTCCTCGATAACCGGCGCATAGAGCGCAGGATTTTTGGTTCAGGGCAAGGCGGAAGCCCAAGGCGTTATCTTTAGATAACGCCTTGGGCTGACAACACAGCCCTGGGCCAAAAAGACAAGCCGGATGCGTCATTTTACGTGTTACACGGCACTAGAGTGTGAAGTGCTTTTTCTCCCCCTCCGCCCGGTCCTCTCGTACGAAGGTATGAACCCCGCAATTCTCCTGCGCCCACAGCGGATAAGTATTGAACCCTTGGGTTGACAGGGCAAACGCATCAAATTTTGTCGACTCCTTTTTCAGCGCTGAAGGCGCGAC
>JBAXSN010000226.1:0-3215 GCA_037130675.1 Verrucomicrobiota bacterium
TCGCCGGGGCCAAGTTGACCGCCTATCTTTCACCCGAGACAGCCACGATCTACTGTGATGATCTTTCAAGTGAATTCATCCTCCATGTCTCCTTGTACAAAGAACCTGTCGGGAAAGTGGAAGTCTTGCGACCATTCTGGGGTGCCGTGCCGTCGGCTTCGCTCCCAGACCTTCGGACTCTCTATTGACTCCCTATTGACCGCTACGCGCATCGAGTGTCACTTGCGCCTCCGCGCGCCGGTCGTACAACCTTCCTTCGTCAGGTTGGCCGCCCGTCTCGCTCCATCACAAGCACCACTCCATGCGCTCCGCAATACAATACAAACCGGAGTGCTGCCTTCGTGTGCCCGTTCCGGGTCTCCGCTCGTTCCTCGCTCCCCACCCGGACCGGTCACACCAAGGCAGCCCCATCTCAGCGCGCCGGACGACCGGCGCTCAAACCGCTACGCTACGCCTTGTCATGGAACCTGCTTTGAAAGGCCAGGTTCCCCGCCAAGGCTTCGCTTCGCGGCCTTCGGTCTCTCTATTGACGCCCTATTGTCCAAGGCGCTTCAAAGGGCCGTTCGGATCGCCGCTTATTGTTCCAACTTTCACCCATGAAGCGTCCGCTTCGCGCTCGCGACCCCAACGGATCGTGCGCTTTCGCCGTCGCGCCATATTGCGGAGGTTCGTACCTCACCCCCGCAAAATGGCAAATACGCGACGGCTCGTGCTCGCAAAAGCCTCGCACCCGCTCACGAACCGCCGGGGTCGACTCGTCCCACCTACGGCGGGATCCGCCCCATGGGTTCAGTTTCCACAAACGTGTCGCCCGCCCGTCCCTTTCAAGCGCCAAGAACTCGCCTACGGCTCGAAGCCCTGCTTCGCGATTACGCTTCGCAGGGTCAGGTGCTGTCGGGCCGCAAGGTGCGTGCCAGTCACCGCCATCGGTCCGGGCTCAAAATTCCGCCCCGACCGCTGTCGGCGCCTGCTTCGCCCGCTAAAGCGGGGCACGCACCTTGCTTCATTGGCCCGCCAGCTCTTCAGAAGAGCGCGCCGGAGTACCGGCGCTTAACCGCTTCGCGATGCCCGGCCCGGCACCTGCGAAGAAAAGAAAAGGCCAGGTGCCGTTCCAGGGCATCGCTCCGCGTCCTTCGGTCTCACTTTGGACACCCCATTGTCCAGGGCGCTTCAAAGGGCCGGTCTCCTCGCCGCTTTATGCTTCAACTTCACCCCAAAGGCGGCCGCTTCGCGCTCGCGGATCCGCCGGGGCATACCGGCGGACCCGTCTCGTACCGCCCTGAGGGGCGGAATCCGCCTCCGTGGTTCAGTTTCAGCAACAGCGTCGTTTCGTCCGACCCTTTCAAGCGCCAAGAAAGAACTCGGTCGGCGGTAGCCGCCCTCGAAGTCCCGCATTCGCGGGATTGGTAATGGCGCACCGCGGACTGGCACCCCAGCACCCGCCATTGGTCCGGGCTCAAAGTTCCGCCCCGACCGCTGTCGGCCGCTGGAATGCCATCCGCAAAATGCTGCGCCATCCTCAAAGAAGAGCGCGGCGGGCGGCCCTGATCAACGCTGTTTCCCCCCTCAGTTTTCCCCCTTTGGAAACCCCCTTTCCAGATCCCCCCTTCAAACTCGAACACGCCAAAGGGGGAAAACCGCAGGGGGCAACAGCGCGGCGTCTCCACCGGCGCGGCTGAAGAAACCGCGGGGCCCCTCTCTCCCCGCGGAGCCGCGCCACGCCGCCCTTCGGGTTGACAGGGCCACTCCGCCGCTTGTCCCCCTTGCGCCGAGGCCCCCGAGGGGCCGGGCGCTGGGAAAGGGCCGCCGTGCGGTTCGCGCGCTCACCACCACTCTGGCCCTTCCTGGAGTTCGCAGGCTTACCCTTTGATAAGAGCGGCGGTAGCCTTAGCCCCCTTGCGCCTTATCGCCCCCAGAGGGGGCGGGCGCGCTGGTTTGCTGGGCGCGCCGGCCTTCGCGCGCGAGCGCCCTCGCAAACTATGGAAGGGGGACACCCCCTTACCCCCACGCGCGCGAAAGCGTCGGCGGCCGGCAATCCTTCATGCCACCGTGGTGAGTTACTCATCCCGGTTGTTATCAACAACACCATGGGCGCCGTCCACCGGAATGCCGCCTTCGGCGGCAGGTGGCTGAATCGACTTTACACCATTGTCACGCCAGGTAATCTCATCGGCAGTATCAGAAATCAGGCACTGTCATGGGGAAGCCAAAACGAAAACTTAGTCCCGCAGAAAAGGCGGAGAAGAAACGCCGTCGTCGTGAATTCATGACGGTCTTCATCAACGGGAAGCAGAAGCGCGTCAGGCGGCCGCCCACGATTGATGGCCTGCCAGTTGATGAGTTCATCGCTCGGAATGCTGATCCAATCTGGCTCTTTCAGAACGGGATGTACGAAGAACTCCACCACTGGGAGCAGGAACGCGAAAATCCCCAGCCGAAACCTGTCAGCGACGACAACAACGCCGACCACCTTGACGACAATCTCCCTTTTTGACGCAGGCCCTTCTTCCCCCCAGGCCCCCCTCATCATCAGGTGCGGGATTCCCGCACCTGAATCGCACTGGACACTGCTCCCTGCCATCTGCCCACTGACGATGGGGCACCCACCGTGCGTGCCGCACCGCGCCTGTTATTCCCTGAACGAAACTCCCGGAAATTCGGCGTAAACAGTTGCGATTCAATAGCTTTAGTCGAAAATGCGTTTTCTATTTTGTTCGGCTTTCAAGGGCAAAAACCCCAGCAATTCGCATGGTTTATTGCGAAAATGCCCTGTTTTTGACTGTTATTTTCACCGGTCTAACCCATAATTGCCCGGCTACCATCGCCGCCAACATACGTTACATACGCTTCTTTTTGACCTACGCACGCACGTACGCGCGCGTGAGATAAACCCTTTCGGGTTTTGAGAGAGAGAAGAATATTATTATCCCTGATATAGCCAGAGAGTTGGAAATGAGCGTATGTAACGTATGTGCCGGGTACCGCCGGATCCGAGATCATGAGGCTGAACGCCTGGCCGGTGATCAGGATTTTTTTGAATTCCGACATCCTCAAACATGGGTGACGAGAATGGAAACGTTATCCTTTACCGTTATCCAATAGCATCGTCGCGAAGAGTGAATGAGTGTAGTAGTCAATGTTTACAGGCATATGGTGGAAGTGGCGGAGAGGGAGGGATCACCATTGGACTTATATTTCCCTTTTAACCACCCTAC
>JBAXSN010000227.1:0-3196 GCA_037130675.1 Verrucomicrobiota bacterium
CATTCCCCGCAGGTCCGCTTTGCAGGAGGATCAAGCCATCCTTTAAGGCGCGTTTTACCAGGCCATTGACGGCGGCTCCGTCGAGGTCGAATTCGATTCCCATCATCAGGCCGACGCCACGGATATCCACGATGTGGGGCGAGCGAAGCTGCCGGACCGCCCGCTTAAGCCGGGCTCCCCGTTCGCGAACCCGCGTGGCCGCCTGCGGCTTTTTGTGTTCCTTCAGGGAAGCCAGCGCCATGGCGCACCCGAGCGGGTTGCCGAGAAACGTGCTGGTATGGAGCGCTTCCCCGTTGGATTCCGGCCAGGCGTCCATCACGTCCACACGGCCCACGCAGGCTGAAAGCGGGAAGCCGCTGGTGAGCGCTTTGCCCAGGCAAATAATGTCGGGGACCACTCCGGAATGCTCACAGGCAAACAAGGCGCCGGTCCGGTTGAACCCGGTGTAGATCTCATCCAGGATCAATAGGATTTTGTGCTCGTCGCAGATCGTCCGGAGCAGCCGGAGAAAATCGAGAGGCGGGACGATCTCCCCGCCGCGGCCTTGCATCGGTTCCACGAGAATCGCCCCGATCTCGCGGATTTGGATCGTGCGCTGAATCTCCTCGCCCAATTTTTCCAGGCAGGCCGACGAACAGTTTGGGAAATCCTTGCCTTCCAGGCGAAACGCTTCCTTCGTTCCGTAGGGGCAATGAACGCAACTGGGGTAGGGGAGAATCGCTCCGAACTCCTTCAGTTGCGTTTTGAAGGGGTCTCGAAAATAGGGGGTGCCGGTCACCTCGAGCGTTCCGTAACCCAGGCCATGATAGGCCCCCGTGAAGGCGATGACTCCCGGTTTTCCGCTGTGGAGGAGGGAGGTCTTCAGTGCCGCTTCGACCGCCTCAAACCCCGAGTTGCCCAGAATGACCTTGCCGCGTCCCGCTCCCCAGCGTTCGAAAGTCAAAGCGCTCAGGCGCGCGCAGAGGTCCGCCTTCAAAAACGAAGGGTGGACATCCCCCATGGCGTGGCAGAGCGACCCGGCCTGAGTGGCGAGCGCCTCGCTGATGCCGTGGTGCGTATGACCCAGGCTGGCGACCCCAAAGGCCGAAGTCCAGTCCAGGAATCGGTTTCCGTCCAGGTCCCAGATATTCGTACCGTGGGCGCGAGCCCAGAAAATCGGGAAATCGGCATCGACATAGGTGACGTTTCGCGACTCGTATTGCCGGAGCCTGGCTGCCGCTTCACGCGAGCGCGGCCCGGGAATGGAGGTGTGAAGTTCTGGGAGCATGGCGGAAGATGGGAAGTATGGGAAGTATGGGAAGTATGGGAAGTATGGGAAGTATGGGAATTATGGGAGTGCGTTATGAGGCGTGCTGAGACACATCAGTCCCATAGGCCCCATCGGTCTCATTCGTCCCATTCCGGAACTAAACATCTGCCACAACCGGCACATGGTGAACGGTCCTTTCATAAACCTTCTCGTACCGGGCGGCCGAAGCGGGCCAGGAGAAATCGGAGTTCATTGCCCGGAGCATGAGCGGCTTCCAGACTTCCGGAGTTGCAAACACTTTTTTGGCCCGCCCGATCGCATCCCAGAGGGCTTCGGGCGTGTCATCGAAAAAGACGAATCCGTTCCCGGTGCAGGTGGTCGGGTCGTTGTCCTGAATAATCTGGAAGAGCCCGCCGGAAATCCGTGCCACGGGGACCGTCCCATACTTCAGGGAATACATGGCCGTCAGGCCGCACGGCTCGAAGTGCGACGGAATGAGGGTGATGTCCGCGCCGGCATCGATCCGGTGCGCCAGGCGGTCGTCGAAGCCGTGGCGGAAAATGAATTTGCCGGGATATTTCCGGGCGGCAACCATCAGTTCGCTTTCAAAGCGCGGCTCGCCTTCGCCCAAGATGATGAGGCGGACGTCATCGGCAAGAATCCGGTCGAGCAGCGGAATCAGAAGATCGATTCCCTTTTGGTCCGCCAACCGGCTGATCATCGCGAACACCGGTCCGCGCGGATCGGCTTGCAGCCCGAGTTCTTCGAGCAGCGCATCGCGGCACACTCGCTTTCCACCGGGCGCCTCGGGCGAGTAATTGGCCGGGATGAATTCGTCAACTGCCGGATTCCAGATGCTGTAGTCCGCGCCATTCAAAATGCCGGCGAGCTTGCCGGCATGAGCGCGGATAACCCCGTCGAGTCCGCAGCCGAATTCCGGCGTCTGGATGTCCCGCGCATACCGCTCGCTCACCGTGGTGACGGCGTCGGCGAACACGATGCCGCCTTTCATGAAATTCAGGCGGCCATGGAATTCGAGGCCGTGCTCGGTGAAGTAGTGGCCCGGCAGATTGCAGAGCCCGAAATCGACGCCCCAGAAGCTGCCTTGGTAGGCGAGATTGTGGATCGTGAGCACCGTGCCAAACGGCAGGCCTCTTTCCTTGATGAAAGCCGGAATGAGCGCGGTCTGCCAATCATGGGCATGCACCACGTCGGGAGCCGGGTCCATGTGGCGGGCCAGTTCGACCACCGCACGGGAGAAATAGATGAAGCGTTCCGCGTTATCCTCGTAACTGCGGCCCCCTTCGGCTCCGTAGATGCCCGTGCGGTCGAAATATTCATCCCGCCGGATCAGGAAAACCTGGACCCCGTTGGGCGCGATGCACTCGTAAATCTCAGCGTCCAGTCGCTTGCTGCCTACTTGTACGCTGAGCTCCACGCCGGTGTTGCGGATCTCCAGCGCGGCATTCTCGCGGATACTTCTGTAAAGAGGCAGCACCACCGTCACTTCGTGCCCCCGGTGTTGCAGTTCCGCCGGCAACGCTTCAACCACGTCGCCGAGCCCGCCGGTGCGCGCCAAGGGTGCCATCTCCGTGCTCGCCATCAGAATCTTCATACGTCTGTTTATAACAGCCGTCTTTCGATTGGGCGACAACAGAAAATTGATTCCCGAAATCAAAGTTTTCTCCCAAAGCTGTGGAGGGCCATTTCCATTACCCTCAAGTCGGAATTACGGATCATGTGAGCGCATCGCTTGGTTCTATTTTTTAGACAGGATTAACAAGATTGGCATGATTTGCAGGATTTCCGGAAGCTAAACGGCTTCGCAGGGGTTAGGCAAAATCCTGATAATCCTGAAAATCATGTTAATCCTGACTTGAAACTTGGTTTGCCGGCGAGAGTCTCGCCGGGTAGTAGAAGCGGCATCCCTGCCGCTTCGTTCCAAGG
>JBAXSN010000228.1:0-3103 GCA_037130675.1 Verrucomicrobiota bacterium
CGCCGCCTGTGTATCAGGGAATTTCACACCCTGTAACTTTCCGGTCCTGCACCCCCTCTTGTCTCATTGATCTCGTTGTGTTCCCGGAAGAAATGCCGTACCCCGCGAACACTCAAAGTTCGCAGATCGTTTTTTCTCCCAATTCCCCGATTTTCGAGCTAGAGACACTCCACGCTTGAGGGGTTCCCCTGCCGGGCGTTCCATTCATCACCCTCGAAATCCATCTATCATGTCCGTTCTCGTTGTTGGTTCCATTGGCCTCGATACTGTCAAAACCCCGATCGAAGAGCATGCCGATCTGCTGGGCGGCTCGGCTTCGTATGCCGCCGTGGGCGCGAGCTTTTTCACGGACGTGCAACTGGTTGGCGTGGTCGGGGAGGATTTCCCGAAAGCGCATGTGGAGTATTTCGGCAGCCGCAAAATCGATCTCGAAGGGCTGCAGATGGTCCCCGGGAAAACCTTTCGCTGGTCGGGCGAATATCACTGGGACCTGAACACGCGGGAAACCCGCAGCATCGAGCTGAACGTGTTCGAGCATTTCACGCCGGTTCTGCCCAAGAGCTACACCTGCACGGAATTTGTGCTCCTGGCCAACATCGCCCCGGCGCTTCAAAGCCATGTGCTCGACCAGATGACGCAACCGCGTTTCATCATCGCCGACACGATGGACCTCTGGATCAACATCGCCAAGGACGACCTCCTGGCGTTGCTCAAACGGGTGGACATGCTCATCCTCAACGACGGCGAAGCGCGCCAGCTTACCGGCGAAACCTCGTTGATCAAGGCCGGCAGCCAAATCCGCCAGCTCGGACCGAAATTTGTGGCCATCAAGAAAGGCGAACACGGCTGCCTGCTGTTCGGTCGGGACGCGTTTTTCTCCTGCCCCGCCTACCCGCTGGAGGACATCCACGATCCGACCGGCGCGGGCGACACGTTTGCGGGCGGCCTGGCCGGTTACCTCGCGAGCCTCGACCACACCGGCCCGGTCACGTTCGAGAAGCTGCGTAAAGCGGTGGTGTACGGGAGCGTGCTCGCAAGCTACAACGTGGAGGCGTTCTCGCTGGAACGGCTGCGGAAGCTCGACTGCCACGACGTCCAGAACCGGTACGGCGCTTTCAAGCTGATGAGCCATTTCGAGGTGATCGAGTAACCGCTACCGCAGCCCTACATCCCCGGGCTTGTGAATGGACTCGCCCTGCTTGGTGATCGGTTCGGGAGTTTTCTCAAGCGGGATATTCGGACAGGTATCGACCCAGCGGGAACCCTCCGGGCGCGCCCAACGACACGCGTTTTTCAGCACCTGTTTCACGGCGGGGTGATCGTAAATCGGATAGGTCTCGTGGCCGGGACTGAAATAGAAAATCTTCCCGTTACCCCGCTTCCAGGTGCAACCGGAGCGGAACACCTCCCCGCCCTGGTACCACGAGATGAAGATTTGTTCGTCGGGCGTCGGGATTCCAAAGGGTTCGCCGTACATCTCGGTGTTGGGGATTTCAAAGTAACGATCCACCCGCTGGGCGATCGGGTGCCCCGGATTGCACACCCAGACGCGTTCTTTCTCACCGGCCTCCCGCCAGCAAAGCGAGCAAGAGGTGCCCATAAGGCGCTTGAAAATTTTCGAGTAATGGCCCGAGTGAAGCACGATCAGCCCCATCCCCTCCAAAACGCGTTCATGGACTCGCTGGACCACCGCATCCTCCACCTTTCCGTGAGCGGCGTGGCCCCACCAGGTGAGGACATCGGTCCGCGCAAGAACCTCCTCTGTCAACCCGTGTTCGGGCTGTTGAAGCGTCGCAGTGCCGACTTCGAATTCGCCGGACTCCGAGAGCCCGTCGGCAATGCATTGATGCATCCCGGCGGGATAGATTTTGCGAATGGCTTCGTGCTCTTGTTCGTGGACGTTTTCTCCCCAGACGGTAACGCGGATGAATGACATGGCCTTAAAAAAGGTTAACGCCAGAACGTGCGACGCAGGCGCGCGGATGTCAACCGGCCTTGCCGTTGGGCTCAGTTCATGATTGAAAGGAAGCGATGATTCCACAGCCGATCTACGACAACCTGATTCGCCCGCTCTTGTTTCGATTCGATCCGGAGGCCATTCACGAGGTCGTGATGGCGGGGCTCAAGGCCCTGTCACAGTTTCCCTATCGACCGATCCAGGACCCGAAGTTGGCCCGGAAAGTGTTTGGGTTGAATTTCCCCAACCCGGTCGGGCTCGCTGCCGGGATGGACAAAAAAGGGGAGGCAGTGCCGGCCTGGCAAACGCTCGGCTTCGGTTTTGTGGAAATCGGCACGATCACTTCGCTCGCGCAGCCGGGGAATCCGAAGCCGCGCATTTTTCGGCTGCCCGAAATGGGAGGGATCATCAACCGGATGGGCTTTAACAACGACGGCGCGGATGCAGTGGCCACGCGGCTGGAGCGGCTGAAAGCCACCGGATTTTGGCCGACGATCCCGGTGGGGATTAATCTCGGGAAATCCAAGGTGACCCCGCTCGAAGAGGCGACGGCGGATTACCTCCGCTCGTTCGATCGGCTTTTCGCGCTGGGCGATTATTTTGTGCTGAACGTGAGTTCGCCAAACACCCCTGGCCTGCGGACGCTTCAGGGGAAAACGGAGCTGAACGAATTGCTCGGGGCGGTGATGGCGGCCAATCGCGCCAAAGCCGAGCCGAAGCCGCTACTGTTGAAAATCGCGCCGGATCTTGAATTCGCGCAGATCGAGGAGATCCTGGAACTGGTGACGTCGCACGGATTGGCCGGGCTGATTGCGACCAACACAACCCTGGATCACTCCTGCGTGCCGAAGGAAAAAGACGAGACGGGCGGACTCAGCGGGAAACCGCTCCGCGCCCGTTCCACGGAGATCGTGCGGTTTATTTGTGAGCGCACCAAGCTGCCGGTCATCGCCGTGGGCGGCATTTTCGATGCGGATGCGGCCATGGAGAAGCTCGATGCCGGGGCGGCCCTGGTTCAGCTTTACACGGGGTTCATCTACCGGGGGCCGACGCTGATCCGGGAAATTTGCGATGAGGTGAAGCGGCGCGCCCTGTAAACAAAGCGAGCGGCGTGGCATTGGCATCTTCTGACAGGATTAACATGAT
>JBAXSN010000229.1:0-3099 GCA_037130675.1 Verrucomicrobiota bacterium
CCTTCTCTGAAAAGAATTTCACGAGCCGAACACTTCTGCGGAACTCGGGTTAACCGCAACCTTCTTTTCCCCTCCTTGCTCGATTGGCTTGCAGATTTCCGCGGGAATCCTACGATATTCAACCCTATGTCGATCTGGAATTACGCCAACCAACAACTGCGCGACCTTGTAGCCTACGAACCGGGAAAGCCGATCGAGGACGTCGCGCGGGAACTCGGGTTGGAACCGTCTCAAATCATCAAGCTCGCCTCCAACGAAAACCCGCTTGGCCCGTCGCCCAAGGCGAAGCAGGCGATGCTGGCTGCCTTGGAAAGCTCACACATTTATCCCGATGGCGGGGGCTATTACCTGCGGGAGGCGATCGCGACGAAGTTCGATCTCAAACGCGAGAACGTCATCCTGGGCAACGGCTCCAGCGAGATCATCGAGTTTGTCGCGCATGCATTTTTGAAAGAAGGCGACGAGATCGTCACCTCCAAGCACGCCTTTGTCATTTACAAGCTGGTGGCGCAACTCTTCGGGGCAACCACCGTCGAAGTCGATGATCCTCATTTCACGCACGACCTCGCGGCGATGGCTGCGGCGATCACGCCGCGCACAAAGCTGATTTTTGTCGCGAACCCGAATAACCCGACCGGCACGTTGGTTTCCCAGGCGGAGATCGACCGGTTTGTGGACTCGGTGCCGGCGAATGTCGTTATTGTGTTTGACGAAGCCTACCAGGAGTTTCTCGACGAGCCTACCGACACCCTGAAGTTTGTCCGGCAGGGTCGGCCCAACGTCATTGTGATGCGGACCTTCTCGAAAATCCAGGGGCTGGCCAGCCTCCGGATCGGTTACGGGATGGGAAGCGCGGAACTGGTGGAAATCCTCCAGAAGACTCGGGCTGCGTTTAACACCAACGGCATCGCCCAGGCGGGCGCGCTGGCGGGATTGCTCGACGACGAGCACCAGCGGGCCACCCGGGAGTTGACGCACGAGGGGCGCGAATATCTCCAGCGCTGTTTCGCGTCGCTGGGACTGAAGTTTGTCCCGAGTTGCGCCAATTTCGTGCTCGTGAAGGTCGGCGATGGCAAGGCGCTTTTTCAGGCGCTCATGCGCAAGGGCGTCATCATTCGCGACATGAACGCCTATGGCTTGCCCGAATGGGTCCGCGTCACCATCGGCACCATGGAGGAGAACACCCGCTTCATCCACGAACTGAACGCTCTCATCTGCGCGCCGGTCGGCCAGAAGGTGGAGAAATGCCATTGATTTGGCCCCGGAGCCTCAGGGTTCGTATGTGTTTAGCGAGTTCAGCCTCTGTAGCCGCCCCGCTCTGTCGGGGCGCCGATGTGGACCTAAGCGTCCGGTTTTGCAGCGAAGTGCTCTCCCGACGTCGCACAGCGACGTGGCTAGTGCCGTGTAACACGTAAAATGACGCATCCAGCTTGTCTTTTTGGCCCAGGGCTGTGTTGTCAGCCCAAGTCGCTATCTCCAGATAGCGCCTTGCGCTTCCGCCTTGCCCTGAACCAAAAATCCTGCGCTCTATGCGCCATTTTTCTCGTTACAAGGCACTAGGGCGCTAAACAGATACCACTGTTCCGTTCTAGCCATGAATAAGCGCGCCCTCATTAAGAAGATCCTCGCCCTGCTCGATGCCGAGTTGGAGTCGTATGCCCAGTCGGCTCGGGCGGCGCATGAGGAAGCCACGCACGAACAAAGCAAGGCCGAGAACAAATACGACACGCGCGGATTGGAAGCCGGCTATCTGGCCCAAGGGCAATCCCGGCAGGCTGCCGAGGTCCAACAGGCCCGCGAGCAATTTGAAAACCTGCCGCTGCGCGCCTTTGGACCGGCTGACCCCATCGATCTGAGCGCCATCGTCGAGTTGGAGGGGCAGGGGGGAAGCTCTTGTTTTTTCATCGGGCCGCGTTCCGGAGGGATGGAGCTTGTCCATCAGCGCAAGACCCTGGTTGTGATAACTCCGCAATCACCGCTCGGCCGCCAACTCCTGGGCAAGCGCCAAGGCGAGTGCGTCTCGATCGAGATTGGTCGTTCCCGCGAAGACTACCGCATCGTCGCGGTGGCGTGATGAGGATCAGAACTGGCACCATTCGCCAGATTTATGGCGGGTTCACTCCCGTTACGGAAGCTTGGAGCAGGGTGGAAAGGATTTCAGACTTTCTGGGCCCTGTTAGCAGGGAATAATGGCCTTCGTCTGGAAAAAAGCAGGCCCGGCATCCGGGGATCAGCTTCGCCAGGCTCCTGCCCATCGCGCTCGGTGCCAGCGTGTCGCGATCCCCATGCCATAGCAACACCGGAACCCGGATGGCCTCTGGAGAGAAGCCCCAGGGCTGGCAATAAATCTTGAGTTCGTGCGCTCCGCCCGCAGTTCCTTGTCTGACGGACTCGCGAAACGAGCTTTCGAGGGCGCGGCGCACCTCGGGCTTTTTTACGGCAGCCTGGTCACGCGGCGGAAGGGAATGGAGGTCGGCATCGATGAGGGAAAGTGGAAAATGCTTAAGAAAAAAAGCCATGGAGCCGAACGCCGGACGAGTCAGGCCCGGCAAGCGGCGCAATACATGCAATGTTTTCCGGTTCAACGTTCGCATTCCCAAAGTGCCTTCGTGATCGTCCACAGGGCCAAGCCCGCACACAATCCCGGCGGCCCGAACCCGTAACGGAAGCGCCCACGCGCAGACTGCGGCATAAGGGCCGCCGCCCGAAACCCCGACGACACTAAACCGGGTGATCCCCATGGCGTTCGCAAACTCCTCCACGTCCTTTGGCCAGTCGCGGAGCGTCCGCCCCGGCGAAAAATCGGACAGCCCGATGCCGGGCCGGTCCAGGGCAAACACCCGCCAACCGGGGCAATCGTCCTCGGAACAGAGCAGGTCAGCCTCGGTGCGGGCACCCGGAAAACCATGGAAATAGAACAAGGGAAGTCCCTCGGGTGGCCCAACCGCCCGGTACCCCAGGCGGCGGCCATCCGAGAGCTTTAGAATGCCCTCGTCTTCGTGATCCATTCATCAACTCTACGAGACGAATGGACTCTATGGACGGGGATGGACGGGATGGACGGGATGGACGGGATGGACGGGATGGACGGGATGGACG
>JBAXSN010000023.1:0-25997 GCA_037130675.1 Verrucomicrobiota bacterium
GCGGCGACAGAGCGCCGCAGCCACAGCAAACCGCAACTTCGGAGTTCGGGCTAAATCGTAAACTTGGGGCGATGCCCCAGGCTGGTATAGGGCCGCGCCGTTGGCGCTGAAAGTCCACTCCGCCAACGAGCAATGCTCATGCCGAACAGTATTGGCCAGATGAGTGCTCACAGGCGGGACGCTGCTAGACGCCTGTGTCACTCTCCTCCCCTCCCCTCCCAAGCTCCAGCTTATGAGCTCACTCATCCTGCGAAGCTCCAGCTTTGTTATTAAGAGAATCCCCCCGTCTCCGCGCCTCCGCGCCTCCGCGCCTCTGCGGGAGAATGCCCCCTTACAGCGTCGGCGAATGCATATCGTCGTCGAGGATGGTGAGGATCGCCGAATTGGCGCTAGTCCCAAATACAACGCCAGACGTAATTTTGCCGGTGACAATTATCGTGCGGTTTGGCTGGATCTTGGAGTTGTCGATCGTGCTGATCACCAGCGTGGCCGAGGTGTAACCGGCCGGGATCGATATCGTTCCCGAGAGCGTCTTGTAATCCGTCCCGTTCACGGCAGTGCCGCCTAGGGTGTATGCAACGCTCATGGCTCCGGAGGTGCTCCCGGTCCTGGAGAAGAAAACGCGAAGTTGTCCGCCCTTTTCGTAAGCCGAAGTGGCTGTCGGATCGGCGACGATCGAAACGATTCCCGGAGCGCTGTCCGCAATGATCACGGTGCCGGTATTTGCCGGTCCAACCAGATAGCCGGTCCCCGCCGTCGCGGTGAGGATCACCGTTTCGTTCCCCTCGGCCAGGCTATCGGCAATCGGCTTAATCGCTACCGTTACAGAACTGGCCCAGGCCGGAATGGTGGCTGTCCCGGAAAGGGTGGTATAATCCTTTCCGTTGGCCGCCGTGCCGCCAATCGAGTAGCGGACAGGCAAACTTGAGGCGGTAACTACCGAACGGGTGAACGTGATGGCCCCCTGGGTTCCCGATTCACTGGCGTTCGCCTTGGAAGTGGAAACCGTAATGATCGGGCCGGAATAGTTCTTGATCAGGACGCTTGCGCTCTTGGCCGGATCGAGATTGTAAATCGAAGAGGTAGCGAGCGTCAGGGTCAGCGTTGGGCTCGCCTGGCTGGCCGCGTTGACCAGCGTGGTCACCTTCACCTGAGCGGAAGTTCCTCCCGCCGCGATCGTCACCGAACCGGAAACGGGGCTGTAATCCGTGCCGCTGGCGGCGCTGCCCGCAACAGTGTATTTGATCGTGAGCGGTTGAGCGCCGACGTCGGAGCGCTTGATGAGGAACGTCGCAGCGCTGCCTTCCGTGATGGCGTTGGTGCCCGTCAAGGATAGGCTGACAGTCGGAGCCGGGACATTGGCGATCGTGACAGTCGCCGCGTTATCGGCGCCGACCAGATACGCATCCCTTGGCAGGATCGTAAGGACCACCGATTCATCGCCTTCAGCAACTTTATCGGCAAGCGGCGTGACAGTTACATCCACGCTGTCGGCTCCGGCGGGAATGGTCGCGCTGCTCGCCAACCGTTGATAGTCAACTCCATTGCTGCCGCTGCCGGACAGGGAGAAAAACACCGTCAACGCCGCGTCGTTGTTTCCGGTCCGCGTCAAAGTAAACACCCCCGGATCACCGCTCTCGGACGCATCGGGATCAGTGGCGCTGACCGTCACGGTATTATCCACCACGTTTTCAATGGTGGCGGTGGCGGCGGTGTTGACCCCCAGCGTGTAACCAACCCCCGAGCCCAGCGTAACAATCACCGATTCCTTGGGCTCGGCGATGCCATCCGCAATCGGGAGAATGTTGATCTGGCCGCTGGCTGCTCCAGCCGGGATCACCAGATTTCCAGAAACGGTTTCATAATCGACGCCATTGGTGGCGCTGCCGGCCATCGTGTAAGGGACCGAGATCGCGCCGTCCGTATTTCCGGCACGATAAACCGTAAACGTCGCCGGGTCACCCGCTTCGGTCGCTACGCTGTCAGTGGCCAGAACGTAAACGATCGGATCTCGCAGCGTTTCGCTATTGGCAATCGAAACAACTCCGGTGATGTTGCTGCCGAGGCTGTAGCCAACGTTCGGTTGCAGCGAAATGATCACCGATTCGGTCGGCTCGAAAACCCCATCGAACACAGGGTTGACAATAATCGTTCCAACGCTTTCGCCGGCTGGGATCACCAGGTTGCCCGTCAGCGATTCGTAATCGACCCCGTTGGTTGCGGTCCCACCGATGGTGTAGGGGATCGAGAGGACGGAAGAGGTATCACCGGCACGATTGACCGTAAACACTCCCTGGACTCCAGCTTCGGAGGCCGCGCTCTGCGTCACAACCAACGAAACAATCGGCGTGCCCGAAGCCACGGAATTTTCGATGGTAGCGGTCCCAGCAATAGCGGTTCCGAGATCGTATCCGGTGCTCGGAGTCAGTTGAATCGTGACGGTCTCTGTCGGTTCCAACAAGTTGTCCAACACCGGTTGGACAACAATTTCCTGGCTGGCGCTGCCGGCCGGGAAAGCCAAAGTTCCATTCAGTTCCTGATAATCGATGCCGTTGGTGGCGCTGCCACCCACGGTGTAATTGACACCAATGGCCTGGCTCAAATCCCCGGTCCGCGTTACGGTAAACACCGCGTTGGTGCCAGATTCCGAGGCCGTGCTCCGCGTGACCGCGAGAGTGAAGACATTCCGAGGCACGTCGTCGATAATTCCAGAAGCGGTAACACTTGCGCCGAGATCATACCCGTCTCCCTTCATCAACTGAACCGTGGCAACTTCCCTCGGCTCCGCAATGTTATCTGCAATGGGGGTGACAACGATGTCCGCCGTTGTATCCCCAATGCCAAAGGCGGCTCCTCCGGTTAAGGTCTGGTAATCGATTCCGTTCGTGGCGGAACCGGCTGTCGTGTAATTTACCAGCATCGCCTTGCTGACATCCCCAGTCCGCGTGATGCGGAAGATCAATGTCCCGGCGGTTTCGGTAGCCGAACCGCTCACGACGCTAATATTGAGGACCGGCAGCACGACGGCTGCGGTATTGGAAACCGTCACCGAGGCGCTGGCAGGGCTGCCCGCCATATAGTCGGGGAGGCTTGAATCCAGCGTAACGATTGCGGTTGACGATCCGCTGGCCGAAGGATTGGCAATCGGCTTTACCTCTACGTTGGTAATGGTCGTGTTTGCAGGGAACGTGACTGAGTTGCCGAGAGGAAGGGCTCCGCTCTGAAGCACGTAGTCGGTCCCGGGGGAGGCGGAGCCTCCAAGCTCATAATTGACGGAAAGCGCCTGGGTGACATCGCCGCCGCTCCGCTTGAACTCAAGCACCCCGGTGGTGCCGGTCAGCGAAGCCAGCGTCCGCTTTGCCGTAACGGTAACCACCGCCCCGTTGAAGGGGGCGATCGTCACCGTGGCCGAAGTCGTCCCGCTCGCCAGGGTGTAGATCGACGAAGAAAGAGCCGGAGAGAGCGTCAGGACTGCCGTCTTATCGAGGCTCCCACTAGCAACCAGAGTCGGATTAAGCGCCACATCCACATAAGAGGCACCTGCGGGAATGGTGGCCATCCCGGTCAGGCTGAGGTAATCGGTCCCATTCACTGCGCTGCCGCCCATGGTGTAAGTCACAGTCAACGGATTGGCTGCATCGTTAATTGCGTCCCCCACGCGGGTGATCCGGAACGTGCCGCTGGTGCCCGCAGCCGAAGCCGAAGGAGTCGGGGCCGTCACACTGACCACATCCGGAACGAAATCCGCGATATTGACCGTTTGAGTGACGGTGGCGCCCAGCACGTAGCTGGAGGCGGTCTGCACCTGCATAATGACGCTGGTCGGAGCCACAGGCCGTCCGCTTTCGCTGTCAGGAATCGGGGTGATAACGACATTCACGCTGGTAGTGTTCGCCGGGATCGTGACGGTCCCGGTGGTGCCTTTCACCAAAGTTCCGGACTGGACGATCTTATAGTCCACTCCGTTGGTTGCCGTGCCGGCAAGGCTATAGTTCACGGTCAGCGGCAGACCCAGGTTGCCAGTCCGCGAAATCGTGAAGGTGGCGGGATCGCCCGACTTCGAGGCGTCGGAGTCCGGCACGGTAAGATTCACCGTGTTGGGCGGAACGTCGGCAATGGTAACGGTGCCGCTCAAAGCTGTACCGAGTTCGTAGTCAGCTCCCTTGACCACAGAGACCGAAACGGTTTCGTTCGGATCGGAGACGGTATCGGCTAGAGGAGCGATCAGAAGATCGACGCTGGCGCTGCCGGCCGGGAGCAGAATCGTTCCGGTCGAAGCCCCTTTATCGGTCCCGTTGGTCGTATAGTCAGTCCCATTGGTGGCCGTTCCCCCAATGTGATATTCGATATAGAGAGGCAAGCTGAGATCGCCTTGGCGGGTAATTGTGAAGATTCCCGGAGTTCCGTCCTCGGAGGCTGCCGGTTGAGGAACCGAAACGGAGAGCACCGGCCTCGCCACCGCGCTCCAGGTCAGGCTGTTGTTCGATTGGTTGTAGTCGAACTCGGATTGAACCGTCGCCGTGGTCGAAACAACCTGAGGACCGGTGGGCGTGACAACGATTCTGTACGAAACCTCCCGGTTTGCGAGCACCACGCCCAGATCCGCCACGATGTTCTTGGTCGTGGTGTCAAAGGAACCTCCATTGAATGGGGTGATGTTCGAGCCTTGAACAGAAACCAACTGCAGGCTGTTACTGAGAGTCTGGTTAACCCGGACCGACTGGGCGTCCAATGAACTGAGGTTCTTAATGGTTACGGTCAAAGTCATCGGTTGACCCGGCACCGGAATCGCCACGTCGCTCGAAATCGATGACACCTCAAGATCGATGGGCTGATCTCTGAAGGCGGAAACGAAGCCCGCCGCGCACCCCTCAACTCGTTGATTTGCCGAATCGAAAGGCAAACCCTGGATTGCTCCGGGAGTGGTCGGGAAATCTCCTGGCAGCCAAATGTCGGCTCCAAGAATGTTGGGATCGGGTGCAAAGTATCCCGTCGAAAGCGTATAACCGCCAACATAGGCAATCGGGTTCGCGCCTGGAGGAACGGCGACCGACAAGCCTTCATCTACTCCCGAACCTCCGAAGAACGTGCAATAACGCATCGCATTGCCGGCAGGCTGCAACACAGCGAGAAATGCTGCGCCAGCATTGCGATCCGAGCACTGATAGGCTGCATCGCCCAGAACCCGGAACTCCGCCGACTCCGTCTTCCCGGTTAAATAGATAAACTGCTGGTCATCAATGGAAATCCCGTTAATCCAGTCGTTCTTGCTGCCCCCCAAATAGCTGGAAAATTTGATAAACGACAGGGTCGAGTCCATCTTTGTGACAAATCCATTAACCAAACTCTGGCCAAGATCGTTGGGCGCAGCCAAGTCAAGGGTCTGAGGATATGTCTCCAGAGCATTGAATACGGGGAAATATTGAGACTCAGTGCCGCCGGCAATATAGACGTTTCCATCCCCGGCAATTGCAATTGCGCTTCCCCAGCCACTATCGCTAAAGGTGCTTCCCTTTGTCGGATCTCCCAAAAGGAAGCTTTTTACGATGCCCGCAGTCAACCTCGCGACGAAGGGCAATTCCTCAAAGATGTTTTTGGGTTTGATGAACGTAAGCGTCTGCCCGGTAACATAGCCGACGCCGTTTGAATCGACTGCTACCGCATTCAGTTGATCATCACCGCTACCGCCAATGATGGAACTGGCAACTTCGTTGAGGGACCCGTCCTGTTTCAGTCTCAACAAAAACCCTGAAATTCCCTGGCTGCCTGCGCCGACTTGGAGGGTCCAGAATCTACCTGGGGCGGTTCCACCGTTATCATCCACCGGAACCATGGCCGTTCCGGATTTAACAATATAAGCACTGATGCCAACGGCGGGAAAGGCACCACCGCTCCCGGTTGCGGTCAGCGAAAACGATTTGGAAGTTGTATTCGTAATGACGTATTGTCGATACGATGCTCCCGGTTGAACACGGAAACCAGGGTCCGCTCCAAGAATCGTGGTATTATTCAAGGCACCCTCGATGTCGGCAGGCTGATCGCTATTCAAGTCAAGCGGAATAGGGTCCGTGGAATTAACTGTATCCGCTGTTGTACCATCCGCCTTCGATTCCCGAACTTTAATATTGAGCAAGAACCCTCCCACTGTTTGGCCGAGGGGTACGACAGGAAAGCCGTAGAAAAGGTAGCCTTCCGTACGGCCCGCAACGTACGCCTCGCCGGAGGTATTTACAGCGATTCCCTTCACAACCTCTGTGAACGGTGAACCGATGTAGGTTGAGTAAACAATACCCCCGTTGCTGTCCAACTTGGTGACAAACCCATCTCCGCCTCCTTGATTGTTTTGCTGTAAAGCCCCTCCTGTTGTCGGGAACGGGGTGATGCCAGCCGTCAAAGAGGGATCTCCCGAGAGCGTATTTCCAGCGACATAGATATTGTTAAATGAATCGAGGGCCAACCCGGTGGCTTCATCATTCGCATCCCCTCCCAAGTAGGTTGCAAAAGCAATGCTGTATTGAGTCGCGGAGGCAATCGAATAATTAGATCCGGAAATCGTCACGCCAGCCCCGGAAACGACAGCATCGGACACGGAAACCGGCCCCGCACCCATGGAAGAGCCGGAGATGACAAGGTTGGCCCCTGTGACGATGATGTTACTTCCACTCACAGCGACGCCCGACCCGCCCAATAAACGGGCGGAACTGCCCGAGATCACCGCAGAACCGGATAGGGTGAGCTTTTTGAGCTTCGCCACAAAGGCATCCTGGAATCCCCT
This sequence comes from Verrucomicrobiota bacterium, assembly GCA_037130675.1. Taxonomy (GTDB): domain Bacteria; phylum Verrucomicrobiota; class Verrucomicrobiia; order Chthoniobacterales; family Chthoniobacteraceae; genus JBAXSN01. Next base: position 6,776 of record JBAXSN010000023.1, read on the forward strand.
CAACGTGCCGGAAAGCACAGGGAGTGTCGGAATACCCGCACTCCCAGGAATTACTGGAAAATCCACCGACTGCGTCCAGCCTGCCACATAGATATTGCCAGACTTGTCCACATCGATCGCTGCAATGGAGTCGTTAACCGTTCCGCCCAGGTACGTGGAATAAACAAACTGCACGACTGGGTCGATGACGAGTTCCTTGCTCCTGTCGTAGGAATTGAGGGCGAAACTGATTTGGTTGTCGGCCAGTTTGAACTTGGCTTCGACGAGCTGGCGGGTGCCGTGGTCGAGTTGATAGGCCACTGGTTTTTTCACCAGCAAATCGTGTCCGGCGACGGTGAGGACCAGCGCGCCGTCGGCGTTAATTTTGACCTTGTCCGCGCCTTCGGCTTTCCACCGGATCACGGTCGGGTCGGCATTGGGGGCGACGACGAAGTCATATTCCAGCTTCTGCTGGTTGCCGTAATAGACGACATCGACGCCAGGGTAGATCCCCTCGTATTTGATCCGTCCGCTGGTGGGGACTTCCTTGAGCCATTTCGCGGGGTCGTTGCCTTTGAAGTAGTTGACCGTGCCCGGCAGGGGTTCGAGCGCGACGCCTTTTTTGTCCGACGAGGCCGCTTCGAGTTTCAGAGCGGCTTGCGCGAACCCCTTTTTCCCCGGGACCAGCACCCTGGCTTCGTCGGAGCGGAGCAGCACGGAGCACTCGCGGCCGCGCGACAGGTAGTCGTATTGCGCGGGAGCCTGGCCCCGGTTTTCTTCGAACTGAAGCGGCGCGGTGAGCAGGTGGCCTTTGATGGCGGCTGCTTGCGCGGGGGCGAGCTTCTGCGGGGCTGAACCGGCGGGCGGCTGAGTCTCGGCACGGAGGGTCTGTGCGCTTAAAAACGGCAGCGCAAGCAGGGCGAGGAATGCGGCTCTGTTCATGGGATGATGTGGTTGAGAGATTCGGACGCTTTCGGGTCGGGTAAAGTAGCTAGAGGGCGGCAAGGATGGCGTCGCCCATTTCGGCGGTTCCAACGCGCCGGGCGCCTTCGGTGTAGATGTCGCCGGTTCGCAATCCCTGGCCGATGACGACGCGCACGGCGTCATCGATGGCATTGGCGGCGGCGAGCTCGTTAAAGGAGTAGCGCAGCATCATCGCCACCGAAAGGATCTGGGCGATGGGGTTGGCGATCCCTTTGCCGGCGATGTCGGGCGCGGTGCCGCCGCTGGGTTCGTACATGCCGAAGCGGCCGAGCGGGGTTTCCTTCAAGCCGAGGCTGGCGCTCGGGAGCATGCCCAGGGAGCCGGCGATCATGGCCATCTCGTCGCTGAGAATGTCTCCGAAGAGGTTCTCGGCGAGGACGACATCGAACCCCTTGGGGTTCTTGATCAACTGCATCGCGGCGTTATCGACGTAGAGATGGTTGAGGGTGACTTCCGGGTAGCCTTTGGCGATCTCGTTGACGGTCTGCCGCCAGAGGATGCCGTTTTCGAGAACGTTGGCCTTGTCGATGGACGTCAGGCGTTTGCCCCGTTCCATCGCGGCTTTGAAGGCGACATGGGCGATCCGCTCGATCTCGCTTTTGCGGTAAACCATCGTATCGACGGCCATCGGCTCGCCGTTTTCCTCACGGCGGAACTTGGGCTGGCCGAAGTAGAGGCCGCCGGTCAGTTCGCGGACACAAAGGACGTTGAAGCCCCCTTCGATGATCGACTCTTTAATGGGCGAGGCATGGGTCAGCGCCGGGAAGCAAAGGGCGGGCCGGAGGTTTGCGAAGAGTCCGAAATGCTTGCGCAGCGGCAGCAAAGCGCCCCGCTCGGGCTGTTGGTCGGGAGGCAGCGTTTCCCATTTGGGGCCGCCCACGGAGCCAAAAAGAATGGCATCGGCCTCCTCGCACGCCTTGACCGTGGCGGCGGGGAGCGCCTGGCCATCGTGATCGATGGCGCAGCCGCCTACGCGACATTCGGTCAGGCCAAGGTCAAAACCGAATTTGACCCCGACAGCTTTCAGCACCCGGAGGGCCTGAACCATCACTTCGGGTCCGATGCCGTCACCGGCGAGGACCGCTACTTTGAACTGCTTCATCCTAAAATTATTTTTCGCGGCTGGGAGCGGAAACCTTAAACCGGGCAGCGCCCTTCTCCGGCGCGGGAGCCATCCCCGGCTTGGCGACATCGGCCGCAATCGGGCGGTTGGAGGTGGGGACGATGCGAATGGCGCCCCGGGCGTTGTTGCGCCAGCCGTTCGGATCGGCGTATTCCTCCCCGGAATTCTTGAGCCCGGAAACCTGGTCCTCAAGCCCGGTGCCGTATCCCTGTTTGATGATCGTGGGCGTGACAAATACCAGCAGGTTGCGCTTGGTGCGGGCGTTTATCCGCTCCTGGAAAGCGTATCCGATCACCGGAATGTCCCCGACGACCGGCACCTTGGTGCGCTGCTTCTTGGTCTCGTCCTGTAGCAATCCGCCGATGGCCAGGGTATCGCCGCTCTTGATCAAGACCGTCGATTCCAAGGTGCGTTTGTCGATGACCGGGCTGGAAACCACATTGTTCTGGAAGACGAAGTTCGCGTCTTTGACCCAGTTGCTGATCTCGGGCTTCACGAGCATGGTGATGAAATCATCCTTGTTGATCGTGGGGGTGACAACGAGGGTATTGCCAAAGACTTTGTCCTGGAACCCGCCGAACACCGCCTGGGCTGTCTGCTCGTTGAACGTGAGCTGAGGCACCGGCTGGTTGCGGGTGATTGCAATCTCGGCTTTGAGGTTGTTCGCGGTGACGATCCGGGGGTTCGCCAGGAACTCCGCATCGTTATCCTCGTTCAAGAACCGCAGCGTGGCGGACATTTGCGGCGCGTTGAGAATCGCAAACTGGCCGGCGATGGTGTTTAACAACCCCTTGCCGGAACCTTTCAAAATGAAGTCCTTAAGGGTGCCTCCCGCGTTGGGGAGAGAGCTGACCACTTCGGTCTTGACCGGAAGGCCAGTCAGCGGATCGGTCCGATTGGTATCCACCAGCGTCGCCGTCCCGGGATTGGAGCCACCGTAAGAGAATTTCAGCGGATTGGTAGCCCCGCCCACGGTCCCCGCCCAGTTGATCCCGTAACTCTGGTTCGGGTTGGCGTTCACCTCGACCAGGCGCGCTTCGATCATGACTTGCTGGGTCGGCCGGTCGATGCTCTCCAAAAAGAGCTTCACGTTGTCCAGGTTCGACTTGAACTCCCGGAAATAAACCGTGTTCGTCCGCAGATCGAACTGGGGCGCCACGCCGCTTTGGAGTTGGGCGGTCAGCAGCGGCTGGACGTCCTGCGCTTTCGCATAGCTGAAGGTGTAACTGCCGCTTTCGGTGGGTTCGCGCTGTTTCTCCGCAGCGGTCTTGATGTAGTAAACGCCGTCAAGCTGATCCATGATCAGGCCTTTGGCGGTCACGATCACTTTCATCGCTTCCAGCGGGGTTTTGTTTTCGAGGCGCATCGTGATGGTCCCCTGGACCAGATCGCTCACGACCACATTGACGGAAGCCTGGCGCGCCAGCAACCGGAGCACCTGACCGATGTCGTCCCCTTGAAATTCGTTCACCGTCTTACCGGGTGCGGCAATGGCAATGGCGGCGGCGCTGGTGGGCGCGCCCGCCTCGAGCGGAGGCAACACGGTACCCGGAAGCGCCGGGGAAGGAGGAACCACGGGGGGCGCCACCACTCCCGGAGTGGCAGGTTGCACCCCCACAAGCGCGGCCGTTTCACCCATCGCCTGTGTCGGCGGAGCAATCGGCACCGGGGCGCCCGAAGCGACGGCTCCCGCCTGGGCGGGCGGGTCGATGGGCGCGGGCGGCTCGATCGCAACCGGCGTAGGCGCGGGAACGCTCGCGGCTACCTGGGCGGCGGAGGCGACCGGAGTCCCTGTCCCCGCGACGGAGGGGGCTGGGACGGCCTGGACCGGAGGAACCGGAGCGGGCGAAGGGTTCGCTGAAAAGACCGGCCGGCCGGCTGCAATACACGCAACCGAGAGCACAGAGCAGAGTAAGGGGTGATGTTTCCGCATAGGAGTATTTGCTGCTAGTGGGTGGATTATTAGCAAGAAGCGATCCACTGAGTCGATGCGATTTGTGCTTTTTATTCAAGAAAGCCAATTTCTTTAGAAGATTCGATTAATAAGCCTATCACTCGAATTCAGCAATTCTTTGCGTTTTTGGGCAGCCGTAGGGTGCCGAGGCCCGCAAGCTGGAGCCACAGAGAGTGACACAGGCGTCTCGCCTGTGTCCGGGAGCGCACACTCCACAGGCGGGACGCCTGTGTCACTCTTCGACCCTCGTCCCAAGCTCCAGCTTCACCCTGGCCTCCTTCCTTCGCCTCTCGTTCCCAAGCTCCAGCTTGGGAACGAGTCTCCATGGGCTTCGCCCACCACGCATGGATGAAAATCGGGCGTGCTCCCACGGAGAGCGGCTGGAAGCCGCTTCTACAGTAGAAGCGGCATCCCTGCCGCTTCGATCCTATTTTCGGAGTAGGGATAAACTGACCCCTGTCCTCACTCACGCCGACCGCGCCGCTTTGATAAAATCATTCATTAATGATCGATCTTTTTTGCGAGGATGCGACTCGACGCCGCTGGCCACATCGACGGCATACGGCCGAACGGCCCGGACGGCTTCGGCGACATTATCGGGAGTCAGCCCCCCGGAGAGGATCACTTTGAGCCCGGGGTGCGCCTGGACGAATTCCGCCGCGAGTTCGAGGTCAATGAGCTTCCCAGTGCCGCCAAACGCTCCCGGGACGAAGGCGTCGAGCAGAATGGCCGGGGTACTGTAGTCCCCACAGAGTTGCAAAGCCTCCCGATCCCGCGCAGCCACCGCTTTGATATAGAGCCTGGAGGCGAACCCCCGGCAAAACTCGGGCGATTCGTGGCCATGGAATTGCAGGAAGTCGATGCCAGGCAGGTTTGAAACCGCTTTCGCCTCCTCAGGCGCTGGGTTTACCAGAACCGCAACGCGGGCTACCGACGAAGGCAGGCGGGAAATCCAATCGGCAGCCGCCAAGTCGATGAAGCGCTTGGAACCCGCGTAGCCGTTGAAGCCCAACGCGTCCGCGCCGGCCTCGATGGCGACCTCGGCATCCTCAACGGTGGTGATGCCACAGATTTTAACCCGAACCGGTTGCCGGGATGCAGGAAGCTCCGCCCCGCCAAGGAACGGGAGGTTTTCAGGGGGTCTCATAAAGGAAGGCTATTCGATGACGCGACCGCGCACGGATTTCATTTCGGAGTCGTCTTTGATCTGGGTGTGCTGGGAATAGACTCGAATCCGACCATCGTTCCCCCGGAAAAAGGCATTGAGCGGCCAGGAGACGAGACTGATCAGAATGGAACTCCACATTGCCGAGCCGAAACTGGCGACATGAAAGCCGGGGATGATGCCGCTAACGATGAGAAGCATGACGGCATTGATCACCAGGATGAAGAATCCCATGGTGAACACGATCAAGGGGAGGCTCAAAATCATCAGGACCGGGCGAACCAGCGCGTTCAAAACGCCCAATAACAATCCCGCAGCCAGCAGCGCCCCCGTGCTGTCGGTCGAGATTCCGGTGCCCAAAGAACTCACCACCAGCACGGCGAGGGTGGTGACAAACCAACGAATGGCGAAGGGTCTCATAGGGATACTCTAGCCGAAAACCTGGAACCCTCCAAGTGTGGACTGTGGTGGACTAGATGGACGAAATGGACGACGCACCGAAGGCCGTATCTCCGCGTCTCCCCGTCCCCGCGTCTCCCTGTCTTCCTCCTACCCCCGCGGCTTCATGTGGGGGAAGAGCACGACGTCGCGGATCGATTCCGCGCCGGTGAGCATCATGACGAGCCGGTCGATGCCGATGCCGATGCCGCCCGCCGGGGGCATTCCGTGTTCGAGGGCCGCCAGGAAATCGTCGTCGATGTTCTGCTTTTCCTCCCCGGCCTGGTCTTCCAGGCGCTGGCGCTGGACGATCGGGTCGTTGAGCTCGGAGTAACCGGGGGAGATTTCCTGGCCGTTGATGATCAGTTCATAGACATCGACCACGTCCGGGTTGGCCGTGTTTTGCTTGGCCAGCGGCACGAGTTCCTTCGGGCAATGCGTCACAAAGCAGGGATTGAACGTCTTCTCTTCCACGAGCTTCTCGAAGACGTGCTGGGTGACTTCGAAGTCGGCCATCTCTGGCGAAAGTTCGATGTGCAGTTCCCTGCATTTCTCCCGGCGCCCCTCGGGCGTGAGAGCGAACCAGCCGGGGACGGCTTCGTCCACCAAGTCCCGGTAAGGAGCGCGCCGCCAGGGGCGGCTCAGGTCGATCGTGCGGATCGGGTTGCCTTCGGCGTCGCGGTGTTCGATTTTCACCGTGCCAATGACCGTCTCGGCCAGATGCGTCACGAGTTCCTCCACCATATCCGCCATCATCTCGAAATCGGCATAGGCCCAGTAGGCTTCCAGCATCGTAAACTCCGGATTGTGCCGCCGGGAGATCCCTTCGTTTCGGAAGTTCCGGTTCAACTCGAAAACTTTGTCAAACCCGCCCACGAGCAGCCGCTTGAGATAGAGTTCCGGGGCAATCCGCAAAAACAGGTCCATGCTCAAGGCGTTGTGGTGCGTCTTGAACGGCTCGGCCGCCGCGCCGCCGGCGATCGGCTGCATCATCGGCGTCTCGACTTCCAGGAATCCGCGATCCTCGAGGAACCGGCGGATCTCACGGACGATGGCGATGCGCTTCTTGAAAATGTCCTTCGATTCCGGGTTGGCCAGCAGGTCGAGGTAGCGCTGGCGATAGCGCGTCTCCACGTCCGAAAGCCCGTGCCACTTGTCCGGCATGGGGCGGAGCGCCTTGGAGAGCACCGTCAGGGAGTTCACGCGCAGGGTCGGCTCCCCGGTTTTGGTGATGAACGCCTCGCCTTCCACGCCCATGAAATCGCCCAGATCGAGCAACTTGAAAATCTCGTAAGCCTCGGGCCCGACTTCTTTGGCGTGGATGAAAATCTGGATGCGCCCCGTCGAATCGGTCAGATCGAGGAAGTGGCTCTTGCCCATGTCCCGGTGCGCGGTGATCCGGCCGGCCACTCGTTCGCGGTTCCCCTCTGCAAAGCGGGCCCGGACGGCTTCGATGGAGCCCGTCAAATCAAAGCGCTGCCCAAAGGGCGCGATTCCCTTTTCGCGCAGGGCGAGCATCTTTTGGCGGCGGATTTCAAACAGGGCATGAGTCTCTTCCATATCGGTATCGGGTAAAACACCAACTCAACCAGCCCCAGCGGGCAAAGTCAATGCGGGGCGGGGCTGTGGGCCGCCCGCACTAGGAGCAGGAAGAGGAATGGGACTTATAGGACGGATGGGACCTATGGGACTGATATAAGTCCCATAAGTCCCATAAGTCCCATCCGGGACCCGCTAGCCGCTAGCTCCCTGTGATCTGGCGGCAGGCTTTGACCGTGTTGGCCATGAGCATGGCAATAGTCATCGGGCCGACCCCGCCGGGAACCGGGGTGATATACGAGCACTTCGGGGCGACCTCGGCGAAAGCGACATCGCCCACGAGCCGGTATCCTTTCTCGACGGAAGCATCGTCCACGCGATTAATCCCCACATCGATCACCACTGCGCCTTCGCGCACGTGCTCGGCTTTGACAAACTCAGGGCGGCCAATGGCGGCGATGAGGATGTCTGCCGACCGCGTGATCTCGGCCAGGTTCCGGGAACGCGAATGGACCACCGTCACGGTCGCGTCGCCTCCGCGCCCTTTGGCCATCAGCAAAAGAGCCATCGGTTTGCCGACGATCATCGAGCGGCCCAGCACCACCGCGTGCGCCCCGGCGGGATCGATCCCGCTGGCAAGAAGCAGCCGCTGGCAGCCCAATGGAGTGCAGGGGACGAAGCCGGTGGGATCGCCGAGCGCGAGCTTGGCGACATTGAGCGGATGAAATCCGTCCACGTCCTTGCGCGGATCGATCGTCTCGATGACCGCCGCTTCGTCGATGTGCTTGGGTGGGGGCGACTGGACGAGAATGCCGTGAATGGAAGGGTCGGCATTGAGTTGCTTTACGAGCGCGACGAGCTCGGCCTGGCTGGTGGTGGCGGGCAATTCGTATTTGGCCGAGTGCAGGCCGAGTTCCTTGGATGTCTTGTCCTTGGAGCGGACATAGGCGCGCGAAGCCGGATCGTCTCCGACGAGCACCACGGCCAAGCCCGGAGTGACTCCCTTGGCCTTTAACGCCTCCACTGCCGCGAGAGTTTCAGCGTGGACTTCTTTTGCGATCAGTTTGCCGTCGATCAATTGCATCCCACGTCTTTAGCGAGCCGCGCGACTCTCTGCAAGACACTCCGAAAATCGAATATTGAAAATGCGCAACAAAGCCGGAGACTCAGGGGTTCAATTCACAGCCATGCACCCATCTCCCTTTCCCACGCCAACGCTGAATCGCTCGCACTCCGGGGCGGTTCTTGGCAAATTCCTGGCCGTTGGCCTGATCGCACTCCTGGGCGGGGGCGGCTGGTGGTATCTCAAGCACCGGGACGCGAACGCCGCGGAGTATCAAACAATCCCCGTGACGCGCGGCGACTTGGTCCAGGCGGTCACTGCGACCGGCACCATCAACCCGGTGCTCAATGTCCAAGTGGGCAGCCAGATTTCCGGCAACATAGAGAAACTGTTTGTGGACTGGAACTCGCCGGTCAAGGCGGGCCAGGTGGTGGCGCAAATCGACGCCTCGAATTACAAGGCAATCGTCGCGCAAGCCGAAGGAGACTTGGCCAGCGCCCAAGCGGGACTGGAGTTGGCCCGACTCAACGCGAAACGCGCCAGGGAACTCGATGAGCGCAAGGCCGCACCGCCGTCCAGCCTGGATCAAGCCAACGCCTCGCTCCATCAAGCCGAAGCCCTGGTGAAAATAAAGGAGGGCGCGCTGGATCGGGCAAGGCTGGATGTGCAGCACTGCACCATTCATTCGCCCATCGATGGAAGCGTGATCTCGCGAAGCGTGGACGTGGGGCAAACGGTGGCGGCCAGCCTTTCGGCGCCGGTTATTTTCACGATCGCCAATGACCTCACGAAGATGCAGATCGACTCCAACGTGGCGGAGGCGGACGTGGGAAATATCGAGGTCGGGCAGAATGTCGATTTCACCGTGGACGCCTTTCCCTACCGGACCTTTCACGGCAAAGTGGTGCAGGTGCGAAACGCTCCGATCACGGTGCAAAACGTCGTGAGTTATGACACGGTGATCAGCGTCAACAATGAGGACATGAAGCTCAAACCGGGTATGACCGCAAACGCCTCGCTCATTGTGGCGAATCACGAAAACGTGCTCAAGCTCGGGGCAGCGGCGCTCCGGTTTCGGATGCCTGAGTCAACTTCGACTGGAAAAGCCGGACTCGCCGGGTCGGGAGCAGCGGCAGGATCGGCGACTCCAGGGATACGCCAGGGCGGTGGCGGCCACGGTCGCGGTGGAAAGGTCCGCATGGAGCGAACAGTTTATGTGCTGCGCGGGGAGAAAACCGAACCGGAAGCGGTGCAAATCAAAGTCGGAATCAGCGACAGCATTTTCACCGAAGTCCTCGACGGGCTGAATGAGGGCGATCGCGTGGTCATCGGAATGACGGGCGGCACTGCGACGCAATCGCAACCGGCGGGAATGGCCAATCCTTTCGGCGGCCCACGGCGGTTCTAATCAATGAACGCCGTCATCAAGCTTGAAGCGGTCGAGAAGACCTACCACACCGGCGAGGTGGAGGTGCATGCGGTGCGCAACGTCTCGCTGGAGATCACGAAGGGAGAATTCGTGGCGTTCATGGGATCGAGCGGATCGGGCAAATCGACGCTAATGAATATGCTCGGCTGCCTGGACCGGCCCACCGGGGGGCGTTATCTGCTGGATGGCGTCGATGTCTCGGGGCTGGGGCGGGACGAACTGGCAACGATCCGAAACCGGAAACTCGGGTTCGTCTTTCAGAGCTTCAATCTGCTGGCGCGCACGTCGGCGCGTGAAAATGTGGAACTGCCGCTGCTCTACGCGGAGCGGCATTATTCCACGCGCGAATTGCATGAAAAGGCGGAGCGCGCCCTTTCGATCGTGGGTCTCTCCGATCGTGCAGGCCACCACCCAAACGAGCTCTCGGGCGGCCAGCAACAACGCGTCGCCGTAGCCCGCGCGCTGATCAACGATCCCGAAGTGCTCCTCGCCGACGAGCCGACCGGAAACCTCGACAGCCGCATGAGCATCGAAATCATGGGCATGTTCCAGGAGCTGAACGATCAGGGCATCACGATCATCATGGTCACTCACGAGCCGGATATTGCCGCTTATACCAAGCGCAACATCGTCATGCGCGACGGCATGATTTTAAGCGACAGCCCGGTCGCCAAGCGCCTCGTGGCAAAAGAAGAGATGGCGAAATTGGAACACGCCCAAAGAGTGGCGCTCAAAGAAACCGAAGCCCTCGCGGCTATAACCAGCGCCCCATGAAGACCGCCTCGACTTTCAAGATCGCTTTCCGCGCCCTGCGCCGGAACAAGATGCGCTCCATTCTGACGGCTCTGGGCATCATCATCGGCGTGGGCGCAGTTATCGCGATGACCGGAATCGGCAATGGCGCGAAAGCGCAGGTGGAGTCGCAGATCGCGAGCCTGGGCCAAAACGTCATCCTGATTTTTTCCGGCAGCATGTCGCCCGGCGGCGTGCGGTCTGGCTATGGGGGCGCGGGCACCTTGAAAATCGAAGACGCCCTGGCGCTCGGGAGAGAGGTGCCGGCCATCACCGTCGTGAGCCCGGAGGTCCGCTCCAACGGCGTGCAAGTGGCAGCGGGAAACCAGAACTGGGGCACGCAGGTGCTGGGCGAAAGCGACGACTATTTCGAGCTCCGCCAATGGCCGTTCACGGCTGGCGCAAGCTTCACCGCGCAGGATGTCCGCAGCGCGAATAAGGTGGCCGTGATTGGAAAGACAGTGGCAACTCAACTCTTCGGAAACGATTCCCCGCTCGGGCAGGTTATCCGCGTCAAGAATGTGCCCTTCGTAGTGGTGGGCGTGCTCGCTTCCAAGGGACTTTCCGTGATGGGCACCGACCAGGACGACGTCATCGTGATCCCCTATACCAGCGGCATGAAGCGCGTCATGGGCGCCACCACTTTGCGCGGCATCAACGTGCAGGTTGCCACTCCGGAGGATCTCGTCCCGGTTCAGCAGCAGATCATTTCCATTTTGCGCCAGCGCCACAATATCCGCCCCGGAAAAGATGATGATTTCACGGTGCGCAACCAGCAGGAGATCGCGGAAGCGGCCACGGCGACGAGTCGCGTGATGTCGCTGTTGCTTGGCGCCATCGCCAGCGTGTCGCTGCTGGTGGGCGGAATCGGCATCATGAACATCATGCTGGTCAGCGTGACCGAACGCACTCGGGAGATCGGCATCCGCATGGCTGTCGGCGCGCATGGCCGGGATATTCTGCTGCAGTTTTTGATCGAAGCCGTTGCGCTCAGTTCCATGGGCGGGGTGATTGGGATCATCGTGGGCCTCGGCACCTCGCAACTCCTCTCCGCCCTGGCGGAATGGCCCACGCTGATTTCGATAAGTTCCATTGTGATTGCGTTCGTCTTCAGCGCCGCGGTCGGCATCTTCTTCGGGTTCTATCCCGCTCGCAAAGCAGCCAGCCTCGATCCGATCGAGGCATTGCGGTACGAGTAGCTGGCGATTCGTCAGGAAATTGCATCACCACATCGAGAAGCGCGTTCAACGCTCAAATTGGGGCGTATGACAGAAAAATTACGGAAGTTGAGTTACCTCTGGAAGCAGGAAGAACGGAATGTATCGGAATGCATATAGCCATTCTGGAGCGCCAAAGGCGCGGCCCCATACCAGCCTGGGTCGGAGCGAAGCGCAGGCCCAGGACTTCACGCCCCCAATGAACAGGGCTGAAGGCCCGCGCCATCGCGCCGCCCCAACAAGCATGGGACGGGCTTTCAGCCCTTTACCCTTTTGTGTCCGAAATCCTGGGGCGATGCCCCAGGCTGGTATGGGCCGCGCCTTTGGCGCTCAAAAGCAATTCAAAAACCTGCGGTAATTTTTTGTCCTGCACCCCTCAAATTGAGCTTCGATTCTTGTTATTTGAATTTATATCATGGCGTGATATAAATTCCAAAATGATCCGCCGCCTTTTTGCTTTCAACTGAAAATAGAAGCTCGGGGCATTTGAAGTAGTCGCCGATGGTGGAAGAAAGGCTTGATCCTTTCCCTGGGACTGCGTATCCCCTGTAGATCGAATTTTTCACCACCGTGCAGCCTATGAGAGCCACCCCCGTGCTCCTCGAAAAAGCGGCATCTCCGGCGCAACCGGAAAACGCCTTCCGATGAGAATCCTCATTGTATATCCATACGTTCCTTATCCGGTGAACCGGGGGACCTATCATCGCGTTTTCAATCTTGCGAAGGAGTTGGGACAGCGACACGAGATCGACCTCTTCTGCCTGGATGACAGTCAGTCGGAGGCGCACCGGCTTGTCTTCGAAGCCTTCGCCCGCCGGGTGCATTTTCAGCCGTTCCAGAATGCTCCGTGGCCCCGGCTGTTCCCCGAGCGGTTGTTGCAGCCTACTCCCACCACCATTCTGCATTGGCGGGATCCCGCCGCGGCGGCGGCGTTGCGCGACTTCGCCGCAAACGAGTCCTACGATTTGATCCACTTCTGCGACTTGGTGATGTGGCAATACGTCGATCCGCTCCGGGCTCAGATGCGCTCCAAGCCGCTTCTGGTCATGGATAGGAGCCGGGTGGACCTCCTTTTTCAAACCGAGGAACTTGCCAATCTGCGGCTCGGATTGAAAGAGCGGTGCCTGCGCCACGAGAACCTCTGGAAACTTCGCCGCTACGAGAACTCCACGGCGGCAAGCCTGACGGCCACGGTCGTTTGCGGACCCGATGACGAGACGTTTCTGCGCCGGAATGTTCCCACAGCCCGAACCATCAAGGTGCTCGCCAACGGGGTGGACGAACAGTTCTTCAGCCGGGATGAGTTTCCGCCGCGACCCGATCCCGAGCCGACCGTGCTTTTCTGTGGGGCGATGGACTACTCCCCCAATGTCAGCGGCCTCGCCTGGTATTTCGAGAACTGCGACGCGCCGCTTCGTCAGCAGATCCCGAACCGGCGCGTGCTGATCGTCGGCAGGAATCCCGCTCCGCAGGTGCGAGCCTTCGCTCAAATCGAGGGCGTGACCGTCACCGGCGAAGTGGCCGATGTGCGCCCTTATTATCAACGCGCGTGGGTGCAAATGGTGCCGCTGCTTATCGGAGGGGGAACCCGGCTGAAAATCGTCGAATCCCTGGCGCTGGGAACTCCGGTGGTTTCCACGACAATCGGCGCTCAAGGGCTCGCGCTTGAAAACGGTGAGCATCTGCTTTTGGGAGATTCACCGACCGAGTTTGCCGCTGTGCTCGACCGGATGCTCTCCGATGATCCGTTGCGCCAACGCCTGGCCGAAGCCGGCCGCCAGCGTGTGCTCGAACGCTACACCTGGGGCATGCTCGGCGGGGAGTTATCCGCTTACTACGAAGAATTGTTCAACGCGTCCAAATCCTCCCCCCAACCATGAGCACGCCACTTGCCTCTTCTCAAAGTTGTCCCGAGCCCGGTCTGATCATCCTGCTTGGTGTTCCGTTTCACGATGTCACGATGCGGGAAACCCTGGATTACATGGATGGGATGATCGCGAGCGGCAAGCCGGGCTATCTGGCCACCGCCAATCTCGACTTCACCGCGCAAGCGAGCCAGGATGTCGAGCTTCAACGCATCCTCTTTGACGCGGAACTGGTTCTTTGCGATGGCACCCCGCTGGTGTGGGCCTCTCGCTGGCTCGGCGCACCGTTGCGCGAGCGGGTGGCCGGGTCGGATCTCATGCCGCACCTCTTTGCCCATGCCGAGCAGAAAGGACACCGCCTCTATTTCCTCGGCTCAACGGACGAAGTCCTCAAGACGGCTATCGACAAGTGCGCGGCTCAATATCCCAAGCTCGTAATTTGCGGCTCTTACGCCCCGGCCTACGCCAAACTCCTTGAGTTCGACAACGAGGAAATCAGCCGCCGGGTCAAGGAGGCGAAACCGGACATTCTTCTGGTGGCCATGGGCTGCCCCAAACAGGAGAAGTGGATTTACATGAACTACCGGAAGCTCGGCATCCCGGTGTGCATCGGCATCGGCGCGAGCCTGGACTTCATCGCCGGAAAATTCCGGCGCGCTCCCGTTTGGATGCGCGTCTGTGGTCTGGAATGGGTCTTCCGGCTCATGCAGGAACCCCGGCGGCTCTTTAATCGGTACCTGATCGACCTTCTCTTTTTTGTGCGCGGCCTGCGAAGCCAGCGGCGGCTGCTCGCGCTCGGGGGTTCCGGGCCGGCGGAGGCGAAGCGAGGCGAACTGGTGCTTTCGCAGAATGTCGGGCAATACAAATGGACCGGGCGCATCGATGCGGCGGCGGTGCAGGAGAAGACCATCGAGGCGCTTTTGCCGGAGCCGGAGTTTCGGAATGTCCTGCTCGACTGCTCCGGAGTCACCTTCATCGACAGCACCGGGCTGGGGCTTTTCATCAAGAGTTTCCGCCAATGCAAGGCGGCGGGAGGAACCTTCATTCTCTTCCAGCCCAGCCCGACGGTCGTGCAAATGCTCTCGGCGATGCAACTCGACCGTCTCATCCCCATCTCGCGGAGCGAGGAGGAAACCCTTTATCTGCTCAAAACCAATGCGCCGAGCCGGGCGGATTCCTCTTTGACCAATCCGGGTTCCAAGGCGCTCACCGTCTCGCTTTCCGGCGAGATCACTTCCGCGACGGTCCAGGAATGTGAACGGACGATCACCACCTCTTGGGACCAGGTCCCAGCCGTCACGATCCTCAATCTCGACTTGGAGCGCGTTTCGTTTATCGACAGTTCCGGCCTGGGGCTTCTTATCAAAATCATGAAGCGCATCAAGCAACGCCCAGACGGAAGCCTCCACATTCTGAACCCCGCCCTCAATGTCCGCAATGTGATCCAGCTAGCCAATTTGAAAACGGTCCTCGGGCTCACCGGCGAAGCGCAAAAAGAATGATCCGGGTCGCCCTCTCCACCTCGGTCGTCCAGCGCGGGAAATCCGGCGTGGCCAGCTACATTTTTGGATTGCTCGATGGAATGCGGCGGATCGATGCGCCCGTAAAACTTGTTCTGTTTGGCCTGGCCGATGATAAACCGCTTTTCGAAAAATGGCTGGACCGCTGCCAATGGGTTCCCGTTGAGGAGCGCTATCGCCCAGCCGTCAAAAACATCCTTTGGCATCAGACTTCCCTGCGCGGGGTGTTGCGCCGTGAAAAAATCGACGTGCTTCATATTCCCAGTTACCGCCGCATCGTCGCGAGCCCGCCCGTTCCGCAGGTAGTGACGATCCACGATCTCGCGGCCTTCGCCGTGCGGGGGAAATACGACTTGGCCCGAATGATTTACGGCAAATACGTCGTCCGCGGCTTGGCCCGGCAGGCGAAGATCGTCAGCACCGTAAGCCACGCCACGGCGCGCGACGTGCAACAGTACTTCGGGCTGCCCGAAGCAGCCATTCATGTCATTTGGAACGGCATCAGCCACGACACCTTTCGCCCGCAACCGCCGGAGAAAATCCAGGCGGCCATGGCTCGTCTGGGCCAGCACTCGCCTTATTTTATCTATCTTGCCCGGCTCGAGCATCCCGGCAAAAACCACGTCCGCCTCATTGAAGCCTTCGAGCAGTTCTGTCAGCAGCACCCCGGCAAACCGCATGAGCTCGTCTTTGGAGGAGCCGACTGGCACGGCGCCGAAGCCATTCACCAGCGCATCGCCGTTTCGCCATTCAAAGAGCGCATCCGTTCCCTGGGATTCGTAGCCAAAGACGATCTGCCTTTGTGGTACGGCGGGGCGACGGCGATGATCTATCCCTCCCTTTTCGAAGGCTTCGGGCTGCCTCCCATAGAAGCGATGGCGTGCGGGGTTCCGGTGATCAGCTCCACCTGCGGCTCGCTCGGCGAAGTGGTCGGCGAAGCGGCGCGGCTCATCGATCCGCACGATCCCCAGAGCATGGCGGAAGCGATGGCGGAGATTGCGTCCAATCCTGAAATCGCCGCATCGCGTTCACGGCTGGGCTTGGAACGCGCCGCTTTATTTTCATGGGAACGCGCCGCCACCGCGATGTGCGACCTTTACAAGCAGGCTGCCCTCACCTAAGAGATTCCCTTATTCCCTCACGGCCATTTCATCGGCATGACTGAAGCAGACGCCACATCCCCACGCCAGGACCAGCCCGCAGAAGTGCAGTCCAGCCTGCCGGTCGATCCGTTGCGTCTGATGGCGGGCCTTTGGAAGCGCCGCAAATGGGTGCTATTCAGTCTGCTGGCCGGCGTCGCACTCGGGCTCGGGCTCGGGTTGCTCAAGGCGAAGACCCGCTACAAAGCAAACGTGCAGCTCATCAAACGGGATCTCCCCTCGGCCTTCCGGATCGGCGAAACCGGGGAGGCGTTCAAGCCCCGGCAGCTTTCCGGCGGCACGCTGGTGGGGGCCGCGGGGGCCGCCGCCGTGCTGCAACGGGTGGCGGCGAAGAGTTCCCTTTCCCAATCGGAACTCCAAAGCTCCATCGAAGTGGCCGAACAACGCAATACGGACTTCGTTTTCCTGACGTTTTCCGGCTTCAAGAGCGCGGCGGAAACAGCGAACGTCGCCAATCTCTGGGCCAATGAGGTCGTTCAATTCACCCGGGAATTGCAATGCCAGGAGAGTCGCGAAATCCGGCAGTTTCTGCAAACGCAAGTCGATGCCACCGACGCCGAACTGCGCAAACTCCGCGAACAGATTCTCGAATTCACCAAGCGCGAAGACCTCGTCGATGCCGACAAGCAAATCACCTCTTACCTGAGTTCCCTGGGCGAGGTGGATCTTAAATACCAGACCGCGCGAATCGGCCTCGAGACGCTCAACTTTAAAATCAAGGGCGTCGAAGCCGAGTTGCATCGCCAAAGTCCTCTGGCCGACAAACTCCGCGCCGCCCAATCGGAACTGGAGGATCTCCGTTCGCAATACACCGACAAAAACCCGGTGATCGTCGAAAAGCTCGCGAAGGTCAAGGCCCTTGAAGAACAGGTAAAACAGGCAGAGGCGAACTCCCAAGCTGACTCGTCCACCTATGCCGGCACGTTCCTGGGCAACACGCTTTATTTGGAGTTGGTGCAGCTTCAGAACGAAGCGAAGGCCGTGGCGCGCGAAGCCGAGGAATACGACAAGCTCCGCACCCAGGAACGCGCAAAGCTCAACGCCATTCCTGAAAAAGCCGCCGCGTTCGCCCAGTTGGGGCTGCGGAAACAATCCCTGGAAATCGCCCGCAACCTTCTCTTCAGCCGACTGCGCGAAGCCCAGCTTTTCGAGGAGAACTCGCCGGGGTATTACCGGGTGTTTTCCCCGGCCAGCGCGGATCGCATCGAGGTAAGGAGCAAACTCACGAAAACCGCAATTTTCACGGTGGGCGGCGGCGCCTTCTTCGCGTTCGTCAGCCTGCTTGCAGCCTTGGTGATGGAACTCCTGGATCCCATGTTGCGCACGCCTTGGGAGGCGGCCAAGGTATTCCGTGCTCCCCTGTTGGGCTCCCTTCCTAAAACCGGCGCCTCCTCCGCGCTCGGTTTTGAACTCTGGGCGCGTTGGGTGGGAGCTGAGCGCACCCCAGGCCGGCCGCGCATCGTCTGGTCCCCAAGCCCGGGGGAGGACGAGCAGCTTTTCTGGAACCTGCTTTTCGAGCGCGCATCGAGCCTGCTGCCCTCTCTGCGCGTCATCGATTGCGGATCGATGCCCCTACCGCCTTCCGCCTATCGCAAGGTGTGCATCGAACGCATCGACGCCGAAAACTTTTCCATCGCGGAAGCGCAACAACTCGGAGGCCAGATCTGCGAATCGTGCCGGGGTGGCAGCGAAGTCTGGATCCGCCTCGCCGGTCCCGTTCACGAACCGCTGACGACCATTGGGCGCTGCGGACAGCCTGCGCTGGTGCTCGTGCGACTGCACGCCGAGGAAACCGAATTTTGGAAAACGCAGGGCGAACTGCTCGCCAAAACGATCGCGCAACCTGCCGGGGTCGTCAGCGTCGGTGAGATCTCATGGAGAGACTGGGCATAACTCGTTGGATCGTCGCCGCCCTCATGCTGGCCATCGCGCCGGCATCGATCGCTCTGGGCAAAGGAGAGGCCGCCGCCGCCACCAAATCGCCCGGCGACGCCAAAGAAAAGCCCGCCTGCTGGCGGGACCGCTACACGCTTGGCCCGGAAGACATCCTGAACTTTTCCCTGTTCGGTCACCCCGATCTGGATCGCGGCCAGTTGTTTGTGCAACCCGACGGCACCATCACTTACTTGCAGGCGCAAAACGTGCAGGCTGAGGGGCTGACGATTGACGAACTGCGGGCCGCCATTGAAAAGCAGCTTTCGGAATTTTACAAACAACCCAGAGTCATCATTTCGCCCGTGGAATTGCGGAGCAAGAAATACTTCATCCTGGGCAAGGTCGTGGACCGGGGGGCGTTTGCCATGGACCGGCCAATCACGATTTTGGAAGCCGTCGCGCGATCCCGGGGACTCGAAACGGGGCTCTTCCAGCAAAACACTGTGGAACTCGCCGACATGGCGCGGAGTTTCCTGATCCGGAAAGGCCAGCGGATGGACGTCGATTTCCAAAAGCTCTTTTATGATGGCGACATGACTCAGAACATTGAGTTGGAGCCGCAAGATTACCTCTATTTCTCATCCGCAAACACCGATGAGATTTACGTGCTCGGCGAGGTCAACTCGCCGAATCCCCAAGGATTCACGCCCCGACTCACCGTGCTGGCCGCCATCACCCAGCGCGACGGATTTACAAAGGCCGCCTACCGCGAGCGGGTGTTGGTGGTTCGCGGCTCGATAAAGAAACCGCAGCTCTTTGTCGTGGACACCAATGCGATCCTCAAGGGACGGGCGCCGGATTTCCCGCTGGAACCGAAGGACATTGTCTATGTCAGCAACCGGCCGTGGAAAGTGGCTGAAGACATGGCCGACGCGGCAGTCTCCACCTTTATCCAGGCGGCGGTGACGACCTGGACGGGGGACAGCATCGGCCCGCTGATCAAACATCAACTCATCCCCACGGGAGATGTTCACTAGGGAATGAGACAGGCACGTTCCAATATAATGAACGGTATGTGTGGGATTGATTGGGCTGTGGCAATGCCGCTGGTGTTTGGTC
>JBAXSN010000230.1:0-3066 GCA_037130675.1 Verrucomicrobiota bacterium
TTTCACCTGCGTTTCCGCCAGATTCGCTGGCTGCTGCGCCCGAACTCCGAAGTTGGAATCCCTCCGAGAAAATCGAAACTTTCCGAGAATTGCTTTGCCGTTCCGCCAGAGACAGGCATATTAAGCGCCGTTCGGTTGGTATCGGCAGCGGACCAACCCACAACAACTCGGGGTGTAGCTTAGCTTGGTAGAGCGCCTGGTTTGGGACCAGGAGGTCGGAGGTTCGAATCCTCTCGCCCCGATTTTTCTTTCGGCAGCACTCCACGACTTTTCCAGTGCGCCCTCGACAGGTTCCAAAAAATGAGCGCCCACTTTGCCGAACTCGATTACCGCCAGACGCCGCTTGGCGAACTGACCCTGCGCCGCCGCCGCGTCCTCGAACTCGATGGCTTGGAAGTCTTCGAGGTGAAACTCGGCGACGCGTTCCTCATGTCGAGCCTCTTCCATGAGGTTGAAGTCGCCCTCGCCGATCTCGGGTTGGCCGCCCTGAATGCGCCGGAACTGGATGTCGTTGTCGGCGGGCTGGGGCTAGGATACACGGCGCTTGCCGCGCTCAAGCATCCGTCCGTCCGCTCGCTCATCGTCGTGGATGCGCTGGAGGCGGTGATCGACTGGCACCAGCGCGGCTTGGTCCCGCTTGGTCCGCAACTTACGAACGATTCGCGTTGCCGCTTCGTCCTCGGGGATTTCTTCGCGCTCGCCGCCGCACCGGAAAAGGGGTTCGATCCGAAAACTCCCGGTCGGCTCTTTCACGCCGTCCTGCTCGACATCGATCACTCGCCGAAAAACGTGCTGCACCCACAGAACAGCGCTTTTTACGAAGCAGACGGCCTCCGGCGGCTCGCCGCTCAGCTCCACCCCGAAGGCGTCTTCGCCCTCTGGTCCGACGATCCGCCCGAGAACGGCTTTCTCGCCGCGCTCCGCGAAGTCTTCGCCCAAGCCGAGGCCCAAGTCGTTTCGTTCTTCAATCCGCTGCTGGAACGCGATTCCGCCAGCACGGTCTACGTGGCGAGGAAGGCTTAGCAAGCCGGTTGGGCTGGCGCGAGCAGGTGTATGGTTTCCCCGACGAATGATCCGGCAAGGCACGCCGCCGGGGGCGGAACTGACTCGCCTTTGCCCATTCAAACGCCTTCAGCTTTTCTATTTCACCAGATGCTCGTTTCTGGTGTAACCTGATGGGGCCGTATGAATCCATCCGACGATGCTTCCGAACCTTGTTGTGAATCCTGCCACGAGCCGGCGCCAAATCCCGTGCCGCCGGGAGTCGTTCGCACGGCGATGGATGCCGACGGGCAGGCGCTGACGATCGATTACGATCCGGCGGTCATCAGCGACGAAACCATCCGGGAAGTGGCCAGCCAGCTCGCGGCCTCGGGCGAGCATCGATTGGAGAAATGCCTGATGCGCCTGAGCGGCCGCGCCTGCGAGGCGTGCGCCCTCAATTTCGAACGCAAGGCGGAAGCGATTCCCGGAATTCGCCGTGCCCGCGCCACCTTTATTGGCGGGGTGATGACGGTCACGTATGACGATCGCGTTCTGAGTTCCGATCAAGTGCTCGAGCAGGTCAGTCGAACCGGCGCTCCGGTCAAGTTGTTCAGTGAGAAAGCGAAGAGCTGGTTGACCGCGGACCGGATCGAAGCAGCGTTTACCGTTCTCTGTTTTGTGTTCACGGCGCTGGGTTGGTTCGTGCATCGCCACGAGGAGGGTCAGGGGATCCATGGCGGCGGCCTCTCCGCTCTGTTATATTTGGGAGCCTACGTGACGGGCGGCACCTTCGGGGTGCTCGCGAGCATTCAGTCGCTTAAGGAGCGGACCATCGATGTCGATTTGCTGATGGTGCTCGCCGCGCTCGGGGCGGCGTATGTCGGCGCTCCGCTGGAAGGGGCCACGCTGCTCTTCCTCTTCTCGTTTTCCAACGTCCTCCAGCAATACGCCATCGACCGGACCCGCAAAGCCATCAATTCCCTGATGAAGCTGCGTCCCGACAAGGCGCTGGTCAAACGGGATGGCGGCACGGCGCTCCTGCCCGTCGAACAGCTTGTCGTGGGAGACGTGCTCCTGGTTCGCCCCGGCGAAAGTATTCCGCTCGACAGCGAAATCATCGAGGGGAGCAGCTCCATTAACGAGGCTTCACTCACCGGGGAATCGATGCCGGTCTCCAAAAAAGTGGGCGACCCGGTTTTTGCCGGCACCATCAACCAAACAGGCGGGCTGGAGGTGCGCGTAACCAAACTCGCGAAAGATTCCACGATCGAAAAGCTCATCCGCATGGTGGAAGAGGCCCAGAGCGAAAAGGCCGAGACCCAGCGCTTCCTCGACCGGGCCGAGCAGTGGTATGCCGCCGGCGTCATCGCCTTTACGCTGGCGCTGATTTTCCTGCCGTCCCTTTTCTCCTCGGAGCCGTTCGACCAGACGTTTTACCGCGCCATGACCGTCATGGTGGTGGCCTCGCCCTGCGCCTTGATCATCAGCACCCCCGCTTCGATCCTCTCCGCCATCGGCGGCGCGGCCCGGCGCGGCGTGCTATTTAAAGGCGGCGCGCACCTGGAACGCACCGCCACCGTGGAAGTGGTCGCGTTCGACAAGACCGGGACGCTCACCGAAGGCAAGCCGCGAGTCACCGACATCGTGGTCAATGGCCGGATCATTCACTTCGACGGCGTGGAAGATCGTGAGGCCATCGACATGCTTCAGATCATTGCCTCGCTGGAAATGAAGTCCGAGCATCCGCTGGCCCGGGCTATCGTCGAGGAGGCCCAGCGGCGGGAGATTGCGCTGGTCGATTGCACCGAGTTCCAATCCGTCTCCGGAGCGGGCGTTTGCGGGCTGATCCGTGAGCAGCGGATCATGATTGGCACGCTCCGCTACTTCGAGTCGCTCGGCGTCGAGCGTTGTGAACAGACGCTGCGGGAGATCGAAGCATTGCAGCACGCGGGCAAGACATGCGTGCTGGTCGGTGAAAGCGGCGGGAGAATTTTAGGCGCGGTCGCCATTGCCGACGTGCTCCGGAACGACGCCGCGGAGGTCGTCCGGAAGCTCAAGAACATCGGCGTCAAGCGCGTGGTC
>JBAXSN010000231.1:0-3056 GCA_037130675.1 Verrucomicrobiota bacterium
AAACCAGCCCTTCCTGGTTGAACGCCAGTTCGGTGAAGGACGCGTGCTCATGTTCGCCGTTTCCGCAGACCGCACCTGGAGCGATTTCCCCCTCTCCCCATTTTTCCTGCCGCTGCTGCTCCAGTGCGCGGATTACGGGGCCGGAGTCGGGGCAAAGTCGCCGTTCTTGTGGGCCACCGATTCGGTTTCGCTCAGCGACCGCTTTCCCGAACTCAAGAGCACGCCAACGCTGACAGGGCCGGATGGAAAGCCGGTGCCGATCCGCAGCGCCGCCGTGCAGGGCAGGACAGTGCTCAATGCCGAAAACGTGACGACCCCCGGCATCTACATGCTTTCTGCCGCCGAGCAGCCGGAATCCAAACCGGCGCTCGCGGTGAACCTGGCGCGCGAGGAGTCGGACCTCACTCCCATTGACGCCAAGGTGATCCCGAAATGGCTTGGCGTGGATCACGCGAACGTGGCGCTGGATCTGCCGATGTTGCGCCAGCAGATCGACGAACAACGGTTCGGGCGCACCTATGGCGAACACCTGCTCTGGCTCGCCTTCATCCTCGCGGCGATCGAATTCACCTACGCCAACTCGCTGATGAGAAAATCCGGCCCGCCGAAAGTGAGCATCGATGCCGCGGGCCATGTAAGCACACACGCCCGCGACGCCTCCACCCCATGACGGTTTACGAACATACATTTCCCGCTTGGTACATCGTCGCCGTGCTGATCGCAGCGCTGCTCTTCGGTGCGCTCTCGGCGTGGAAATATCTGCCGCGGCGGCTGGCTATTGTGGGACTCTTTGCGCTCTTTTGGATCGCCATGCTCGGCATGGGGTGGTGCCTTCTGATGCCGGGGAAAAAGACCGAGGTCACACAATTGAGGAAGCCGCGGTTTCTCGTCGCGCTGGATACTTCGCAAAGCATGGGGCTGACGCCTTCCAAAGAGGTGCCCCGCCGTTGGGACGTGGCCCAGGAGGCGCTAAAACAACCGTGGCTGAAAGCAATGGCCGGCGAGTGCGATGTCGAGATTTACCCCTTCTCCTCCGAGGTGAAGGAAAGCCTTCCCTTGTCTAAAGTGTCGGAGATCAAGCTCGAAGGCACCGCCACGCGGTTGCGCGATGCGCTGAAAAAAATCACCGAACGCTCCACCGGCCTGAATGTCGCGGGCATGCTCTTGCTCAGCGATGGCGCGGACACGCGCGAAGCCCTGGATGACTGGGCTGCCGCCGAGCGGCCTTTTCCCATTTACACAATGCGCCTTGAGCCGGCGGGCGGCTGGCAGAAGGATCCGGATCTGCGCATCGACGCCGTGACGACTGCACGGCGCGTGACGGTCGGCTGGAAATCGGAGTTCAAAGTGAAGGTTTCCGGACAGGGCACCCGCGGCGCTCCCGTCACAGTGCAAGTCTTTGAAAACGGCGAGTTGCGCGCCGAGAAGCCGACGCAGATTCCAGACGAAGGCGGCGAACGGGAACTGGTTTTCGAATTCGAGCATCCGAAGATTGGCGTCAGTTCGTATCGCGTAGCCGTGCCGCCGCTGCCAGGCGAGAAGGCTAAGGGCGATAACGAATACGAGGTCAAAGTGGACGTGGTGGACGCCCGCAGCCGGCTTCTCTACGTGGAGGGCATCCCGCGCTGGGAATACAAATTCCTGCGCCGCACGCTGCTCGCTGAAACGCAGATCTCCCCGGTGATTTTCTTCACCGGCGCGAATGGTGTTCCGGTGGGGGGCACCCCCGTGGGAAATTTCACCCCCAACCTGATGCCGCAGCAGTTGGCGTTGTTCAAAATCGTCATGCTCGGGAATCTCGATGCCAAGGAACTCGGAAGCGAGCGGGCCAAAAACCTGGCGAAATTTGTGGAGGATGGAGGCAGCCTCATCCTTCTCGGCGGCTCCAAGGCCTGGACCGCCGACGGCCTCCTGCAAACCGCTCTCGGCAAGACGCTGCCCGTGCATGGCACCGACGTGAAAGTCGTCGAAGGCGCCAAGCCTTTCCCGGTCCGGCTCAGCGACTCGGCCGCCGGGCACCCCGCCTTTGCCGGCGACGCAGCGCTCTGGCAGTCCATTCCCCCTGTGCTCTCGCTCTTCACCGGCTTCACGCTCTCGCCCGGCGCGGAGGCGCTGGTCACCGCCGCGACCCCGGAGGGGCCGCAGCCCATCGTGGTGACGCAGCGCTTTGGCCAGGGCAAAGTAACCGCCATTCTGACCGACTCGCTCTGGCGCTGGCAACTCGGGCCGGAGGCCGGCAAAACCAAACCATACGACCGCTTTTGGAAACAGCTCATCTCCTGGCTCCTCCCCCGCGAGGAGTCGCAGAAAGGGATGAACATGGAGGTCTTCGCCAGCCGCGACCAACTCTTCCTCGGGGAAACCGTGGACCTGCACGCGCGAATGGGCGGCGAGCCCCCCCCGAGAGTGGAAGCCGTGCAAGCGCGTGTCACGCTGCCGGACAAGCGCGAGGTGCCTTACAGCATGGCCCCGCAACTCGTCACCCTTCCATCCGGCAAGACTTTCCCAGGCTTCGGCCTTCCTTTTGTGGCCAATGAACCGGGGCTCTACTCTGTGGTCGCGACGACCCAGGTGAAGGGCCAGCCTGTGAACAGCGAACCCGCTAGCTTTTTTGTAAAACCATACTCGCCAGAAACCGTGCCACGTCCGGCGCGGGTCGAAGTCCTCCAGACCCTCTCGAAAGTGAGCGGCGGCGCGTTTTATGAAACCCTCGACGCCGCAAGCAAGGGCCTTTCAACCCTCAAGCTCCACGCCATCGAGGAAAAGAATGCGGACTACCACACCCTCTGGCGGGACTGGCGGGTTGTGGCGCTTTTGATGACCCTGTTCGCCGCCTCCTGGATCATCCGCAAGCTACAAAACTTGCCCTAAAGCGTGACCCCTATGCCTCCGGGTTGCTTATGGCTTGGAACACCTTTGCCCTACAGCGTCCCTCGGGATCCCGGCCGAAGTTCTGATCGGCGAAGCCCACGGATAATCTCCCGATGTCTTCCCGTTAATCCCCGAACTCCGAAGCCCTCTCTGAAAACAACACACAATTTGGTGCAGGGTCTGGC
>JBAXSN010000232.1:0-3028 GCA_037130675.1 Verrucomicrobiota bacterium
CGCCGTTGGCGCTCCGAACCGGACCGCCAAATTCACACCACCTTTAATTGCACCCCTTCTTGAGTTCCACCATGATCTCGTCCCTGATCCGGCAGCCTACGGCATCCCAAGTGTAAGTCTCTCTAACGACTTTCTGGCCCAACTCGCCGAAGCGGCGGCATTTATCGGGATCGGACAGAAGGTCGATCAGAGCGGCAGCCAACTCGTCCACGCTGTCGGGAGCGACCAGGTAGCCGGTTTTTCCGTGCTGGATGATGTCCGGCAGCGCCCCGATGCGGGTGGCCACCGCGGGGACTTTGTAGGCCAGGGCTTCGATGGGCGCGATCCCAAACGGCTCGACTTTCGTGGGCATACAAAAAACCGAAGCTTCGACCAGATAGGATGCGACTTCGGACAAAAGAACGCGTCCGACAATCTCCACGCCGGGCAACGAGATCTTCGGCTCCGCGCCAAGGATGACGAGTGTGGCGTCGGGCAGCTTTTCACGGACCAGCTTGAAGGCTTCGATCAGTACCGGACCTCCCTTGCGCTCCCAATCGACCCCGATGAAGACGATGCGCCGGTTGCGGTAGTTGTCATTCTTTAACGGCCTCGGGATGATCTCCACGTTGCTGCCGGCATATACGCAGGTGACCCGGAGCGGATCGACGCCGTAGTGCTCGATGACGGAGCGCCCGACATGGTTGCTCATGATGAACACCTGGTTCGCCGCGCGATAAATATCGCTTTCGAAGTCGATCCACTCTCGGGAAAAGAGCATCGCCGGATCGAATGCCGGGTAATAGAGGTTCGCCAGGTGAGTGTGATCGGTATAAACGAAGTGCGGCAGCCCGGTAACGCTCCCGTCGAAGAGCGATTGCGTCTGAATCGAAAAGACAAACTCACTCCGGCGAAAGCCGAGGTAATCGCCCATGAGCAGCTTGATTTGCTGAAAAATGTAAGGGGTGCGGTAGAAG
The DNA here is from genome assembly GCA_037130675.1 of Verrucomicrobiota bacterium. GTDB lineage: Bacteria > Verrucomicrobiota > Verrucomicrobiia > Chthoniobacterales > Chthoniobacteraceae > JBAXSN01. The sequence continues at coordinate 957 of JBAXSN010000232.1, forward strand.
CAATCGCGCATGGAGCGTTTGCCCTTTACGACATCCCAGCCGTAAATCCGCAGCACATGGAAGATGTTGGTCAGCACGATCCCTTTGTTTCCCCGGAGGACATCGTCTTCGATATCGACCACCTCCATCTCGTATTCCGAAAAATGCTGGGCCAGAAATTCACTGACCCGGAGGTTGGTGTAGGAAAAGCGGCCGCGTTTGATGAGCGCTATTTTTTTCCGGCAAGGATCGAGACTCGGGTTCTCTGGGGCGCGGTCAAGAAGCCAATGGAGGTATCGCTGTAAGCGGAACTTCCTGGAGGGTCGCGGTGAGGGCATGCTCCCGTTTACACGGGCAAGAACTCCGTTACAAGGCAAGGCGCACGGAAGTTCAAGCACGTCGCAGGGGTTAATTGACGCTCGGGAGCGAAATCCCGTCTTCAGCGGGTTCGTCTTTAAGCCGTTCCCATTCCAGAACGGCGGCGGTTCGCAAAGTTCGACGAGAAGGGTCGTCTTGAACCCCGCCGCGAAGCACGATGCGCACGGTGTCCAGCAGAATGAAGACATCGAGAAACACGCTCATGTGTTTCAAGTAGTAGAGGTCGTATTCCAGTTTGCGAGCCGCGTCCTCCACGGAGGCTCCGTAAGGGTAGTTGACCTGCGCCCAGCCGGTGATCCCAGGTTGCACCATCTGGCGTTCCTGGTAAAAGGGGAGTTTTCTGGCGATGTCTTCGATGATCTCAGGCCGTTCCGGCCGGGGGCCCACGAACGACATATCGCCGCGGAAAACGTTGAGGAGTTGTGGCAGTTCATCGATCCGGTATTGGCGCATCCATTTCCCAACCGCAGTCACCCGGGGATCGTTGGCGCCCCCCCACCAAACGGCGCCATTCTTTTCCGCATCGACGCACATGGTGCGCAATTTAAAAATGGTGAATAGTTTTCCAAACCGTCCCGAGCGCACTTGGCGGTAGAAAATAGGGCCGGGTGAGGTCAGTTTAACCGCCACAATGGCCAAGAGGAGCAAGGGGATCGTCGAGATGAGCAAGGCTGCGGAGGCCAGAATGTCAAATAGACGTTTCATTTTCCTAATGTAAAGCATGTGCGGCTCGCCACTGGCATTTACGAGCCACTCAGAGGAGACCAACTCAAGGGGCACAAACTGGTCCACCTCTTCGCAAAGGCTGATCAGCGGCAGCACTGTGACGCCAGAGTAACGGAGCAGGCAGAACAGTTTTGAAAGCGCTACGTCTTTAAGGCTTCCGGTCGTGCAGAGCACCCGGTCGATTTTTTGCGCCTCGACGATTTCAGCAATGTTCTTGGTGGTCCCAAGCACCGGATGATCGCTTTTTGGAACGTATCCGTTGTGGAGAATCATCCCCGCGAACTCGAGATGATGGCCGCCAAAGCTCCGGAACAGTTTGGTTTCAGCCTCATCGGCAGCGCTGGAAACGACATAGGCCACCCGCTCGCTGGTACTGCGTAATTTGCGCAAAAGCAACCAATGATGCACCAAAAGCAAGACGTAGGAGGCGACCGCCCCAATCAAGCCAACACCCCGCCCCAGGGGTACGGCGGTAGCGAGATACGCTCCGGCAACAATCACGCCGATCCCCATTCCGAGGCACCCGGCAATCGCCACAGCTCGCTTGAAAAATTCAATATTTCCCTCGCGGTTAGAATAAAACCCCGCGATGTAAAGGGTCGCCGCGAGAACAGCGGCGCCCAGAAAAACGAAAGGAAAGAAAGAACTCAGGGCCGCCGGGGCGTCCTCTCCAAAGCGGACCTCCATGGCCAAGGCAAAGGCGATGATAAAAAGAATCGCATCCGTCACGAGTTGGATCGTGACCTGAACCCAGTGTTTATAAAGAAACCCGTTCGTGTTCATTCAGGTATAGAGCGAGATGAAGGGGTAGGCGAAAGCAGCGGGGGTGAGCCTAAAACTTTTTATGGAGCCCGATACATTTACGACTTTTCGGGCGAGCCGTCCATCGGAAAATTCGGTTGGACGACAGGAATTTACGTATTTTTACTTAACACGTTTAGTAGAGTAGGCGGGGCTGACGGATTGAGAGGCGTTAAAGGCCAATGACC
>JBAXSN010000233.1:0-2952 GCA_037130675.1 Verrucomicrobiota bacterium
GACTGATGGGACTGATGGGACTGATGGGACTGATGGGACTGATGGGACTGATGGGGCCTATTTAAGTCCCATACGTCCCATCTGTCCTATAAGTCCCATTCTTTTCACCGCGTTCCTGGAGTCAGTTTGTGAATTTTGCACGTAGCGTGCAAAATTCACAAACTGACCCCCTCTTCTTCCTTGGATGCGGCGGCAAACGCGCTAACATCGGCTCCTATGAATTTCCCCAAAGCGTTCCGATGGACCTCGGTTGCCGCACTTCTCATAGCGGCCACGGCATGTCAGAAATCGCCCGAAACCCCGGCGTCGCCCAGCGCACCGCAGGCTTCGCCAATCCCCGCGACGCCCAAGCTCGTTTCCGCGGAACCGTCCAGCTTCGATGCCGTAGCACGGCACCTAGATGCGGGGGGCGGCATGTATTTTTACCTCTCGACGGAGAGCTTTCTCAAATCAGCCGGCGCAAAGATCGCGGAATTCAAGCCGCTCGTGATGGCGGCCGCCAAATTGAACGAAGCCGACAAGGTCAAGGCCGAGTCCGCATGGAAGTCGATCGCGGAGATCGCGCGCAACAGCGGGTTGAACGAAATCAGCGGATTCGGGGCCAGCAGCATCGCCCTAGAGCCCGGTTATTATCAAACCAAGTGGATGGTTCACCACTATGAGGGCAAGGGGAACGGCGTCATTTGGAAACTCTCGGGTTCCCACGCCAACGCCCGCGACCTCGTTTCTTATCTGCCGGCGCACACGGCCACGGCAGGAAGCTGGAACCTGACTCTTGAACCGGTTTGGAACGCCCTCACCAAAGAAGGGGCGGCGAATCCCGATCTCAATCAAGCCGCGCAGGCTCTCTCCAGCCAGCTTGAGCAAACCACCGGGCTGAAGCTTTCCAACCTGCTGGCTTCGGTTGGCCCGAACTATTCCGTGGTTCTGACCCTCAACGAGGACCGCAAAGTCACCGTGCCGTTCGGGGGCAAGGGCGAAACCATCGTGATCCCGGAACCAGCGCTCGCGCTCATGATCCAGGTGCAGGATCAAGCGTTGATCGACCGCATGGAGGCCGAACTGGCCAAGGTTCCAATGATGGTCAATGCCGACCAGCCCGACCTGAAAATGCGGATGATCCCCGTCCCTGTGCCCTTCCCGTTCTTCCGACCGGCGCTGGCCTGGAGCAAGGGTCTCGTGATCCTCAGCACCAATGAGCTGCTGGTTCGCGAAATGTTCGATGTCAAAGCCGGCAAGAAAGCGGGCATCGCCGCCGCCCCCGAGTTCAAGAAACTCATGGGCGATCTGCCGGCAGCCGCCAGCCAGTTCCAATTTACCGCGCCCATTTTTCAGAAGACCGTGATGGACATTCAACTCGCAGCCACCGCGCAGCAGCCCGCCACCGGCCCGGCGGTGCAGGAGGTGATGCAGTATTTCGCGAAAATCGTGCCCCAGCGCTGGATGTGCGGCATCGTGCAAGACACCCCCGAGGGCTGGTTCGGCATTTCGCGCGGAGGAGGCGGCGCCCCGTCTGAAATCATGGCCGTTGCCGCCGTGTGTCCCGCCGCAGTAGCCGCAGCCATTGCCGCCCCCAACTTCACACGCGCGAAATCCCGCTCCGAGGCGACCCGCATCCTCGAAGAAGCGCGATTGATTGACTCCTGCGTCGATCAATGGGCGATCGAGCACAACAAGAAGGCCGGTGAACAACCCACCACCAGCGACATCAAAGCGTATCTCAAGGCCGGAAGCCCGCTTTGGAACAGCGCAAACAGCAACCCCGGGCAAACGTCCATCGCCGCCCCGACCGCGGGTCTGCCCAATTTGCTGATTCCGGCCGTTGACAGCACGCGGATCATCCCCGCAGCCATTTCGGAAAAATTCCGGGATACCTGCCCGCCCGAGTTCTGGAAGCCGTATCTCGGGGATAAATAGAGCACTTGCCGAAAAAGTTTCCTCGTATCCCGAAAGGATTGCAGCAAACGCTCGGATCGATTGCGCCGCCATACCTGCGGGGCGACTTCGTTTGGACGAATTACCGGGGTTCGCGGACGCTCAAGCAACCACGCGAATTCACGCTGCGCTTATAAAATGCTCGACGTAACCCAGCGTGAACTTTAAAAATCCGGTCTCCCCCCGTATGAAAATTATCGTTGCTGAAGATGACGCCGTTTCTCGCGAACGGTTGTGTAACAGCCTATTTGTGCTTGGGCACGAGGTTCAGGCCTATACCAACGGGCGCGAGGCGCTGGAGGGGTTTTTAGCCTCTCCAAGCAGCGTCATTATCAGCGACTGGATCATGCCGGAGCTGGATGGGATCGAATTCTGCCGTGCTCTGCGGGACGAGCACGCCAAGGCGTTTGTCTATTTCATTCTTGTTACTGCCAAGTCTGCCAACGCCGCCGACTATGACGAGGCTGCCGTGGCCGGGGTCGATGATTTTCTCGTCAAACCTTTGGATTCAGATGAGATTTCCCGGCGCCTCCGGGTCGCTGAACGAGTTCTCCGGTACACTTCCCAAATCCGCCGGCTCACCGACCTGATCCCGATTTGCATGTATTGCAAAAAGATCCGGACCGACGGGGACTACTGGCAAAGCATCGAGAATTTCATTCACGAGCACACCGGCAGCGATTTCAGTCACGGCATCTGCCCGGACTGTTACGACCATTACTCGGCGGGCCCGCAACGGACGGAAAGCTAAGGAAGACACTGTTTGGCAGCGCGGTTCTGCCACTCCCCCTCATCGAACCGGACGTGCAGGTTTCCCGCATCCGGCTCTCCTGTGAACATTTCGTCATGGGCGAAGAAGCCCCAGTTTTAATGCCCGAGATCCCGGAATGCTTTCCTCGGATGGCCGAAGTTGAAGTAAGCGCACCACCCTCCACGGCCTTTCCCTCCGGTTTCATAAGTGTTTGAAAACGGCTTTTATGGCCGGTTTGGGATCGCGAGCGAAGGACTCAAAGAGAC
>JBAXSN010000234.1:0-2951 GCA_037130675.1 Verrucomicrobiota bacterium
CCGTTGGCGCTTCGGAATGATGTCCCAAATCGAATTTTGATGCGTTTGCCCTGCGTGCGCGTGCTTACTCCACTCCCCGAAGGACGAGGCTCGCGTTGATTCCGCCGAAACCGAAGGCGTTGTTCAAAACACATCGAAGCGGGTGCGATCGTCCGGTGTTCGCCACTACGTCAAGATCGCAGGCCGGGTCCGGCATGCGGTAATTTAGCGTAGGCGGCACGTAACCTTCGTCAATGGCCAGCGCGCAAATGGCGGTTTCGATCGCGCCGCTGGCGCCCAGCGGATGCGCGGTAAACGGCTTGGTGCCGCTCACCATTAGCTTTCGGGCGTGATCGCCGAAAACGGTTTTGATGCAGGCCGTCTCATTGGCGTCATTGAGCTGGGTGGAACTGGCATGGGCGTTGATGTAATCGACCTCGCAGGGCGAGATCCCGGCATCGCGCAAGGCGCCGCGCATGCAGTGGACCACCGCCTCGCCGGAAGGGAGAGGGGAGGTCATGTGGTAAGCCTCGTTGTTGAGGGAATAACCGACGAGCTCGGCATAAATGTGCGCGCCCCGGCGCACCGCATGTCCATATTCTTCGATGACAAGGCTGGCTGCGCCTTCCCCGATGACAAACCCGTCGCGATTCAAGTCGAAAGGCCGATAGGCAAGGGCAGGGTCTCCCTGCCAGCGGCTCATCGTCTTGATGAAGTCGAAGGCGGCGAAGGTAAGGGGGCTTAGCGGGGCTTCTGCTCCTCCGGCGATCATCACCTCGGCCATGCCGTCCCGAATCATTCGGAGAGCTTCGCCTACCGCAATCACGCCGCTGGCGCACGAATTTGAATTCGTGGTGCCCGGGCCGCGGAATCCGCATTCGATGGCGATGTTTGCGTGAGCCGCGCCGCCAAACACCTGAAGCGCAAGCGAATGGTTTACCGCCCGCAGTCCGGAGTTCAGGAATCGCTCGTGCTCGGCTTCGGCTCCTGAGATCCCTGCCAGGCCCGTGCCGAATGAGACACCCACCTTGTATTGAGGGGTTTCCTTTGACCAGCAAAAGCCCGCATCTTCCAGCGCCAGAAACGCCGACGAAAGAGCCAGTTGAGCATAACGGTCAAGGCGCTTAAGCCGGTGCGGGGTAAAGAAAGAGGAGGGGTCCCAATCATGCACTTCCCCGGCGCACCGCGCGCGGAATCGGCTCGCATCAAAGCAGGTAATCGGGCCGATCCCGCTTTTTCCAGCGCGAACGGCTTCCCAAAAGGTTTTCTTGCCCGTCCCCGAGCAGGTGATCGGCCCAAGGCCGGTGATCACGGCGCGACGACGGTTATGATTCATGGTCGAAAAGTTGCACAGCCCCGCAAATTTCGAGGTTAACGCCGCGAATGTCGAGCGGTCACTTTCGGGGGCCGGATTCCTGGGGTGCGGTTAAGGAGATTGTCCTTTGACATTCCCATGGATTTCCCCTAAACCAGCATACGGTAATACATCAGCAGCAGATCAGGAGCTGGTTGGAGTTGATTAGCGTTCTCGATAGAGAAGGCGAAAGCAGCTTTGGCCAGCGGGACTGTATTCAGTGGGGCAAAAACCAAAAAAACTTGCCTCAAAGTCACCTGAGGTTGCAGTGCATTATCAGAAACAAAAAAACCCAGCTAAAACTAAAGCACATGAAAACCACATCCATCGCACTTGGAATCGCTTTGTTTGCCACTCCGCTGTTCGCGGGTGTGGAAACCAAAGCTTCAGTTGATAAGAAGGTCATTGTTCCGGTTGAAACCGAATCGCGCTTGAGCATTTCGGCCGGCGTGCTGTCGCGTGAAATCAAAGCTGATTTTTACACCGACCCCACCGCCTCCACGTTTGGAGCTACTAAGAGTGACGTCACCAATTTCGATCGGGAATTCGGAACCGATCTCCTCGGCACGGCCCGGACTCACGGTGCCGATCAAAACACGCGCTTGGCGCCTTACCTAAAGGCCGACTTCCGCGTGCTTGGCGGTGACGAGAATTCCTTCAACGTGTTCGGGCAGTATTCGTTCGTTCCCGACAGTGACCACACTTCGGGCAACGTGGCGCGCACACTGACTGATCGCAGGCCTGAAACGAGCAGCGCGAAGGCGCGCGCATTCGGATTGAGCACCCTTACCCGGTCCAATCTCGATCTTTCCATGCACGAACTCGCGCTTGGGTTTGAATATCAACGCAAGGTTTGCGAGCGCGTGCATGTCACTGTTGCCGCAGGGCCTACGTTCAACCTGTTCGACTACGATTACGATTCGACCACAAAGCTTATCGCAGGTCAGAGGGTTGTTAAGAAATCTCGCACCTCGAATGATGACCAGGCTTTCCGCATCGGAGCCGTCGGTCAGGTCGGAGTGAAGGTTGATCTCGACAGCAAGAAGCGCACATTCGTTGAGCTTTTTGGCCGGTACAACTGGGTTGATGGCCTCACGGTCGGCGCCAAAAACGCCCATGTCTCCGTGGACGCAAACTCCTTCTCCGGCGGTATCGGATTTGGCGTGAACCTCTAAGGCCAGGCTAAAACCGTCTATTTTAAGCCGCCACTCCGCAAGGGGTGGCGGCTTAGTTTTTGGTGAGGACCAAAGGTTCGGCGCCATACCAGCCTGGGGCAACGCCCCAGGAAAATTTGGAAGGAGATTGAACCCGAACTCCGAACCTTCTCTGAAAACAACACACAATTCGGTGCAGGGTCTGGCGTTTTTGTAGCCGCCCCGCTCAGTCGGGGCGGCGATGTGGACCTGAGCCTCTTGCCTCTTGTTTGCGCTCGACGCGCCACCCCGGCGGCGACAGAGCGCCGCAGCCACAGCAAACCGCAACTTCGGAGTTCGGGTTAAGGGCTGAAGGCCCGCACTATTCCGGGCGCGATGCGATGGTTCGGGCCTACAGCCCTGGACATCTTTGAACCTAAATCCGGCAGTTGAAATCTTGTAAAGTTCGCCAAGTTGTTGATTTT
>JBAXSN010000235.1:0-2859 GCA_037130675.1 Verrucomicrobiota bacterium
CGTTGGCGCTGAGATAACAGCCGAAACTCTGTAACTTTCCCGTCCTGCGCCCCCTGCTGCGCCTCTCCTGCTTGCAAGCCGGGCTAGGTTCGTGAGATAGTCCAACCAAGACCGAGATCATCTTTCAAGTGAGCGAGGACGAGGTGGACGGCGGGGATGTCGCCACCGCACTCGGGCACGCCATCGCCACCCAAGGTGAGGCCGTTGAGGAATTGCGGGAGATGGTGCGCGATGCGGTGCGTTGCCATTTTGGGGACGGCGCTCTTGGCCCGATGCCGAAAATTATTCGTCTGCACTTTGTGCATGACGAAGCACTGGCCGTTTGATGAAGCCCCACTCAACTCTGCAACTTCCTCACCAGATCCCGCACCGAATCCGCTCTGGCGATCTTCTCAAAAATCACCTCCGCGTCGTCGGTTGCCGCGGAGGAAAACTCCACCGTCCCGATGCCGAACAACCCGCCAAGCCCGCGCTTGGTCACGTTGATGCTCCGGATATCTTGAATCCGGATCTCGTTGGAGTCTTTGACGATCAGGCCGAGTTCAATCACCACACGGCGGCTCGTGACGCAGTAGTGGCGCTTCATCCGCTGGATGGCGGCCGACGCGATGACCAGCAGGACCGGCAGAAGGCTCAGGCCGTAAGCCCATGGCATCGAACCGGGAAGCGCTTGCGCGAGGTTCTCGCGAGAGAAGAAAATGGCGGCGGCGATCGCACTGGCAGCGATGATCCCGGCCACGTATTGGCCGAAGTAATTCCAGTGGGAAGGCCGGCCTGACCACAGTTTTTCCTCGGGCGAATGCGTCTCGTCGGTGCTCATGGCTGGAGAGGGTATCGGGTTTGCCATTCCAACTCAATAGCAACGGGAGTCGCACGCCTCAAAACGCAAACCCGAAGCTTAAGTGCAGCGCCCCCGTCGGCTGGTCGGCGCGGCGGAACGGATTCCAGCCGTAGTCGAGCCGAATGGGACCGATGGGAAGCTTGTACCGCAACCCAACCCCCAGCGCGTAGCCGGTCTGGCCCAAACCGCTACTCAGCCGTTCTCCCACCGATCCCGCATCGAAAAACACGGCGCCATCGAGATTCCCGTAGAGCGGAAAGACGTCTTCGAGGTTGAAGTTCGTGAAGGTCTCGCCCCCGATGGAATGACCGGTGGAATCCTTCGGCCCGAGACTCCGCTCGACATAGCTGCGGACACTCCGGCTGCCGCCGTTGAAAAACCGTTCATCGATCGGGATCACGTCGCTTGCCAGCGGAGCGATGAGCCCGCCCCGCACGCCTGCTGCCAGCAGCGTCTTGCCGATTGGCAAATAATAAGAGGCGCGGACCGTGGCGCGAAGGAAGTCGAGCGAGCTGCCGAGAATGTTGAGCGAGAGGTCGGTGGTGGCGTTGATGACGAGTCCCCGGGTCGGATTGAGCACGCTGTCGCGGTAATCGAGCGTAGCCGACGCGCCGACGCTGTTTGCCCGGTAATTGGTCGGCCCGAGTTCGAGCGGGTCGATTCCATTGTTGTGAATGACAACGTTACGGGACAAGGCAAAGGCGGAAAGCTCCAGATGCCCGAATTTCCGGGAAATTTCCGCCCGGAGTCCCTCCTCGATTTTGGTGTAATCGTTCAGGTCCTGTGTGAGCGCATAGGCCCGGAGCCGCAACGTGTAATCCGTGCCGAAGATCCACGGATCGGTGTACAGGAATTCGCCGCGCAATAACCTTTGGGCAACCTCCGCGTCGATCGTCAGCGGTCGGCCAAAGCCAAAAAGATTTCGATCCACATAGCGGGCTCCAAGAATGATCCCCTCCAGCGAGCCATACCCGACCGAAAACCCGAGTTCCCGCGCCTTGGCTTCGTCCACGTCGAAGTGGAGTTGGACCTCGTGATTGGGCAGGGGGATTTGCGTTAGTTTCAGGCTCGTGAACAGGCCGGTTCCCATCAGGGTCCGGTACCGCTGCTCGACTTTGGCGGGATCGTAAATCTGGCCCTGAAGCGTTTTGAACCGGGCGGGCAGAAACCCCGGCCTCAGTCGGCGCAGCCCGGTCTGGGTGACGCCGTCGAACCGGTAAATATCGCCGGCCTGGATGGTGAACTTTACCGGCACCAAACCATTCCGGGCCTGGGCGGGATCGCTTTCCGTCTGCACTTTGACCGTGAAGTAGCCCTTGGACCTGTAGAAATAGACCACCTTCCGCTCCATGTTCGTGACTGCCAGCGGTGTGTAAGGCTTGCTGGTGAAGACTTCCAACTGCTTAACCAAATCGGCTTGGGGATAAAAAACGATGTCGCCTTCGAAAGTCAGCTTGCCGAACCGGTATTGGGTCCCTTCGTGGATCGGAACCACGACATCCGCCCGGGTTTTGTCTGGTGAAATCGTGATCTGCGGCGGATCAACCGTTGCATCGAGATACCCCTCGGATCGGTAATACCCCAAGACCTTCTCCACCCCGCCCGTCAGGTCGCTTTCAACGTACGGAACGGCCTGTTTCTTCTGGAGACGTTCCTTGGTCGTGCCGATGAGATTTTCAAGCAGCACATTGGAGGGGACACGCGCGTTTCCGGTGAACGTGACGGAGCCAAGCTGCGTCAGCGGTCCCTCGTGGATCGTCAGCGCCAGTCGGTTTCCCGACTCGATCGCCCACTTCACGTCGGCCTGCGAGAAGCCGTGCTTTCGATAAAAAAGGCCCAGGAAAAAGGCCGTGTCGTCCGCCGACGCCCGCGAGAGTCCGGACTGCTGAATGGCGGCGAGTTGATCCGCAATGGCCGTACGGAGTTGTTCATCCCTAAACGAGCGATTGCCGGAGATCCGGAGATTGGCGGCCGGGAATTGCCGGTTCCCAGCCGCGGGGAGCGGCGGAAGGACGGGA
>JBAXSN010000236.1:0-2816 GCA_037130675.1 Verrucomicrobiota bacterium
GCAACCACGTTTGCCCCGGGGCCGGTTGACGTAGCCGCCGGCGGCGTGAAAATCGGGACGAGAATGGCGAAGGCGGGCGCCAGGGTCGCGGACGCGGCGAAAGGCGCGTCGTCGCCATTCAGAGCGGTTGACCCGAAAACAGCAGCAAATGCGCTCGATTTCTTCCGTCGCGACACCTACTTATTTGGCGGCGTGATAGTTACGCTCGACAAGAGTTCGATTAAGCACATTCTTGAACGACATCATCCACGATTTTGGGACGGATCGCTCAAGAAATCCCAGACATTTTTTCCAAGAAATATGTCGATCGACGAGATAAGAAGTACTATCGGCGATAAAGCAACACCTCTTCTGTAAATCGCGGTTTTCAGAGGTGGGTCATCTGGCTTCCATGTTCAGGTAGGCGCGTTCGGTTTCCCAGTCGTCGCTGATTTCGGAGAGGACCGCGGAGGCGAGCCGGAGGAGAGAGGCCTCGTTTGGGAAGAGTGTTGCGACGCGGGTGCGTCGTTTGATCTCCCTGTTGAGCCGCTCGAGGCTGTTGGTGGTGCGGAGCCGCCGCCGGTGAGCGGCAGGGATCGTGAGCACGGTCAGCGCTTCCGGGATGGCGTGCTCGAGCCAGGCGGCGAGCTGAGGAGCCGTCTTCTGGTAGCGGGCGACGACTTCCTTCAGTCGCCGCTCGGCCTCAGCAGGTTCGTCGGCGTCGAAGACGCGACGGAGGTCGCGGGCCACTTCCGGGCGCATGGCGACCTTGGGCACGTGCTTCATGGCATTTTGGATCGTATGGAATTGGCACCGTTGCCACGGCACCCCAGTCATGACGGCCTGCCGGGCGGCCTTGAGCCCGGCATGATCGTCGCTGACGACGAGTTTCACGCCATGCATGCCACGCTTCAGGAGGCCCTCAAGGAACTTCCGCCAGTGCGTTTCGGCTTCGGAGAGTTGGACGCTGCAGCCCAGGACACTCCGCTTCCCGTCCGTGCCGATCCCGATCGCCGTGAGCAAGGCGCACGGCCTGACAGCACCATCGTGGCGGATTTTCTCGTAGCGGGCGTCGAGGACGAGGTAGGTGATCTCGCCGATTGGCCGGTTCCGCCAGGCGTCGAGTTGCTCGTCGAGCTCGGCAGCGGCCCGACTCACTTGGGTCGAGGTAACCTCGAGCCCGCAGAGCTGCTCAACGACGGCCGTCACCTTCCTGGTGCTGACGCCCTGCACATACATTTCGGCCATGACGAGGATCATCGCCCTCTCGCTACGAACGCCCCGGTCGAGAGCCTTTGGATAGAACGGCCGACCGTTCGCGTCGCGGTAGCCACGGGTCTGCGGCACCCGCAATTCGAGCTGCCCGACGCGGGTGTTCATCGTCTTGGGCTTGAATCCGTTTGCGTACCCTTGACGATCGGCGGTTCGCTGATGAGACTCGGCTTTCAGCACCTGCTCCCGCTCGATCTGCATGGCATGGTTCATGAGGGTGGTGAAAGCAGCGGCCATGGCTTCAGTGCCATGCTCGATCGCAAGCTCCACGAGGCTACGCATCGCTGAACGTTCGTCTTGGTGGGTCATCGCAGGTGTTCCTTTCTTGGGGAGTAAGCACTTCCAAGAAACCCTCGATGACCCACCTCTTCAAGTCGCGGCCCGGATGGGGCCTGTCCTCAGCTCGCTACGCTCGCCTCGGGCAGGCCCCATCCGGATTTACAGAAGGAATGTTGCACTACCCTATCGGCGATGTGCTTGCTCAAAATCGCGACCAGATCGCTACTATCGGGCCAAACGGCACAGGCCAGATTAGAGGATGCGTAAACGGCATATGGTATACGCTAGGCCTGCAGCGAGGAAGAGTCGGCCAATTCTTTCCAATCGGACCTCAATAGCATATGAACGCCTCCTACGTGCACAGTTACCTGAAGGACGGAAGTGTTTTCGTATTGGCGAACGAATGGGCTAAGCCGTTGCCCGACGAGCTCTACATAGAAGGAGCGATCGATCTCGTGATAAATGGTACGCGTTTGCTCGGCTTTGAAGACTGGGATTTAGTGGATCAATTGTGGGCCTATCTTCTCGATGGATTATTTTCTGTATTTCAGTCCGGTAAGCCATTCGAGATTTTTTTTCCAGATCAGCCGTTGAAATTGCAGTTAAGCAGAGTGACTGAACATCGGATTAATTTCTCAGTCGGCAATCACTCCGCGAACGTCAGCGCGACGTCATTGCTGTTCGTGTTAGCTCAGGGCGGACAAGATTTCATCAAGGAAATAACGAGGCTCGCCCCAAGTTCGTCCGCTTCATGGAATCCCTACGTCGATAAGTGCGCCGTTCTGTTGGAGATTGCATACGCTATGGATTCCCGATAAAACCTGTCATTTATCCGTAGCCTAGTCTACATCCCGCCGATTGTTTACCGCTGAGGGCGAAAAGGTGCCAGCCAACAAATCTGGGAGAGTTAGGCCATCTGCTGGGAGCTGACACCGCCACGGGTTGGTATCAGGGGGGCGAAAAGGTGCCAGCCACCAAATCTAGGGAAGTTAGGCGATCTGCTGGATGCCAAGACCGCCACGGGCTGGTAACGGGACTGGCGGCCGTCACTTTTTAAGTTCGATCGCCTGGTGTCGGCGAGCCCTCGAGGGCGATCGCGGTCGCCGTGACGACGGTAGTGGCGTCGCGGGAAGCATCGCGAGGAAGTGTGCGCCCACCACACCCATCCCCTTGCCGGGGCCAGAAAGGCCTGGGCGAGACCGCGGTGAGACCGGGGCTGAAGGCCCTGAGACCTACTTCCGCCCCAGTCGGCGCTTGGCTCGCTTGATCGACTTCGCCTCGGCGCG
>JBAXSN010000237.1:0-2794 GCA_037130675.1 Verrucomicrobiota bacterium
CTCGAAGGTTTATCATCTCCTGCAACAATCCACCGACACCCAGCGAAAGAACCACGCGGAGGCCTATCAGGCGCTGTTTGTAAAAAACGCCTGGAGCGACCTGGAGGCGGCCGCGCCGGCGGAGCCGTGGAATTAAAAGAGCTCAAATCTCCGAAGCGAAAGGAGCGAAAGGAGACGCCAGTCTGGGTAGCGCAGCCGTCCTGGCTGTTGGCTTTGGCGTCCCCGCCGAAGCGAACTTCCCACGCATGGAAGCCTGCACGGCTCTGATCTCTTAAACGGTGTAGGATCATCAGGCAGTAAATTTTAGCCCGAATTCCGAAGTTGAGCGCCGCAGGCGTTCCCCAACTCTGGGTAGCGCAGCCGTCCCGGCTGCTGGCGCTGGCGTCTCGCCAGCGCGAACTTCGCACGGGGTTGGCGAATATAAGGCTCGTACTGCGAGCGACGCAAAAAGTGCGTCGCGGCGGGACGCCGCAACCATCACGCGAGACGCGTGCGCTAGTGTGCCCGGCATGGGCATGAACTTGTCATATGAAATGAGATGACCGGAAACAGTGAAAATAACCGTAGCGAAAGACAAGGCAGCAGCCGCGAGGCTGAAGGCACAAAAGAAGTCCGTAGCAAAGGCACGACCGTAGGAAAACGAACAGAGCAGAGAGGCAGGGCGCGGGCGATGAGCGTGCTAGGAAACGCGAAATCCAACCAACACCGAAAGACGCGCACTGTAGAGCCTGACGGCACGGGCCGAAAGTTCATGCACCTTACCCGGGGAGATCTCCCCCGCGAGGGCGGAGGAGAAGTCAGCAGAGGCCGTAGTAGCGGCGAGAGTCGGGGAAACCCGGAAGGAGCGAAGGGCCGAAGAACCAAGAGACAAGCCAACCGACCAACTGCGGTTAGCGAGCAAGAAGCGCATCGAAACAGGCTGGGAGCGGCAACTGCGGCCACTTCCCGGCATGGCGGCGGAAGAGAACTCTGGTGGACCCCAGAGAAGGAAAACGCTGGGATGGGCGAGTTTGGAGCCGTGCGGAAGGAGGTGCAAGAAGGCGATGAATGAAGAACTAATGGAACGAATACTGGAGCGGGAAAACCTGCGAACGGCGTACCTGAGTGTAAAAGGAAACGCGGGAGCAGCGGGAGTGGACGGAATAGGAGTGGAAGAACTCAAGGGAGAGATCGAGAAACACTGGGAAGGCATCGAGAGGAAGCTGCAGGCGGGACAATACCGTCCGGCAGCAGTGCGAGCGGTAAGAATCCCCAAGCCGAACGGCGGGGAGCGCACGCTTGGCATCCCGACGACGCTGGACCGGATGATCCAGCAAGCGATCCTGCAAGTCCTCAGCCCGATCTTCGAGAAAGGGTTCAGTGAGGGCAGCTACGGGTTCCGGCCGGGGCGCAGCGCGCATGACGCGGTGCGCAAGGCGCAGGAATACGTCAGAGCGGGAAAGCTGTGGGTCGTGGACATCGATCTCAAAGCGTTCTTCGACCAAGTCGATCACGACAAACTGATGCACATGGTAGGAAAGGAGATCCGGGACAAGCGGCTGCTGCGGCTGATAGGGAGCTATCTGCGAGCGCCAATGCAAGAGGCGGACGGAAGCAAGCGGACGCGAACCAAGGGAACGCCGCAAGGCGGCCCCTTGAGCCCGTTGCTGGCGAACATCTACCTCGATCCTCTGGATAAGGAACTCGAAAAACGAGGAGTCGCGTTCGTGCGGTACGCCGACGACATAGCGATCTTTGCTTCGAGCGAGAGAGCGGCAGAGCGCATTCTGGAAAGCGTGATCGAATGGCTCAGGAAAGAGCTGAAACTTGAGGTAAACCGAGAAAAGAGCGGAAGCGGCCCGAGTGGGCGAAGCAGCCTGCTAGGGTTCCGGCTCTACGAGGACGGGAAAGTGGGGGTGGCACCCAAAGCGATCGAGAAGCTCAAGAGCCGAATCCGAGAGCTATGGGAGGGGCGCCAGAGCAAGACCAGCGAGCAACTGCGCGATCAGTGGCAGAACTACATTCGCGGATGGTGGAACTACTTCCAGCTCGCCGATTGGCGACGGGAGGTCACAGACCTCAGCGGATGGATACGCCGACACATTCGCAAATGCTTCTGGCTGCGATGGCATAGCCCGAACGGACGCATGGCGGCGTTGCGGCGATTGGGAATCAGAGGACGAGCAATGGGGTTGGCATACACCGGCCTCGGAGCATGGAGGATGGCTGCGCACCCCACCGTTCAGCAAGCCCTCAGAAACGCCACTCTTAACCGTTACGGTCTGAACGTTCCTTGGGACAACGCGGCGGTGAGATAACCGTCGCCGGGTTCAACCGCCGGATGCGGAAAACCGCATGTCCGGTGGTGTGGGAGGGGTAACGGGCGCAATCCCGTTACCTCCACCCGATCCCGGAGAAGCGGCTCCGCCGCTGTAACCGAATCACATCACAACTTCGGAGTTCGGGATAAAACCCGGCTCAAACAAGCAAACATCAGGGTTTTGGGGCGGAAATATAGGTTTACGTTTACTAAACTTCACCAAAGAAGAGATTGCGGGCGTGCGGCCAAAGTGAGAAGGCTTGACCATTCAAGTATCCCTTGATCCAAAAACTGTCACCCCAAACTCCCTAAATCCTATGAAAAAGACGCTTGCTTCCCTTCCCGCATTGCTCGGCTTTGCCCTTTTCGCCACCACTCCAACCGCACGGGCGGTAACTTATTACTGGGATACCAATGGTTCCACTGCGGGCTTCGGAACGGCCGGCGGCACTTGGGGAACCAGCACGGATTTGTCGACGGACTCCACCGGAGCCA
>JBAXSN010000238.1:0-2737 GCA_037130675.1 Verrucomicrobiota bacterium
TTTTTGATGCTTTCGCCCTTAACTTAATGGCAGTGGGGCGTTGCCCTGGGCTACGATGGAATGCCCCTTCGGGGCGCGGGGAATATTGGCCAAACTCCAAACCCAGCCCGTGAGGCTGGGCTTTAGGATGAAGCGCCGTTGGCGCTCCGAACCGGACCGCCAAATTCACACCACCTTTAATTGCACCCGCCTGAAAGACGCGATCAAGGAGCTTTTGGTTGAAAGCCTGATGCTTAAGATGTCAAAGGAGCAACTCCGCGACGATTTGCCGCTGTTCGGCCCCGTCGGCCTGGGGCTCGATTCCATCGACGCTTTGGAACTGGTGGTGGCGCTGGGGCAGAAGTTCGGAGTCACGATGCCGAGTTCAGAGGTGGCGCGGACGGCGCTTGCGACGGTGGATTCGCTTTGCGCTTATGTGGCAGCGAGCCGGGAGAAACAGAGCGCGCCGTGATTCCGAACAGGCTTGCCCAAAACTCCGGTTGCAGGCAATTTTCCACTGTGATTGAGCCGGACCTCCTGCTGAATGCGTACGCACAGGGCGTTTTTCCGATGGGAATGCCCAATGGCGAGATCGGGTGGTTTTCGCCCGATCCGCGCGGCGTTCTCCCGTTGGAGTCGTTCCATGTGCCCCATGGGCTGGGGCGAACCCTGAAAAAAGCTCGGTTTGAAATCCGGCTCAATTCAGCCTTCGAAGCGGTGATGCGCGGTTGCGCCGAACGGGAGGACACCTGGATCGACGATGAGATCGTGAAATCGTATGGGCGGCTCCACGAACTCGGGTTTGCGCATTCGGTCGAGACCTGGAGGGAAGGACGGCTGGTTGGCGGGCTCTACGGGGTCTCGTTGGGCGCGGCGTTCTTCGGCGAATCGATGTTTCATGTCGAAACCGATGCTTCCAAAGTGGCCCTGCACGCGCTGATCGAGCGCTTGCGCAAGCAGCACTTTACGCTGCTGGACATTCAATGGGTGACGCCGCACCTGGCCACCTTTGGGGCGATTGAGATCTCTCGCAGGCGCTATTTGAAAGAACTCCAGAGTGCGATCCGCTGTTCCGCTTCGTTTTTGTAAAGCAGCGTTGGCGCTCAGAACCAGTGCGCTAAACAAATACGAGCCCGAAGGATCGAAGCTGGCTCTCGGCTCAAGGCTTGGAAACCGGAGAGGGCGCAGGCGTTCCGCTTTCCGGAGCGGGAGTCGGCGCAACTTCTGCCACCCCAGTCGCCACGACCCGGAAGATCGGGTCGTTGTCGTCATCTTTCGTATCGGTGTACAGTTTTCCATTGATAACGTTCGAGGCGTTGTCAATCCGACCGTAAGTCGAGCGCTGGCCCGCAGTCTGGCCGTATTCGTTTGAAACAAAAAAGCCTTGCCCGGGGATAACGGCAATGCCGGAAAGAGCCCCGTTGTGCCGATTGCCAAGCGGCGCCAGTTCGAGGTCGGCCCAAGGGACCGCCAACGACCCAATGACATTCATCTCGTCATCGAGCACCGTAACTTCCCGTTCGCGCCACCGAGTCACGTAAACCTTGGGGCCGTCGAACGCGATGGCACACGGAGAGTTAATTTGCAGCACCTTTAAGTCTTTGCCGGTCGGTTCGACGCGGAAAAGCTGGTTCCCCTCCAAATCGGCCATCCAAATCCGGCCCTTGCCATCCACAGCCACTCCGCGAACGCTTTTGGCGCCAGGGATGACGATCTCGCCGGTCCCATTTTCAAAACCAGCCTGTTTGGCTTCCCGGATCTGGGTTTGGTTACACGCAATTTCCCAACGGACCAAGGAGTTACGGTGGCGTTCGGTCCCATAGACGGTGACTCCCGTATCGGAGTTTACCACCGCCACCCCTTCACAGGTGTGAGTCGGGATCGAGTACAGCTCCGTCGTCAAATCGGGATCGTAAATGGCGATGGCATTCCCGTTTGCGGCATAAACCCGCCCCTCGCGGTCCACCGCGAGCGCCTTGGGACACACATCGGGCAGGACTGCCACGGTCGCCTCAGTGTAGTCGTCAACGGTGGCGTCGATTTTTCGCAGTTCCCCCGTTTGGGAAGCCTCGTCTGTGGATCGATCCAGGGCTGCCTCTTCCAAGGAGCCCCCTCGATGCCGCCGGTCCCGCGCGAGCAACGCTTCAAGGGGGTCTTCTTTCCGGCCATGGATGTAGCCGGCATATAGAAAATGTCCGTCGGGACTTGCAGCCAACCCGCGATTGCCACGCGGAAAAAAGGCCTGTGAGCGGGAGAAAACCGACTGGCTGTTGTCGATCAGATACCGAACTGACCACTTGTATTGCTCTCCTGGGTTGGCAAGGGCTGAAGCACTGAGCAGCGCAAAAGCGAGTCCAGCGGATAAATAGCAAGCCCAAAGCAAAACTCTGTTTCGATGAATTGAACGCATGGGTGGGCGGGTGCTGAATCGCACGGTGACTTTCAACGTTTGTCGCCTTCGATGTCAAGCTTCCAGCGAGTCCGGGCTCAGAGATGATTCGAAGGGGTGGGGAAATCTCGTTCCCAAACTCTGGAATGTAACACAGGCGTCCAGCCTGTTCCGGTGCAGGATGCGCGCCGCCGTTCCCGGAACAGGCTGGAAGCCTGTGTCACGTTGGGAATGGTCCGGCATTCGAATCTTTCCCGGCATTTTCGGAGCAGTCCCGCCCCCGGCGGCGTGCCTTGCCGGATCATTCGTCGGGAAAACTATACACCTGAGCACCGCACGAATTTCTGGCTCCGTAGTAGAAGCGGCTTC
>JBAXSN010000239.1:0-2734 GCA_037130675.1 Verrucomicrobiota bacterium
GGTGTTCATGACCGAAGACGGTCCGAAGAGCCACCCGGAAGGTGACAGAGCCCTCGTAGCCTGGAAACAGGGATAGAAGGAGGAAAATGGTTCCGGTCAATCGACAAGGTCTGGACGACGAAGGACCTGAATCTGTCGGTGGAAAAGGTTATCGGCAACAGGGGAAGCGCCGGGATCGATGGCCGGAACACCGGGCATCTGGAACTGCACAAGGCGAGCGAAGTGGGAAAGCTCCAAAAGGAATTGGAGGAAGATACGTACCGGCCACAGGCGGCAAAACGGGTATGGATACCAAAGCCTGGGAGTAACGAACTGCGACCGCTGGAAATACCGGTGGTGAGAGATCGAGTCGTACAAAGCGCGCTGCGCCATGTCATCGAGCCGATCTTGGGGCAGGCCCATGCAGCGGCGTGCCAATCTCGACATAGAGCAAACTATTACTAGAAAGCCGGATGCGGGAAATCCGCCCGTCCGGTTTGGGAGGAGGGGCGGCGATAAGCCGCCCCTACCTCATCTAAAGAGCGCGTCGAGGGAGCCGCTCAACCCCCAACAGGTCCGGCAACTCCCGCAGCGAGGAAATCGTCACATCGGGCGCATGCAACTTGCTTACCGGGACGGCGGCGGCGTGCTCGCCTTCTTCTCGTTGGACCCGCACGGTGCCCATGCCAAGAGACCGGGCGCCGTGAAAGTCCTTGTGCGGGTTGTCGCCGACATAAATGGCATTTTCAGCTTTCACCGCCAACTGCTCGCACACGGCGAGGAACGGGCGCTGGCTCGGTTTCCAGAAGCCGCGCCCCCATTGATCGGAGAAGACCACCGTATCGAAGTAGGGCGCCAGGCCGAGGGCAGCCAGCTTGCGTTGCTGAACGGCAAGGTAGCCGTCGCTTACAATCCCCAGGCTCACGTTGCGCTTGAGCTGGGTGAGCACGTCGCGAACCTCTGGAAACGCAGTCAACCCGGTGGGTTGATGATCCCGGTAAATCCCGGTCAACTCAGCAATCATCGTGCTCCCCGCCGCCACGTGGTGAAGAGCCAGCCAGCGATCGAACGTGTTTCCCCGGCAGGCGCTGCGAAAAAGCCCCTCCAAGCTTTCATACCCGATTTCCTGGGGGATCCCCAAATGCTCGGCAGCCCACGTTGCCACAGCCCGAAAGCCGCTTAGAACATAGTCGGACTCGGGGTAAAGGGTATCGTCTAAATCAAAAACAACGGCTCGCCATTTGTTCACGCTCGGTCTCCGTAATGAAGTGTGAGTCATCAAACCGCGTCATGTACATTCCGACGGTGTAGCTCCCCACGGGGGGAATGGAAACCTTCAGCCCTGCCGCGTCGGCCAGCAGCCATCGGGGAAAATCCGCGCCGGCGGCGATTGTTAACGGCACGCCTCCGCCGAAGCGGGCGTTAATCTCGGTATAGTGCGGCACGCCATCTTTCATCATGCACTGGACGGTGATTGGGCCGATGGCGCAAAGCTCCTGCGCGATCACGCGGCAGGCATCGCTGATGCGTGGGTCGAAGACGGTTACCCCCTTGGCGACCTCCCCTCCCCTCACCTCGATGCGTTGGCGGGAGACCACGGCAAGCAATTGGCCGTTCAGGTCACAAATGACATCGCTGGTGATCTCCGGGCCGGGGAGCAATTCGCTGAGGATGGGATTGGGAACATAGCTGGAAAACAATTCCAGCTCTCTCTCGTTTCGAACCTCAAAACACCGGGCCGAGCCGCTTCCTTCGCGCGGTTTGATGAATAGCGGAAAACTCACCGGGTCGGGAATATCCTTGCCGGGCAGCCAGGACTGCGGCGTAGGGAGGTCAAGGTGGTTGAAGAAGCTCTTGGTAAGCCATTTGTCCGAGGAGATGGTCACGGCCCGTTCGGTGGACAGCACCAGACGCGAACCTGCCTTTGCGAACTCGTCCCGATGGCAGGCAAACAGGGGCAGTTCGGGGTCGGTCAGTGGAAAGATCAAGTCGATCCGCTCCTGCCGGCAAATCCTGAGCAGGGTGGCGACATAGTCCGACTTCTCCGTCCGGGGAACGAGATAACTCCGGTCGGCGATTTTCAGAGCGGGTGCCAGCGGATTGGCATCGACCGCCGTGATCGCGCCACCCAGTCCCAAGGCTCGATAGGCATTGCGAAATGCGTGAAGCAATTCGCATCGCCTCCCGGCACTGGTGAACAGAATGTTGAGTTGTTTCGGGGTGGCTGTCATTTCACCTAAGCTCGCCTCGCGCTGGCTTTCGCTTCGCCCAGGGATCTGCGAAAGGCATCCAGCGTGTAATCGTCGCTTCGCTGGCACATGCGTTTGGCCTCTGAGCGAATTTTTCCCGCTTTTTGCCTGCGCCGGTTTTGAAAATCAGCCGTTCGGTTGTGGTAAAGTCCACACTTAGAATGGGAGCTATGGGAAGAATGGGATCAGTCCCACATCTCCCATGCGTCCCATAGCTCTCATCCCCGGTCCCAAAGCCCCGATGGTCAGGGCAAACGCATCGAAATTTTGTCGACTCCTTTTTCAGCGCTGAAGGCGCGACCCCATACCAGCCTTGGGCAACGCCCAAGGTTAATCCACATTGAGGAGCTAGGGCTGAAGGCCCGCGCCAATCTGGCAATTATGCGTGGAAATGGCACGGGCCTTCAGCCCTGGGTCCTCTTTACGTTCAAACCTGGGGCGCTGCCCCAGGCTGGTATGGGCCGCGCCGTTGGCGCTTCGGAATGATGTCCCAAATCGAATGTTGA